>NZ_JBHTBJ010000070.1:0-20995 GCF_042664765.1 Paractinoplanes rhizophilus | reverse complement strand
GGGTATCACCGTGTGGGGCGTGCGTGACAGCGACTCCTGGCGCTCGAACGAGAGCCCGCTGCTGTTCGACGGTGGCGGTAACAAGAAGGCCGCGTACAACTCGGTCCTCAACGCCCTCAACGCCGCCACCCCGACGCCGACCACCACCGGGCCGACTCCCACCGGGCCCACTCCCACGACCTCGTCGCCCACCACCCCGGGCGGCACGAACGAGATCCGGGGCACGCAGTCGGGCCGGTGCATCGACGTGCCGAACGCCTCGCAGAGCAACGGCACCCGGGTCCAGCTGTACGACTGCAACCGCGCGTCGAACCAGCAGTGGACGTACACATCCGACAAGCAACTGAGGGTGTACGGGAACATGTGCCTGGACGCGGCCGGCTCGGGCAACGCCTCGGCGGTGCAGATCTACAGCTGCCACGGCCAGGGCAACCAGCAGTGGAACGTGAACTCCAACGGCACCATCACCGGCGTGCAGTCCGGCCGCTGCCTCGACGTCTGGGGCACCGGTAACGGCCAGCAGGTCCAGATCTACGACTGCAACGGCCAGGCCAACCAGCAGTTCCAGCTCGTCTCCCTGGGCGGAACCACCCCGCCCACGACGCCGCCGACCACTCCGCCCACGACCCCGCCGACGTCGTCGCCGAGCGGCTGCGCCCTTCCGTCGAGCTACCGCTGGTCGTCGACGGGCGCGCTGGCCCAGCCGAAGAACGGCTGGACGTCGCTGAAGGACTTCACCAACGTCGTCTACAACGGCAAGCACCTGGTGTACGCGTCCAACGTCGCCAACGGCTCGTACGGCTCGATGAACTTCACCCCGTTCACCAACTGGTCCGACATGGCGTCGGCCGGCCAGAACGGGATGAGCCAGGGCACGGTGGCCCCGACGCTGCTGTACTTCGCGCCGAAGAACATCTGGGTGCTGGCGTACCAGTGGGGCCCGACGTCGTTCAGCTACAAGACCTCCAGCGACCCGACCAACGCCAACGGCTGGTCCAGCGCGCAGACGCTGTTCACCGGGACGATCGCCGATGCCCCGTACGGTGTCATCGACCAGACGCTGATCGGTGACAGCCAGAACATGTACCTGTTCTTCGCCGGCGACAACGGCAAGATCTACCGGGCGAGCATGCCGATCGGGAACTTCCCGGGCAGCTTCGGCTCCTCGTACACGACGATCATGAGTGACTCGACGAACAACCTGTTCGAGGCGGTCGAGGTGTACAAGGTGGCCGGGCAGAACCAGTATTTGATGATCGTCGAGGCGATCGGCAGCCAGGGCCGTTACTTCCGGTCGTTCACCTCCAGCAGCCTCAGCGGGTCGTGGACCCCGAACGCGGCGAGCGAGAGCAACCCGTTCGCGGGCAAGGCCAACAGCGGCGCCTCGTGGACGAACGACATCAGCCACGGCGACCTGGTCCGGAACAACCCGGACCAGACCAAGACCGTGGACGCCTGCAACCTGCAGTTGCTCTACCAGGGCAAGGACCCCAACGCCGGCGGCGACTACAACAACCTGCCGTGGCGTCCGGGCCTGCTCACCCTGCAGCGCTAGCGGCGTACGGCGCCAGCCATCGAGCCGTTGCCGGCAGGCGGATTCGCCTGCCGGCAACGGCCACCCGTCGCACCCGTCATCGACAGCAGAGGAGTACCACGATGCACACCCCCGACATCGGCGACGCTCCCCCTCGTCCGGCCCGCCGGCGTCTCGGCATGCTCTGCGCGTCGGCGGCGCTCGGCGCGGTGGTGGCCGCCACGGCGGTCGCGACCCAATCGGCGTCCGCCGCCGACAGCCCGTACCAGCGCGGTCCGAATCCGACCGTGGCCAGCATCGCCGCCACGTACGGGCCGTTCGCCACCGCGCAGATCAACGTGTCGCCGGGCAACGGCTTCAACGGCGGCACGATCTACTACCCGACCGACACCAGCCAGGGCACCTGGGGCGCGGTGGCGATCGTGCCCGGCTACACCGCCCGGTTCGCCGACGAGGAAGCCTGGATGGGGCCGCGGCTGGCGTCGTTCGGGTTCGTCGTGATCGGGGTCGAGACCAACAGCACCAACGACTGGGACACCGCCCGGGGCACCCAGTTGCTGGCCGCGCTCGACTACCTGACGTCGCGGAGCTCCGTACGCGATCGGGTGGACGCGAGCCGGCTCGCCGTGATCGGCCACTCGATGGGCGGCGGCGGCGCCCTCTACGCGGCCACTCAGCGCCCGTCCCTGAAGGCCGCGATCGGTCTCGCGCCGTTCTTCCCGTCCGGGAACCTGAACGACGACCGGGTGCCCACGCTGATCCAGGGCGGCCAGAACGACACGGTGGTGACCCCGTCGTACCTCGATGGTCTTTATCCCGGTCTGCGCGCCGACACCCCGGGGGCGTACGTGCAGTACAGCGGCGCCGACCACCTCTTCTGGACCAAGGCGAACGACATCGAGCTGCGGACGCAGATCCCGTGGCTCAAGATCTTCGTCGACGGCGACACCCGATACACCCCGTTCATGTGCCCGTCGTTGCAGGACAACACCCGGGTTTCCAAGTACACCGCCAAATGCTCGCTGATTCCCAGCAGCCCGCCGACGTCGCCGACCACGGCCGGCCCGACCACCCCGCCGGTCACCACCCCGCCCGTCACCACGCCGCCGCCGGCAACCAGCGGTGCGCTCAAGGGCCGGGCAAGTGGGCGCTGCGCGGACATCATCGGGTACGGCACCGCCGACGGCACCCGGCTGCAGCTGTACGACTGCACCGGGCAGTGGAACCAGACCTGGAACTACACCAACAACACGCTCGTCAACCCGCAGAGCGGCAAATGCCTGAACGTCGCCGGTGACGGCACCGGCGTGAACCTGTGGACCTGCAACGGCAGCGGCGCGCAGAAGTGGACGGTGCAGGCCAACGGCAACGTGGTCAACACCGGGTCCGGCAAATGCCTCGACGCCATCGGCCAGGGCACCGGCAACGGGACCGGCCTGCAGGTCTACGCCTGCGTCGCCGGCGGTCAGGGAAACCAGCAGTGGTCGCTGCAATAGCCTCTCGGATCTGACGGAGCCTCTCGGATCTGACGGGTGCCGCCGAGCGGCGGCACCCGTCACCCGGGCGACGACCCCTCCGCCGAGCCGCGGAGGCGCTCCAGCTCGGTGAGGTACAACTCCTGCAGCCGGCCGAAGTGCCGGACCAGCAGCATGACCTCCTCGACGCGGTAGCCCTCGACGAGCCGCCGCACCCGCTCGGCGAACCGCTCGTACGGCCGGTCCAGCTCGGCGATCCGTTCCGGCCGGATGGCGACGATCATCCGCCGCCGGTCAGCCGGATCGCGTTCGGCCGTGATGTAGCCGGCCTGCTGGAGCCGGCGCAGCATGCTGGTCACGGCCCCGGTGGTGAGGTTGGTCCGCTCGGCGACCTGCCCGGCGGTGGCGGATCCGACGTCCGCCAGGAAGTCCAGGCACTCCAGGTCGCTCACGGTGACGCCGAGCCGGTCGGCGATGGCGTACCGGAAGACCATGGACAGCCGCGAATTCTCCCGCCCGGCGCGCATGAGGTCGGTGATCGCGGACGCACGGGCCGGCTCCTGGGGCATGCCGCCATCATGCCTCCGGCACGGTGACCCGGTGCAGCCGAGGTAGCACGCGGGTCAGCACCCAGTGCGGCGCGGCCGCGCCCCCGGTGAGGCGGCGCATCAGCCGGGCGGCGTTGTCGACGGCGTCGAAGGCGTAGGGCACCATCTCCGCCTGGTAGCCGGCGATCGCCTCCTCCACCGGCGCGCCGCTCGAGCGGGCCTCGACGAGCTTGTGGCCGAGCAGGGCGGCGTCGCGCAGCGCGGTGTTGCCGCCGTGCGCGCCGAAGGGCGGCATGACGTGTACGGCGTCGCCCATCATCGTCGCCCGGGGCACCGCCCATCGCCCGGGGCGCCGGCCGGTGGCGAAGGGGTTGAGGACCGTGGCGTCCAGCTCCGCGGTGTCGACCAGCCGCCGGATCAGCGGGTGGAAATCCGTGGTCATCCGGGCCGCCAGCTCCCGCAGCGCCAGCAGGTTCCCGCGGAGGCCGGGCGGCACCTCCTCCTGCTGGAGCAACAGCCCCCACATCACGTAGTCGTCGCCGGTGGGCGGGTAGCTGCCCGGGGCCAGCCGGGCGAACGCCTCCCGCGGGCGCTCGCCGAACCGCATCGAGGTGAAGAAGAAGGCGCGGCCCGGCCGATCGGCGATGGCCAGGACCCCGCTGTTCCGCAGCGCCTCCGGGATGACGCTCACGCCGTCGCGCCGCAGCGGCGAGCGGCCGTAGACCCCCACCATCGGAGTGCTCGCCGGCTCGGCGTCGGGCGTGATTTGCGGACGCAGCGCCGAGCCGACGCCGTCCGCGCCCACCACGACGCTCGCCACGGCGGCGGTGCCGTCGGCGAACCGCAGCCGCAGCCCGGCCCGGCCGCCGTCGTCCATCGCGACCGCGGCCTTGCCGTAGTGGATGCGGCCGTCCAGCCCGGTGGTCAGGATCGAGCGCAGGGTGAGCCGGTCGACCTGGCGGGTGGCGTGCGGTTCCTCCTTGAAGTTGACGGTGAAGGCGTCCCGCAGCCGGCTGTCGGTGAAGCGCACGTGCCCGCCGGGCTCGTCGCCGGTGACCAGCGCCAGCCGGTAGAGCGGGCGGGGCAGGCTCTCCTGCAGCGCCGCCAGCCCGTGCCGGTCGAGGATGATCCGATAGCCCTGCCGCCGGACGAAGGGGCCTTGGTCGCGCTCGTAGACGTGTACGTCGATGCCGGCGCGCGTCAAGTATTGGGCGAGGCAGAGGCCGGAGAGGCCGGCGCCCGCGATGGCCACCGAGAAGTCGGTCGATATGCCCATGCGATTACCTTAATGACTAAGATGATTTCGGCAAGGCCGTCCGCTGCGGAACAACCTGGTTAGCGTTCACATATTGGCGCGTGAAACGACATGTCGATGCATGTCGACGGCGGGCCGGCAACCAGGGCCCCGGCGCAGCGAACTTCGACGATTATCTAGATACGAGCGCACGGAGACGGCTCGTTGACTAGCCGTTGATGCCGGCGTGACAATCGACGGCGACCACTAGTTAACGTTCACAATTTGTGGCCACCTCCCGACCCGCATCGCTTCCCCCGCCGGGCGCCTCCCGCCCGGTCACCGTCCCCGGAACGACAAGCGAGGTTCCCCATGTCCACCAGTTCCCCACGCTCTCGCCGGCGGATGCTGCTGTCCGTGACCGGCGTTGCCGGTCTGCTCGGCGGCATCCTGGCCGCGGTGGCCCCCGCCCACGCCGCCGGCACCGGGCCGTGCGACATCTACGCGTCCGGCGGCACCCCGTGCGTCGCCGCGCACAGCACCACCCGCGCCCTCTACGGCTCCTACACCGGGTCGCTCTACCAGGTGCGGCGCGCCTCCGACAACACATACCGCAGCATCGGGCCGGTCGGCGCGGGCGGCTATGCCGACGCGGCCAGCCAGGACTCGTTCTGCGCCGGCACCACCTGCCTCATCACCCGGATCTACGACCAGACCGGGCGCGGCAACGACCTCACCCAGGCGCCCGGCGGCGGCGCGGCCGGCGGGCCGGACAACCTGGCGAACGCCACCGCCGCCCCGATCACCATCAACGGCAACAAGGTGTACGGCGTCTTCGTCGCGCCCGGCACCGGCTACCGCAACAACAACACCAACGGCATCGCGACCGGCGACCAGCCCGAGGGCATGTACGCGATCTTCGACGGCACGCACTACAACGGCGGTTGCTGCTTCGACTACGGCAACGCCGAGACCAGCAGCAACGACACCGGCAACGGCCACATGGAGGCCATCTACTTCGGCAACATCAAGGTCTGGGGCTACGGCACGGGCAACGGGCCGTGGGTGATGGCCGACCTGGAGAACGGATTGTTCTCCGGCATCAACGCCGGCTACAACGCGAACGACCCGACGGTCAATCACCGGTTCCTGACCGCGATCGTGAAGGGCGAGCCCAACCACTGGTCGATCCGGGCCGGCAACGCGCAGTCCGGCGGCCTGTCCACGTACTACAACGGCGCCCGGCCGAACGTCTCCGGCTACAACCCGATGCACAAGGAGGGCGCGATCATCCTGGGCATCGGCGGCGACAACAGCAAGGGCTCCGCGGGCACCTTCTACGAGGGCGTGATGACCTCCGGTTATCCGTCCGACGCCACCGAGAACTCGGTGCAGGCCAACATCGTGGCGGCCGGCTACGGCACCTCCGGCGGCAGCACCGGCGGCGGCAAGGAGCTCGTCGGCGGGCAGTCCGGCCGGTGCGCGGACGTGCCGAACGCGTCCACCACCAACGGCACCCAGGTGCAGCTGTACGACTGCTGGGGCGGCAGCAACCAGCTCTGGACGTCCACCTCGGGCAAGCAGCTGACGGTGTACGGCAACAAGTGCCTGGACGCGAACGCCAAGGGCACGACCAACGGCACGGCGGTCATCATCTACGACTGCAACGGCCAGACGAACCAGCAGTGGAACGTCAACAGCAACGGCACGATCACCGGCGTGCAGTCGGGCCTGTGCCTGGACGCGAACGGCGCCGCCACGGCCAACGGCACGAAGCTGATCCTGTGGTCCTGCAACGGCCAGTCCAACCAGCAATGGAGCCTGCGGTAGGCAGTCGCGCGTGACGGGCCGGTGGGGCTGTCTCCCACCGGCCTCGGCGCACCGCCGAGAAAGGCCGTTGACGCGGTTGCGCCGAGGGGTTCACCGGCGGTGGTGCCGGGAGATGGCGCAGAGGTCCCGGACAGTCAGCGGGCGGGGCTTCCTTCCTCGGGCCGCACTGGTCTCCAGCCGGGTGGCCAGCGCCAGGAACAGCTGGGCGGTGGTGAACGCGTCGCCGAGGGCGTGGTGCGGGGTGTGCACGGGCAGCCCGAGCCGGCGGGAGGCGGCCTCCAGGTTCGGCTCCTCGTCGGTGTGGCGGTCGGCGAGCCGGCAGGCCCGCATCAGGGCGGCCGTGTCGACCGTCGCCCGGCCCAGCCGCAGCCCGTGCGGGCGCAGCGCCCGGTTGAGGAAGGCGCGTTCGATCCAGGCCGCGTGCGCGACCAGGACCCGCCCGCTCAACAGGTCGGCCAGCTCGGGCACCACCTGGTCGATGGTGGGCGCCTCGGCCAGGTCGGTGGTGCGCAACGTGTGCACGGCGAGGGCCGGTACCGACACCGGACGCGACGGGCGCACCAGGCCGTACGTCGCGCGGCCGAACGGGATCCGCGCGCCGGTCACGATCGCCGCCCCATACGCGATGATCTCGTCGCGGCGGAGATCCAGACCGGTGGTCTCGACGTCGATCACGCAGAATTCCGCCGCGCGCCAGGGCCGGGACAGATCCGGGGCGGGCAGCGGCTGGCCGCGGCGCAGCATCACCGGTCGAGCCGCCGCATCCAGTCGCGGTCCACCCGGGCCTGGACCAGCGCGACGGCGCGGAACGACTCGCGCAGGTGCCGGCGGGTGAGCGTGTCGAGGTCGGCGGGGGCGACATACCTCGTCGGCGGGACGCCGTCGCGGATGGCCCGGGCCTGGTGCCGCAGCAGCAATCCGTAGCCGGCGTCGAACCCGCCGGCCAGCGTGTCGGCTTCGTCGGTGGTCAGCAGGCCCTCCTCCGCGCCGCGGCGCAGCCGGGCGGTGGTGGTGCCGCGGGCGTCGCCGCTGGCGATCGCGATCCAGCGGGCCAGCGCCACCACCGGCATGAGCCCGCCGCTCTTGAGGTCCAGCCGGCCGCTGTGCTTGCCGCCCTGGGCGACCACGAAGTCCCGGACGAATCCGGTCGGTGGCCGCCAGCCGAGCGCCTCGTCGAGCAGCGCGCGCAGGAACTGCTTGGTGCGGGTGTGGCTGCGGATCTGCGCGGTCAGGGCGCGGCCGAGCGGCAGGTTGGTGACCGGGCGGCTGTCGGCCACCATCGCCGACAGCAGCAGCGCGTTCTCCTGGGTGGGATCGCGCTGCCAGGCGCGGGCGGCCGCGGCCCAGCCGGACCGGGACCGGCTGAACAGCGGGTTGTGGGCGTTGGCGCCGTTGGCGCACAACGTCAGACCGCTGCGCTCCAGCACGCGCAGCACCTCCCGGGCGGCCGCGCGGATGTCCGCGGCCGGGTCCGGCCCCGACTCGGGTGGATCGGCCCAGACCAGCGCGGTGTCGACGTCCGAGAGCGGCAGCGGCTCGTGCCGCGCCAGTGAGCCCAGCAGCACCCAGGAGTGCGGCACCTCGGCGAGCACGGGGTCGGCGCGCAGGTCCAGCGCCCGGCGGAGGACGGCGTCGACCACGGCCGCGTGCACCGCCCCGATGTGCGCGGGGGCGACCCCGGTCTCGCACAGCTCGACGATCGTGGTCGGCAACAGGCGCGCCGCCCGGGCCAGTTCCTCGGCCGAGGCGGCGCCCTCGATCGCCGAGCGGACCAGCAGGGGATCGCGTACCTCGGCGGCGGCCAGGTCGACGACCCGGACCACCCCGACCGGCCGCTCGGACTGGTCGGTCACCACCAGGTGATGCACGCCGTGCTCCACCATGCGCAGCAGCCCGGCGGCCTGGGTCGCGTCCTCGTCGATGGTCAGCGCGGGCACCGAGGCCACCCGCGCGACCAGTTCGTCGACGCCGGCCAGCCCGGTGGCCACCCGGCGCCGGAAGTCGTGATCGGTGACGATGCCGAGGCCGTCGGCGGTGCGCACCAGCGCGCAGGACGTGCCGGCGGCGCCGATCCGCTCGGCGGCATCCCGGATCGTCTCGCCCGCCTCGCACCAGACGATCGGGCGCATCACCTCCGCCAGCCGCCGGTCGCCCGCGTGGACGGCCGGGCCGGCGAGCGGTTCCCAGCGCGGGACCGTGTCGAGCGCGGCGAACCGCAGCCGCTCCGGGTGGGCGAGGAAGGTCCGCGGGTCGGGGATGCGCAGGCACAGGCTGTCCTCGTGCGCGCGCACGGTCAGCCGCGGTGGCAGGTCGGCCAGCAGCCAGAGGTGCCCGAAGGTGTCACCGACCCCGAGCAGGTCGACGACCTGGCCCCGATCCACCACCTCCAGGGCGCCGGTGCGGACCACCCACAGGTGCCGCAGCCGCTCGGCGCCCTCGACGACCACCGCCCCGGCGGCGAAGTATTCCACCTCCACCCGCGTGACCAACCGGGCCATGTCCTCGGCCGTCAGCGCGTCGAACGGCGGCTGGCCGGCGAGAAAGTCGGCGAACTCCTGCACCGCAAGCGCCTCCGTCCGGGAACCGGTCGCTCGTCGCATCGGCGTGCGCTGCTGGGCGGCGCCCCTCGGCTATTCGTCGATCTGGATGGTTTCCCGGACGTCCCGCCGCGGGGAGACGGGCAGCACCTCGTCGGAGTCAACATAGCCCAGCCGGACCACGAGGTACGGCTCGCCGACGTCGGACAGCAGCCGGCGCAACAGCCGGCGCGGCCACGCGACCTCGACCGCCTCGCTGATCGGCGCGGTCGCCAGGCCTTCGCTGGTGGCCCGCAGCAACAGCGCCGACATCGCCTCCCCGCCGCGCAGCAGATCGGCCGGAGTGTCGCCGGCGCCGAACAGGATCACGTAGGTGGCGCCCTCGTCGTGGTCGGCGCCGGCGAGCAGCCCGGGGGAGCCGTCGGGCAGGAAGTTGCGCGCCGGCACCCGGCGCAGGGCCGGTTCCACCGCGGTGGCCGGCGGCACCCCGTCACCGGTCCAGGCCGGGCGGCTGGTCCAGCGGGTCAGCTCCGTACGGTAGGCGGGGTCGAAGTATTCCGTGTCGGCGGCCTCGTCCACCGCGACGGCGAGCTCGGGCACCCGATCGTCCGGCACCACGTGCAGGTACGCGCCCTGCGCCTCGATCAGCCGGCGCAACCGGGCCAGCGTCTCCTCCGGCACCGGGCGCGCGCCGAAGGCACGGCGGTCGGTCCGTCGCCGGCTGATGGCGCCGGCCAGGTCCTTCGCGGCCGGGTCCGGTGTCGCGCGGCCGGTCACCCGCAGCCGGGCGAGCAGGTCCGGGCGCCGTTCGTCCGGCAGGCGCCGCACGTCGGCGACCCAGCCCGCGGCGGCCAGCGCGACGCGTGCGTGATGCAGCGCGCCACCGCAGCTGAGCAGCAGCAGCCGTCCGTCCGCATCGGTCACACCGAGACGGCGTTCCGGATCGGACGACAGCTCCATGACGTCGCCGGTGATGCGCCATTTCCACGGCTGGGTGTTGAACACCGATGGCGCCCGCAGCGAAGCCCGCGCGGCGGCCTCGAGCGCTGTGCGGGCCTCGGCCCTTGTCATGTCGTTCGCGGGAGCGTTCATGGCGGAACCTCCGGACTGAGGATGTCACCTCACCGTGACAGATCGCCCCCGGACCGGTTCAGGGCCGAAAGTCCCGCCGGGCGGACGAGTTTGCCCGGCCGCGCCGCGCCCGGTCACCGGGCCGGCTTGGCCTGGGAGAGCAGGAAATCGGTCACGGCGGGCGCGAAGGCGGGCCCGAGCTGGGGTACGTGTGAGCCACCGTTGATGGTCCACGCCTGCACGGTCGAGCCGCCGGCGCAACCCTGCACATAGGTGTGCACCGACGTTTCCGCGCCGGGCAGGTCGGAGACCAGGTCGAGGGCGGGAGCGTCGCGGCCGGCGTCGGCACAGCGGTCGAATCCCCGCCAGTGCGCGACCGTGGCGTCCGCCGAGGGGTAGGCGGAGCCGTTGATCAGGCCGCCGTCGAACGCGACCGTCTCGTCGGTGCTGCTGTGGATGGCGAGCACGCTCACCGGTGCGGACGGCTTGCACCGCGCGGGGTCGTTCCAGCCCGCTCCGTTGACGGCGACGACCGCGGTGACCTGGTCGGCGTGATCGCAGGCCATCCGCAGCGCCATGAATCCGCCGTTGGAGTGGCCGATCAGGTAGACCCGGGCGGGATCGATCCGGTACGAGCTTTGCATCATCGCGATGAGGTCGCTGAGGTAACGCGAGTCGTCCGGTTTCGGGTCGTAGAACGAGCAGCACGCGTTGGTGGCGTTCCAGAACCGATCACCGCGATCGTCGGTCGACCCGTCCGGATAGACGTAGACGAATCCCCGCCGATCCGACTCGGGCGTCAGGTGGAGATACGTCTCCAGCTCTTTCGCGTTGGAGGTGTATCCGTGCAGCGCGACAACCAGCGGCGCGGGCCGGGCCGGATCGTAGGACGCCGGGACGTGCACGGTGACGTCTCGTCCACCGATCTGCACCGTGTCGGTGCCGCTCGACGGCATCGACGGCGGGGCGCCGGACGAGGGGCCGGGACTGTCGGTCGGGCTGCAGGCCAGCGCCATCATGACCGCCGCCACGGCGGTCATGGCCCGAGCCACTCGCCACCCATGTCGAGCCATCGCACCTCCCCAGCTGCGATGCCAAGCTACCGCACCGGCCCCGATGCCGATGACCGCTCCTTCGCTCAGCCGGCCCACCGGTCGCCGGCGCACGGCCGGGCGAGCAGCACCGGGCACTCGGCGTGCTGCAGGAGATGCAGGCCGGTCGAGCCGAGCAGGGCGCCGCGGATGGCGCCGCGGCCGCGGCTGCCGACCATCACCAGCTGCGCGCCGGCCGAGGCGCTCACCAGGGTGGGTGCGATGTCGTCGTGGGTCAGCAGCGTCTCGACCGCGACGTCGGGGAACTTGTCCCGCCAGGGCGCCAGCTGCTCGTGCAGCAGGTCGCCGTCGGCGGCGTCTCGATCCGCGGCGACCGAGCGGACCACGATCAGTCGCGCGGCCCGCACGCCCGCGGCCGTGAAGGCGCTCTCCAGGACATGGTCGGCGGCGGCGGAGCCGTCGACGCCGGCGACGACCGGGCCGTCCGGGGACGGGTGTCCACGGACGACCGCCACCGGGCCGGAGGCGTGCGTGGCGACGCGCTGACCGGCCGACCCCAGCCGGAGGCCGGCGAATCCGCCGCGGCCGCGGTATCCGAGAACCAGGAGCTCCGCGTCGTGCGCGATCTCGAGCAGCCGGGCGGCCGGGTGGCCGGGTGGCCGACCAGGGTGTCGGCGGTGACGTCCACCTCCGGTGCGAGGTCGCGGACGTGGCGGATCGCCGCGTCGGTCGTCGCCGTCGAGGACGCCCAGACGCGTTCGACGTACGTGCTGCCGGCGGACTCCCGGGCCTCGGCGGGATTCCACTCGAGGACATGCACGATGCGCAGCGGCCGGCGGCGCAGCCGTGCCTCGCGAGCCGCCCAGGCGACGGCGTTGGTGCCGGAGCCGCCGCCGGCGGTTCCGACGACGATGGCGCGGTGCTTCATCACGGCTTCACCCCTTCGGTGGGTCTCCGGCCATCGTCGGTCGCGCGGCCGCGGCGCGGCAGGGCCATACGGCCCGTGACCGACCGTACGGCCCCGGTCACCGGAGCAGCGGATCGGTTCGCCACTCCTCGCCGGGCCAGCGCCGCTGGTCGACATCGCCGATGGCGCCGGCATAGCCGGCGACGTGGGCCGCGAACTCGGCCGGCGAGGGCAGATCGCGGTGCGCGGCCGGTCGCGCCCGGCGCAGCCGTTGCTCCAGCTGGTGCTCGGTCCACGATGCGGTGTACGCGTGCATCGGGGATCGGTGCGCCGCCTCGCTGGTCACCATGGTCAGCAGGGTCCAGCACGCCAGCTCGCCGACGACGGCCGCGTGGATGTGCCGTCCGCCGGCATCGTCGGGGCGGTCGGCGCCGATCTGCGTGACCTGGTCGGCCAGCCTGAGCAGCGGCGCGGTCGGGTGCGCCTGATCGACGAGCTTGACGAGCTCGCCGGGATTGCGAACGAGCATGGTGCCGAGGTACACGGTGATCGCCTCGGTGGAGCCCTCGAAGATCCGGAACAGCCGGTAGTCACGGAAGTGCTGGCCGACGGTGTTGGTGTCGAGGTAACCCCGGGCGGCCAGCACCTGCAGGGCCGTGTCGATGGCGCTCCAGCCCAGCTCGCAGCCCAGGATCTTGGCGCAGAAATACCAGGCATCGGGGAGGTCCTCGCCCGCGTCCTCGCGCGCCGCGATCTGGGCGATCAGCGTTTCCACCGCCTGCACTCCGGCGCCGGCCTCGGCGAGGATCTGCCGGATCCGGCCGTTCTCGGCCAGGGAACCGGTGGCGACCGTGCGTCCCTTGGCGAACCGCTGGGCCAGCTCGAGCGAGCGCATGGCCGCGCCCAGCGCCATCGCCGCGAGCACCACCCGGCCGGCCATGAACGCCGCTTTGGCGGTGTCGAGACCGTCTCCCTCGACGCCCAGCAGCGCGGACGGCGGTATCCGCAGCTCCCGGAAGCTGAGATCGTACTGGGGCACCGCGCGCAGGCCCAGAGTCAGCATCTCCGGTCCGATGTCGAAACCGGGCGTGCGGCTGTCCACCAGGAAGCCGGTGATGCCCATCGGCCGGCCTTGCTCGTCGCGGAGCCGGGCGAACACGTTGACGTACCGCGCGTCCCCGCCCAGCGAGATCCACTTCTTGGCGCCGTTGAGCGTGTACCAGCCGTCCGCGTGCCGGGTCGCGCTGGTGGTCATCGCCCGGACGTGGGAGCCGATGCCCGGCTCGCTGATCGCGCTGGTGGTCAGCGCCTGTCCCCGGGCCAGGCGGGGCAGCACGTAGCCCTTGACCTCCTCGGTCGCGGACCGCACGATCGGCGGCGTGCCCAGGGTGTTGTGCACCGCGCAGAACACGGCAAGGTTGGCATCGATCGCGCCGAGCTGGGTGAACACCCTGTTCAGGTCGGCGTGGGACAGATCCTGCCCACCGTGCCGGCGCGGAATCTGCAGACCGAGCAGGCCGGCCTCGGCGAAATCCGACACCATTGCGGGCGGCAGGGAGCGGCGCTCGTCGAGCAATCGTGAGTTGAGAAAGCCTTGCGCGTATTCACGCAGGAAATTCAGCATTCGCGTGGCCCGCGATGACGTCTCGGGCCGGTCGTCCGTCGCTCCTGGGGGAACAGCATCCTGGCTGAGGGCTTCGGTGTCCATCTGTGCTCCTCGTGAGCATTCCGGACAGTTCCGGCACCGCCATGGCGGTGCTTCTCGATCGGCGGCAGAATGTCGGCTGCTCCGGAACTTTCTGGAGTTGCAGAATGCTCACACTCGTTGCGCGAAACCGCCGGACCGCATGGGCGGCCCGCGGCTCTTTGTCGATGCCGCCGATCTGCGTCCGGCGTGCCGGGGATGACGCCGGCCCCGATTCGGGGGCCCGCGAGCGATCATTTCCGCGCGAGCGCGTTTTGCGGGTGCCGGCGTGCCGCCGCGAATCTCCTGGGCGGCCTTTCCGCCCGGGTGGCGTGCGAGATACGCATGGCGTTTCGCCGGATTCGCCCCCTCGGTATGGGTTCGTCTGTCCCCACGGAACTTTACAGCGGAACCTTTGGTTCCTCAATGGGGTCGCGTCATTACCGGGAGTGAAGATCGGTCATGGCCCGTCGCTTTTCCGGCGCGACTCGGCAAAAGATATTGCACACCGGATGCGTACGTGTGGGGTTGATCGTGAATGGCCGGGCACGCACGCGGAAGGTGTCAGTTTCCCTCGCGGGCGTGGATTTCCGCGACCAGCTCGGCGGCCAGCGTCTTGATCGTCTCCAACCCCGGCCGGCCCCACGGGCGCGGCTCGATGTCGACCACGCACACCGTGCCGAGCGCGATGCCGGTCCGATCGATCAACGGGGCGCCCAGGTAGGAGCGGATGCCGATCTCGTCCACCACCGGATTGCCGGCGAAGCGGGGATAGTCGCAGACGTCGTCGAGCACCAGAGCCTTGCGCCGGACCACCACGTGCGGGCAGTAGCCGTGCTCGCGGGAGAAGATGCGGCCGGACAAGCCGGCCTGGAGCGCCGCGGGAACGGTGGCGCCGGTGTAGAGGCCGCCCAGGTACTGGCGATCCTCCTGGATGAAGTTCACCATCGCCAGCGGCGCGTTGGTGATCTCGCCGGTCCGGCGCGCGAACTCGTCGAGCTGTGCGTCCGGGCTGTCGCCCAGGCCGAGATCGTGCAGCCGGCGCAGGCGAGCGGGCACCTCCGGATCCGCCGGGGTCAGGGGGTGATGCCCGGAGAGGTCGTAGATCATGCCGGTTCTCCGTTCGGTCATCGGCGCGCTCGAGAGGTGATCAGGTGGTGCACCAAGCCGATGAGCACACCGTTGGCGGATCGATGGTCACGGGCGTCGCAGTGCACGATCGGGACGTCGGACTTCAGGTCGAGAGCGCTGCGCAGGTCGTCCGGCTCGTACCGGCAGGTGCCGTCGAACTCGTTGACCGCGATCACGAACCCGATGCCCCGCGACTCGAAGAAGTCGACGGCCGGGAAGCAGTCCTCCAGCCGGCGGGTGTCGGCCAGCACGATCGCGCCCATCGCGCCGCTGGACAATTCATCCCACATGAACCAGAACCGCTCCTGCCCCGGCGTGCCGAACAGGTAGAGCACGTGCTCCTGGCTGATGGTGATCCGGCCGAAGTCCATCGCGACCGTCGTCGTCGACTTGCGCTCGACGCCGGTCAACCGGTCCGTGCCCACGCTCGCGGTGGTGAGCAGTTCCTCGGTGCGCAGCGGCTCGATCTCGCTGACCGAACCGACGAACGTCGTCTTGCCGACGCCGAAACCGCCGGCGATCAGGAGCTTGAGCGCGGACGGGAATCCGTCAGAGCCGTCGTTCAAGGGCATTGAGGATGGTCTCCAGTACTGCCGGGTTCGAGGAATCAGCCAGCGGATCGGGGGAGCGGGCGTCCACCGCGCCCCAGTCGACGAGATCGGAGAGCAGGATCTTGGTGACCACCGCGGGCAGCCGCAACCGCGCCGCGACCTCGGCCACCGTGGTGACGCTGCCGCAGAGCCCGAGCGCCTGCGCGTGGTCCGGGCCGAGCTGGCCGTGCGGGCGCCGGCCGGTGGCGATCACCATCGACAGCAGCTCCATCCGGGTCGTCGGCTCGGTCCGGCCGTTGCTCACCGTGTACGGCCGGATGAGGCGCCCCGCGGCGTCGTCGAACCAGTGCTCGTCGTCGGTGCCCAGGACGTTCACCGTCCGAGCGCGCCCGGGAACGCAGCCGCCTCCTGCCGGGCCGGCGTCGAGAGGTAGGGCCGGACGCTCTTGACCAGCTGGGCCATCTCGTAGCCGAGGACCCCCGGGTCGGCGGCCTTGCCCGCGATGACCGCGAGCACCGCCCCCGAGCCGGCCGCCGAGACGAACAGCAGCGAATCGTCGAGCTCGGCCACCACCTGCCGGACCCCGTCGCCGCCGCCGAACCGGCTGCCGGCGCTGCGGGCCAGCGAGAACAGGCCCGAGGCGACTGCGGCCAGATGATCCGCGCCGTCGTCGTCGAGCCCGTGCGCGGCCTTGCGCAATCCGTCGGACGACAGGAGCAGTGCGCTCTTCGTGTCCGGGACCCGATCGACGAGGCCGGACAACAGCCAGACGAGATCCTGCGACGTACGTGTGGAATCGGTGCGCGACATGCGAGCCGTGCCTTCCTCAAGGAGACGGAGCGGGGGATCAGCGGCCATGACTTTCCGGGCCGGGCGCGTCCACCTCGCCTTGCGAGACGCCGTTCATGAACGACGCCATCAGGCCCGCGTCGTGCTCACCGGCCGGCTCGGCGGCCGGCTTCGCCGGGCCGACCCGCAGCTGCGGGGCCAGATGGGTCTGGCTGCGGCGACGCGGGAGCGGGGGCCGCGACGGCGTGGGCACGATTTGCTGCTCGGGGATGGTCGCGGTGGCCATCTGCCGGGGCACGCCCGAAGCCGGCGCGGCGCCGGCGTGCGCGACGTGCCGCGGCCCGGCCTGGGCGGGGGCGATGGCCGCCGGGACCGGAGCGGCGGGATCCGGCGCGGCGGCCGGCCAGATCAACTGCCGGTCGATCTCGGTGGTGTCCTGGGTCAGGCTCAGCGTCAGTTCCTGGACCGGGAGCCGTTCCTGCCCGTGGAGCCGCTCCTCCACCTGCGCCAGGCTCTGCGGCCGGGACGCCTCCGGCATGGCCTCGCGCGGCGAGCCGATCAGCAGCTGCGGCAGGATGACCACGGCCTGGATGCCGCCGTAGATGTTGGTCTGCAGCTGCACGACGATCCCGTGCTGCCGGGCGATCACCGAGACCACGTAGAGCCCGATCCGCCCGTCCCGCAGCAGGTCGTCGAGGTTGATGTCGTCCGGGTTGACCAGCAGCTGGTTGACCCGCTCCTGATCGGCTCGCTGCATGCCGAGCCCGCGGTCCTCGACCTCGATCGCCATCCCGGCGGTGACCTGCTGGGCCCGGAGCAGCACCTGGGTGTGCGGCGGGGCGAACATGGTCGCGTTCTCGATCAGCTCGGCCACCAGGTGGATGACGCTGGCGACGGCGTGCCCGGGCACCGTGCCCTCGATCGGTGGCACCAGCTTGACCCGCGAGTAGTGCTCGACCTCGGCGATCGCGGAGCGCAGCACCTCGGTCAGCGCGACCGGCCGGCTCCACTGCCGGCGCGACACCGACCCGCCGAGCACCGCCAAATTCTCCGCGTGCCGCCGGATCCGGGTCGCCAGGTGATCGACCTGGAAGAGCCCCTTGAGCAGGTCGGGGTCCTCGACCTCGTTCTCCAGCCCGTCGAGCAGCTTGATCTCCCGGTGCACCAGCGACTGCAGCCGCCGGGACAGGTTGACGAACACCTCGACGTGCCGGACGTCGGCGTGCACCGCCGCCACCCGGCCGGTCGCCATCGGCGCCTGCGCGTGCCGGAGCCGCTCGGTGAGCTGGTCGACCTCGGCGCGGGCCGCGCCCAGCTCGGACCGGGTCGCGGCGAGCTCCGAGCAGGTCGCGGCGAGCGTGGATCGGGCCTCGGCGGCCGTTTCCCGCAGCTCGCCCGAGCGGGTGCCGGAGCGCCGGTCCGCCCACAGGGCGAAGGCGGCCGCGGCCAGCACCGCGACGGCGGCGATCAGATAAGGAGTGTCGGGCATGAGCATCCTTATTCGTCGGTGATGCGGCAATGTCCGGTGTGGAAGATTCGCACTGTAGTGGCCCGGGCGCACATGGCCAAGGCGGCAGATCCCGTACGACATCGATCTGATGAAGTGGTCAACCCCGATGCTTACCCATGTCACCTATCGAGTGAGACAACGGTGACAGAAAGCCCGAACGCGGGTTAGGGTCCGGCGGGTCGCAGTCTGCCGATTCACCGATTTCCGCCGGCCGAATGGCGGGGTGAAAAATGAGCCGCCGCCATCAGTCGGCCGGCCGCCGGACAATTGCGGAAACGGTGTGTATTCGCGCGCGACGTCGCCGGTGCCTGCGTACGGGTGTAAAGTACGAGTATCTTGACTTTAGAAGAGTCCGTCCAGCCGGAAGGTGAACGCGATGACCCCGTTGGAACGTCTCTACACCGAGTACGGCCAGAGCCCCTGGCTCGACAACCTCACCCGCGGCTACCTCCGCGACGGCACGCTGGCCCGGATGGTCGCCGGCGGGATCCGGGGCGTGACCGCCAACCCGACCATCTTCAGCAAGGCGATCCTCGGCTCCGCCGCCTACGACGAGCAGTTCGCGGCGCTGACCGCGGCCGGACTCCCGCTCGAGGACGCGTACTGGCAGCTGGTCGTCGACGACGTCACCGCGGCGCTGGCGGTGTTGCGACCGGTGCACGACGCCAGCGGCGGGACCGACGGGTTCGTCTCGATCGAGGTGGCCGCCGACCTGGCCGACGACACCCAGGCCACGCTGGCGGCCGCCCGCGCGCTGCACGAGCGGATCGCGGCGCCCAACCTGTTCGTGAAGATCCCGGCGACCGCCGCGGGCGTCCCGGCGATCCGCGCGATGATCGCCGAGGGTCGCAACATCAACATCACCCTGATCTTCTCGCTGACCCGGTACGAGCAGGTCGTCGAGGCGTACCTGTCCGGGCTCGAAGCCCTCGTCGAGCGCGGCGGCGACCCGTCGCGCGTGCACAGTGTCGCCTCGTTCTTCGTCAGCCGCGTCGACACCGAGGTCGACCGCCGCCTGGAGGCGGCCGGCGCCGGCCCGGCGCGGGCGCTGCGCGGCCAGGCCGCGATCGCGCAGGCGAAGCTCGCCTACCGGCTGTTCCGGGAGCGCTTCAGCGGCGAGCGGTGGCAGCGCCTGGCGAGCCTCGGAGCGCACGTGGAGCGGCCGCTGTGGGCCTCCACCTCCACCAAGAACCCGGCCTATCCCGACACCCGGTACGTCGACCATCTCATCGGTCCGGACACGGTCAACACCCTGCCCGAGACGACGATCGAGGCGTTCACCGACCACGGCACCCTGGCCCGCACCATCGACGCCGAGGTGGACGAGGCCGCCGCGGTGATGCGCCGGCTCGCCGCGGCCGGTGTCGACATGGACGACGTCGGACTGACCCTGGAAGAGCAGGGCGTCGCCGGCTTCCGCGCCTCATCCGAGCAGGTGCTGGCCGCGCTGGCGGACAAGGCCGATCAGCTCAGCCGCCGCTGAGACCGGCCCGGCGCCGCGCCGGGCCCTCGATGGGGTGCGGTTGCCGGTCGTCGGCAATGGGACGTGCCGAAGACCGCCGTTCCCGGACCTGACCGTGGCGGGTCCCGGCAGCCATGGTGGAGGTACAGAAACATTCGGATCCGCCGATCGGCGCAGGCTTGCGGCTGCCCGGAGACAGGAGGTGTTCGGCCATGCGGCAATGGCTGGTTGACGACGTGATGACCCGGGACGTGATCACCTCGACCCCGGATACCCCGATCGCGGAGGTCGCCGACCTCCTCGCCACCCATCGCATCGGCGCCGTGCCGATCGTCGGCGAGCACGACCAGGTGCTCGGCGTCGTGTCGGCGGCGGACCTGCTGCCCAAGGTCGCCGGCGACCGGACCGTCTTCGGGCGTCCCGCCGCCAAGGCCGAGGCCGCCCTGGCCCGGCAGGTGATGACGACCCGGCTGGTCACCGTCGACGCCGGCGCGTCGCTGGCCGAGGCGGCCGCGACCATGCGGCGCAAGAAGGTGCGGCGGCTGCTGGTCACCGACCGGGACGGACGCCTGCGGGGCGTGCTGTCGCGCACCGACGTGCTGCGCCCGCTGACCCGGCCCGACGCGGCCATCCGCGACGACGTCGTGGAGCACGTGCTGCGCCGGATCCTGTGGATCGAGCCGACCCAGGTGCAGGTACGCGTCGACGACGGGGTGGTGACGCTCACCGGCGCGGTGGGCCGGCGCAGCACCGCCGCCATCGCGACCCGCCTGGCTGAGAAGGTGCCGGGCGCCGTGGCGGTCGTCGATCGCATCCGCCACGACTTCGACGACAGCTCGCTGGCCCGCTCCCGCGTCGGCCGCACCCACCCGTTCAGCGCCGAGCCGTTCGCGCCTGAGCGGGAGCGGTCGGCGGCTTGATCCGTGCAGCTGTGCAAAGGAGGCAAGAATGCAAAAGCGCAATTTCTCGTACGCACCCGCGGCTGTCTTCCTCGCCGCTGCCCTCGGGCTGGCCGTGATCATGATGGTGACGGTCGGCCTCGCCGAAGGGTTGACGGCACTCGGCATCGTCGCGGTCCTGTCCGGCGCCTACGGATTGCGCCACTACGCCCGGACCCGACTGATCTATCGCCGCCGGCCGGATCCGGCCGACCGCGAGTTGGCCGACGAGCGACAGTCCTGACGTGCGCACCGTGACCGGCGCCGGGCGTCTCCGGCCGCCCCGGCGCCGACTGGTCAGCGCTTCAGCCGGAAGAGGATCTCGCCCGCCCGGGGCACCACCATGGTGCCGGGGTCGGCGGCGAACGCGTTGAGGTCGACGGTCGCCGGGTCGAGATATCCGAGGTTGACGGAGTGGCACACGTCTTCCGGGATTCCGGTCGCGAGTGTTACCCGTACGCGTAATTGTTCCTCGCTTGTTGTAGGACTCCCCAGTGGATGTGTGAGAACCGGTCCCACTGTTTGACGAAGTAGTCGCGGCAGTGGTAGCCGATGTCATAAATCTCCCGGTGGCTCGACGCGATCTCGGTGATGTGCGGGGCGTAGAGGATCACCTCACCGCCGTCGGCGACTACCGGTTCGACTTTGTAGAAGCCTTTCGCGGCGGTCCAGATCTCGTCGTACATTTCCGGAACGATCGACAGCACGCGCCGTACCGGTGAATCCAGATAGGTGACGTGGG
>NZ_JBHTBJ010000069.1:0-21863 GCF_042664765.1 Paractinoplanes rhizophilus | reverse complement strand
AACGGTGTTCAGCCGGCCGAACGGGTCGTAGTTGTACGTGGCGGTGGCCCCGCCGGTGTCCGAGCTCAGCAGACGGTCGCGGGAGTAGTGGAACGCCGTCGTGACGCCGTTGACCGTCTGGTCGATGACGTTGTCGTTGGCGTCGTGCACGTACGTCTCGGTGCCGGCGCCGTCGCCGGTCTTGGCCACCTTGGCCAGCCGGTCCCGTGGGTCGTAGGTGTAGTCGTAGGTGGTGTTGAGGTACGCCGCGTGGTTGTCGGCGTTCATCTTCTTCGTGACGTCCTGCCGGCGGTTGCCGTTCAGGTCGTACGCGTAGGTGTGCTGGCCGACCAGCGTGCCGTCGGACTTCTTCTCGGTCTGCGTCTTCGGCAGGCCGTCGGCGAAGTAGGTGTAGTCGACGGTGTTGGCGTTGCCCTTCACCTCGTGCAGCTTCTGCGCGAGGTCGGTGTAGGTGAACGTGCTGACCTTGGCCTTGGGGTCGGTCGCCGAGGTGCCGTTGGTCACCTTCGAGACCAGGTCACGCACGTCGTACTCGTACGCCGAGTACTGCTTGTCGTGGCTGGTGGTGAGCGGGGCGCCGTTCTCGTTGTAGGTGAACGACGTCGTGTTGACCGTCGCGCCGGACTTCGCCTCGACCACCTTGGCGACCTGGTCGAGCCCGGTGTAGGTCATCGTGTACTGGTCGATGCGGGCGCCCGGCGAGGTGTCGCCGACAGCGGTGAGGTTCGCGTTCGGGTCGTACGTGTAGCTGTAGGCGTGCTTCTCGTTGTCCGTGTCGCCCGAGTTGTCCCGCACCAGCTTCACCGAGTCGGCGAGCACGGTTCCGCCGGCCTGGTCGGACAGCGTGATCTTCGAGGCGTCGCCCTCGGCGAACTGGTACGAGCCGAGGCTTACCCAGGTTCCGGTGCCGGCCGTCTGGTCGACCGTGCGCACCGTGGTGCCGCCGGAGTGGGTGACCTACCGCGCCGGCGACCTGGGCGCCGCGCTGGCAGCGTATCGCGCGGCCCACGAGCAGCTGCGCCGCCAGCTCGGCGTCGAGCCCGGCCTCGAGCTGACCGGCATGCACCAGGCGATGCTGGAGCGGTCTCCCCGACTTGACCGGCCGGGGCGCTGAGCGGCGCAGCCAGTGGTCATCCGGGGACCGCGGTGGTGACCGATCCGGCGGCGACGGGCTCCCGGCGGCCGGGCAGCGCCCACTGCAACTGGCCGCGCGACGTGATGCCCAGCTTGGTGAACACCTTGCCCAGGTGGTACTGAACCGTCCGCGCGCTGATGAACAGGCGGGCTCCGATCTCCGGGTTGGAGAGCCCGGCCCGAGCCAACCGTGCGATATGGGCCTCCTGCTCGGTCAGGGCCTCGCCGGCGGAGGCGACCCGCGGCGGCCTCGCGCGGCGTGTGCCGGTCGCCTCCAGCTGCCGTCCGGCCCGGTCGCCGAACCCGCCGATCTCCATGCGGCGCAGCATGTCGTGGGCGACCTGCAGTTGCTCGCGGGCCTCCCCCGGCCGGGCCTCGGACTGCAGCCACTCGCCGAAGAGCAGGTGCGCGCGGGCCAGCTCGGCGCCGACCGATGCCGCGCTCAGGCGGGTGATCGCCTCCTGGTACAGACGTTCCGCGGCGGCGCCCTCGCTGAGCAGCGCGCGGGAGCGAGCCGCCACGCCGAGCGCCCACGCGGTGCCGGCGGCCTCGGCGATCTCGGTCAGCCGCCGCAGCGCCGGCGCGGCTCGCTCGGGACGGGCGCAGCGCACGGCCGCTTCGATCAGCTCCGCCAGCGCGAGATTCGCGAAGCCGAGCTCCTCGGGATGGCGCACCGCGAGCTCGGCCGATGCAAGCGCTTCCGCATGCCGGCCGAGTCCGTTGTGGAGCACGCTGCCGGCATAGTGCGCGACGGCCACGCCGAAGCCGCGCCCCCGCTCCGCCATGTCGCTCACGACCTCGTCCATCAGCCACCGGGCTTCCCGGCTGCGGCCCTGCCACGCGGCCAGCAGCATCGCCCCCAGGTCGGGCAGGGCGGCCGACGTCACCTTCTTGACCGCCGTGAACTCCCGGACGAGAACGGCGGCCGTGGTCAGCTCCCCCGCGTGCAGGTGCATCGCGATCCGCTGGCAGAGCGCGAACGGCAGCAGGGAGAGCGCTCCCGCAGCGCGGGCCAGCCGAACCTGCCGGATGGACAGCGCGCGCCAGCTCTCGTCGTCCCAGAGATCCACGGCGCTGCCGGTGGCCGCGAACAGACACCGCAGCTGCTCGTCCTCGGACACTTCACCGTGGCGGAACTCGCCGACCGCCCGTTGCAGCGCCGGCGCCCCGGCCGGGTACCCGTCGATGATCAGCGTGGCCATGCCGTCGAGCAGCCGATCCGACGCGTCACGCCGGCTCGGCGACGAGGCGCCGCGCGCCGCCCACGCGACCTCGACCGGGCCCACCGGTCCGGCTCGGTGCCCGAGCAACGCCGCGGACAGCGCCTCCAGGTACGACTCCCGGGCCGGCCGCGGATCGAGCCGCTCGTAGCGAACCGCCCCGTCGAGCAGCAGCCCCACGGACTGGCCGCTCATCCCCGCGCGAAACGCCATCCGTCCGCGCAGGAGGCTCAACCGCGCCCGGACCGGCTCGTCCTGCGGCTCGGTGGCGGCCATCGCCATCAAAGTCGCGGCCGCGTCCGGCGCGCCGGCCTGGTACTTCGCCTCCGCCGCCGCGATGGCGCGGATGCCGCGCCGGTCCGGGTCCGGGGTCAGCTGCGCCGCTCGTTCCAGGAACGCGGACGCGGCCGGCAGCCCGCCGCGGGCCCGGGCACGGGGCGCCGACCGCTCGAGCTCGGCCGCGACATCCTCGTCCGGTTCGCGAGCCGCCGCGGCGCGGTGCCAGGCGAGCAGGTCGGGATCGGCGACGCGGTCGGAGACGTCGGCCAGCGCGGCGTGCACGCGGCGGCGTTCCTCCGGAGACGCCGAGTGGTAGGCGGCCAGGCGGGCCAGCGGATGACGGAACCGCACCCGCGTGCCGAACCGGACGAGCCGCGTGCCCGCGACCGGGTCGGCCGCCTCGGCCGGGATGCCCAGCCGCGCGGCGGCCCGCCAGACCATCAACTGGTCGCCGGACGGCTCGGCCGCCGCCACCTGGAGCAATCGCCGGGACGCGCCCGGCAGCGCGTCCAGTTGCCGCCGGCAGCTCTCCTCGGCCCGATCGGTCAGCGGTGTTGCGCCCGGCAGCCAGAAGCCGCCCGCGAGCTGCTCCGGCGTCAGGCCGCGGGGCAGCTCGAGCAGGGCCAGGGGGTTTCCGTGCGCCTCGGCGACGATCAGGTCTCTGGCCCGCGAGTCGAGGGTTCCGACCAGTGCGGACTCCAGCAGGGCGCACGCGTCCGCCTCGCGCAGGCCGGATATCGGCAGCCGCGGCAACCCGGCCAGTTCCGTGCCCGGGACGCGGACCGCGCAGACCAGAGCGACCGCATCGGCGAGGCGGCGCGCGACGAAGCCCAGGATGCGGGCCGTGGCCCGGTCGAGCCACTGGTAGTCGTCGACGAGGCAGACGACCGGCCGGCGGCCGGCCGCTTCCGAGAGCAGTCCCAGCACGGCAAGTCCGGTCAGGAACGGATCGGGCGAACCGGCGCGCATGCCGAACGCGGTCAGCAGCGCGTCGCGCTGGGGCTCGGCCAGCGCGTCCAGATGATGCAGGATGGGCGCACACAACTGGTGCAGCCCGGCGAAGGCGAAGTCCAGCTCCGGCTGCGAGCCCACCACGCGCACCACCCGGCAGCCGGACGCCTGCCCGTCCAGGTAGTCGAGCAGCGCGGTCTTACCCACCCCGGCCTCGCCGTGGATCACCAGCACCCGGCCCTGTCCCGACCGGATCGCCTCGACCAGCAGGTCGATCGTCCGGCACTCCGTGCGGCGGCCGGTCAGGCCGGCCGGGCCCACACTGTGCTGATCGAGTTCGGGGTCGTGCCCGCGACTGCCGATCATGCGGAACCACCTCCTACCGGTCCGATACTCCCCGGGCCGGGCGGTGCTGTCTTCCCCGCAGGCCGCCAGTCCGTGTACCGGCTGGCGGTAACAGACGAGGGCTCAGGTGACGCCGAGCACACGGCGGACGGCCGCGGCGGACAGCTCGGTCTTGGGGACGAATCCGGCCACCGGCGCCTCGGCGATCAGCTCGGCGTAGTCGTCCTCGGCGTACGACGAGATCATGACGAGCCGGCCCGCGTGCCCGCCGGCCGCCAGGTCCCGGACCACGTCGAACCCGGATTCCCCGCCGAGGCGGATGTCGACCAGGACGACGTCCGGGCGCAGCTCCGCCACGCTCCGGAGGGCCGCCGAGCGGCTGCCGGCGACGCCGGCCACGACCAGGCCGTCCCGTTCCAGGGCGGCTCGGGCGACATCGAGGAAGTTCTCGTCATCGTCCACGATCACGCACCGCAGTTGCACACCGCCATCCTTCCAGCCGGTTCGGGCGCCGCGCATTGCAGCTAGCAGGGGGGGCGGACTCAGCGCGAGTCCAGAAAGGCCAGAACGGCCAGGACCCGGCGGTGCACCTCGGCGCTCTCCGGCAGCCGCAGCTTCATCAGGATGCGGCGTACGTGCTTCTCGACCGTTCCCTCGGTGACCGACAGCGCCTGCCCGATCCCGGCGTTCGACCGGCCCTCCGCCATGAGCTCGAGCACTTCCCGCTCCCGGGCGGTCAGCTCGTCCAGCGGATTGTCCGGGCGTCGTGCCGCCACCAGCTCGTGGACCAGTGCGGGGTCCACTGCCGAACCGCCGCGGATCACCTGCCGCAGCGTCCGCACGAACTCCGTGACGTCGGTGACGCGGCTCTTCAGCAGGTAACCGGTGCGCTCGCCGTGGGCGAGCAGATCCATCGCCTGCTCGACCTCCATGTGCGCCGACAGCACCACGACGGCCGTCTCCGGAAACTGCCGCTTGATCAGCTGGGCGGCCTCCAGGCCCTCGGTCGAGAACTCCGGCGGCATCCGGATGTCGACCACCGCCAGGTCGGGTCGCTCCGTGCGGGCGAGCTCGAGGAGTCCGGCGGCGTCACCGGCCTGACCGACCACCTCGAGCCCCGAACGGTCGAGCAGGCTGGCCAGGCCTTCCCGCAGCAGGATGTCATCGTCGGCGAGGACGACTCGGGCACGGCTGCCATTCACGCGAACATTGTCCACCCCGACCGGCGGATCATCCCGGCCGGACGGAACTGACATCGACCGTGGTGATGGGCAGTTCCGCGGTCAGCGTGGTCCCGGTACCTTCCGGGCTGTCGAGCCACAGCCTGCCGCCGAGCGCCTCGACCCGGTCCTTGAGCCCGACCAGGCCGGTGCCACCGGCCACCATGGCCCCGCCGACGCCGTCGTCGGTGACCACGACCCGCAGCAGCCGGCCGGTCGCCTCGACGCGGATGCTGACGACCGAGGCGCGCGCGTGCTTGACCGCGTTGGTGAGCGCCTCGGCGACGACGTAGTACGCGCTGACCTCGACGTGCTCCGGAAGCCGCCGGTCGACGAGCAGGTCGAGCCGGACGGGAAGCAGCGAGCGCCGGGCGAGCCCCCGCAGCGCGGGGCGCAGGCCGCCGCTGGCCAGGACGGCCGGGTGGATACCGCGGGCGATCTCGTGCACTTCGGCCAAGGCGTCGTTGGCGGCGGCCACCGCGCTGCCGAGCTGGGCGCGCAACGCGTCCAGCGCGGGCGGTACGGTCGTCTGCGCGTCGCGCAACTGCAGCGCCAGCAGGACCAGCCGCTGCTGGGCGCCGTCGTGCAGGTCCCGCTCAATGCGCTGGCGCGCCTGGTCGGCGGCGGCGACGATCCGTGCCCGGGAGGCGGCCACCTCGGCTCGTGCCTCGGCGTTGGCGATGGCGGTCGACACCAGCTCGGCGAAGGCGGTGAGCCGGGCCTCGCTGTCCGGCGGCGGCACCTCGTCGCCGGTGGACCCGGCGAGCAGAACGCCCCACAGGCGGCTCTCGGCGCTGACCGGCACGCCTACCGCCGCCTGCCAGCCCCAATCGCGAACGGCGACCTGGCCGATCGGGCCGGTGGCGTCGGCCCGATAGGTTCGCGCCGGCCGGCGGGTGCGGTGGACGAGGGTGCTGACGTTCACCCCGCCGAGCGGCAGCCGGGCGCCCAGCGGCGTCGGCGACGCGTCTTCCCCGGCGCTCCACCGGCCTACGATCTCGATCATCTCGGCCTCGTCGTACCGGAACAGGGCCGCGAAGTCGACCGCGAGAAGCTGCCCGGCCTCCGCGGCCACCGCGGCGAACACCGACTCCGGCGGCTCGGCCCGGGCGACCAGGGTGGCCACCCGCCGCAGGGCCGCTTGCTCGTCGGCGATGCGCCGGTATTCGGCGTACAGCTGGGCATTGTCCAGGGAGACCGCGAGCTGACCGGCGATGAGCCCGACAGCTTCCAGCCGTTCGGTGGTGAAGGCGCCGCGGATGAGGCGATTCTCCAGCAGCAGCACGGCGCGCAGCACACCGCGTCCGAAGACCGGCACCGCCAGCAGCGAGCAACAGGTGACGCCGTCGAAGTACGGGTCGCGGGCGAATCGGTCGTCGCTGGTGGCGTCGCTCACCGCCAGCGGCTCCTGGGTCCGGCGCAGGTAGCGCAGGACCGACGTCGGTGCGGCGGGGCTGCTCGCCGGCCCGGAGAGCGCCCAATCCTGCCGGGCCTCGTCCCACAGCACGAGATCCACGCCGGTGGCGCCGGCCATCGCGCTCAGCACCTCCGCCACCCGGGCTTGCAGTTGTTCGATGCTGGTCTCCGAGCTCAGGGCCCGCGCGGCCGACAGGATGCCGAGGAGGTCACTGACGCCGGCGGTCATCGGAGCGCGCAGCGGATGGTCGCCGCCCGGGTGGCCGCTCTCGCCGGACGCGCCGTCGGCCGACCGGCTCAAGCCGGGGTATGCCCATTCCATCTGCTCGGATTTGGCCACCGCTCCCCACGCGAGGTACTGCTCACGAGCCCGGCCGAGGAGCTCGTAGCCGGTGTGTTCCAGGCCGTGGGCCAGCGCGAAGCGGCCGGCGCGCTCGGTGATCAGCGCCTGGTGCCACGGGCGCTGCCGCCGTTCGACCTCCCGGCGGGCGGAGTCGAACGCGAAGGCCGCGGCGCGGAAGTCGCCCATCGCCCACGCCTGCTCGGCCTCCACGAGCCGCAGCAGGTGCAGGAAGTTGTCGGGGGCGTCCGCGGCACGAGCGCCCAGCCACCGAAGCACGCCGTCCAGTTCGGTCAGCAGGGCGGCGCGCTCGTCGCCGTGGACGGACCGGGCCTGCCCGGCCAGGCCGAGGCCGTACAGCGGATGGGCCAGGGCGCTCATCGAGAAACCGGTGATGACCGGCAGCAGTCGCACCGCCGCCGCCCCGTGCCGCGCCAGCTCGGCCGAATCCCCGAAGATCGCCGCGGCGATCGCCCGGCACAGGTGGACGTGGATCGTCACGAGTGGGTTGCCCGCGTACCGATCGACGGGAATCACTTCGGCAGGCGCGGCCGAGCCCTCCCCGCGGAGCACGTCGGCCAGCCACTGATAGCTCTCCAGCCACTGCGACGTCTGCTCGGTGCCGGTCCGCCGCGCGAAGGCCTGCGCCGCGTTCACCTGCGCCATGCAGGTGTCCAGCGCCGGGCCGCAGTCCAGCAGCCCCACCACCGTCTGGTGGTAGGTGTAGCCCGCGTTGGTCAGGTCGCCGCCCGCGAGCAGCCCCTCCCGGGCGCGCAGGCTTTCCTGGACGCTGTTCTCCACCGGCTCGAACCAGGACTCCAGCAGCGACACGACCAGACGGGCATGCGAGGTGTCGGGCTCGTAGGCCCGGGTCTCGGCCAGCGCGAGGATCCGCCGGGCCACCCGGTGGGCGGCGGCGTAGTCACCTCGCTGGGTGATGGCGTGGAAGGCGGCGTTGGCGGCCGAGCCGACCAGGGTGTGGCCGGGTCCGTGTTCGGTCCAGATCCGCAGCGCCTCCAGGCCCACCCACGAGAACATGGCCTGGTCGCCGACGAAGTACACCGGTGACAGCATCGCGCTGAGCAGGCTGCCCGCCGTCAGCAGCGCCGGGTCGGTGAGGCCGGGGCGGGACGCGTCGGCGGGATCGTCGCGCTCCAGCCACTGGTACATCCGGGCGAACTGCCGGTCGACCGCCGCCGCCATGTCCTCGGCGTCGGGGACATCGATGCCGCATTCGCGCAGCGACCGGACCACCAGATCGATGGCCTCAGGAAAACGGTTCCGGTGGGTCAGGCCCTTCACCTGGAGCGCCGTCGCGGCCGGGCGGTCCAGCACGGACGCGGCCAGCTCCTCCAGCGCGCGGTAGTCCTCGTCCGCCTCCTCCAGCCGGCCCAGGCTCAACAGCGCGGCGTGGTGGAGGGTGTGCAGCTCGATGAGCCCCTCGGCGCCGGTCTGATCGGCCAGCGTGAGCGCGGCCGCCAGCAGCGCGTGCACCAGCGGGAATTCGCCGATCTGCGTCACCTCGTCGGCGGCCCGTCGCAGCAGCACGGCCGCGGCCCGGCGCTCGGCGGGCTCGGTGACCGCGCCGGCCACCGGCAGGTACTGCTCGGCCGCGACGGCGAAGAGGTCGGGCACCGCCGCGAGCCGCCGCGCCATCGCCAGGTGCAGCTCGGCCCGGCGATCCGGGCCCAGGCCGCGCAGCACGTCCTCCCGGATGCGGTCGTGCCGGAACCGCACCGCCGCCGCGGCCCCGGCCTCCATCACCAGAATGCCTTCGCGCAGGGCCGGCTCCAGCACGTCGGCCAGGCGGGGGTCGGCGGTCGCGATCTCGAGCACGCTCAGCAGGGCGCGCCCGCCGAGGCAGGCCATCGCCTCCACCGCCTCCCGGGACCGCGCCGGCAGAGCCGCGACCCTGCTGGCCGACAAGCCGCCGGCCTCTGTTCCGGTCAGGTGCGCCCGCACGGTCGCGGTGTCCCACTGCCAGCCGCCCGGCGCGGCGGTCAGCACGCCGCCACGGCGGAGGGCGTTGAGCAACTCCACGGTCTCGTACGGGTTGCCCCGGCAGTGCGGCTCCAGCACCTCGCCCAGCTCCGCCGCCGCGTCGGCGGGCACGTGCAGCGTCTCGCCGAGCAAGGTACGGAAGTCGTCGCCCGTGAGGTTGCCCAGACTCAGGTGCGGCACGGCGGCCTCGCCCCACCGGGAGAGCATGCCGGCCAACGGGTGCGACGGGTCCACGTTCCCTTCCCGGTACGCCGCGACCAACAGCAGCCCTTCGGATCCCTCGTTGCTGAGCACCATGTCCACGAAACCGAGCGGCACGCCACCGCCCCACTGCAGGTCGTCAATGAAGACCACCAGCGGGCGCCGGCGGGACGCCACCGCGCGAAGCGCCCCGGCCGCCACGAGCTGCGCCCGGACCGCTGCCGTCAGCGGGTCGCCGAGGTCGCCCGGCCCCAGCAGCGTCGCGAACTCGGGAACCACCGTGGCGAGCAGGCCCGCGTTCGCGCCGAGCGCCCGCAGCATCCGGACCCGGATCGCGGCCACCTCGTCCTCGGGTTCGGCCAGCAGCAGCCGGCCGAACGACGTGAAGGCCTGCTGCACCGCGTTGAACTCCTGATCGCGGCGGTACTCGTCGAACTTGCCCGAGACGAACCAGCCGCCACCGGCGGTGACCACGGGGCGCAGCTCGTCGGCGAGCACCGTCTTGCCGACCCCCGGCGCGCCGCTGATCACCACGCCCGCGCACCGCCCGGCCAGCGCCTGCGAGAACGCCTCACGCAAGGCGGCCACCTGCTTGTCCCGGCCCACCAACCGGGACGGCGGCAGCAGCCGTACGGGAAAATCGTGCTCTCCGACCCGGAACTCCGGTGACCCGGCCCGGGTGTCGCGCTGCTGCTCGAGGTCGTGGACCACGCCGTCCGCCGACTGGTACCGGTTGTCCGGCTCCTTCTCCAGCAGGTGGAGGATGATCTTCGACAACGGCTCCGGTATGTCGGGATTGACGTCGGTCGGCGGGATCGGCAGCCGGGCGAGATGGTCATGGATCAGGCGCAAGGGGTCGTCCCGGCCGAACGGAGGCTCGCCGGTGCCCAGCTCGTAGAGGACGGCGCCCAGCGCGTACAGATCGGCACGCTGGTCCACCGCCCGGCCGGTCCGTCCGGTCTGTTCCGGCGCGAGGTACGCCAGCGTCCCGGGGATCTCGCTGTGATGGGTGAAGGCCGGCCGGATCTCGGCGATCGACGTGGCCAGGGCGAAGTCCACGAGGGTGGGCGTGCCGTCGGCGGCGACCACGACGTTGGCCGGGGTCAGGTCACGGTGGATCACGTCGCGGCGGTGCAGCTCGGCCACGGCCCGGGCCAGCCCGAGCGCGAACCCGGCCAGATCGCCCGCGGGCACCGGTTTCCGCAGGTCCGCCAGGGTGCGATCGCCGGCGTCCGCGAGCATGATCGAGCCTTCGTGCGGTGGTTCGTCGGCCAGCTGGGCCACTCCCCCGGCGCCGCGCAGCCGCTGCAGGATGGCGGTCTCGTGCCGGACGCGCGATTCGGCCTCCGGACCCAGCGGTTCCTTCGCGACCAGCGTGCGGCCCGCACGCGACAGCCGGACGACGCGCGTGCGGTTGCTTTCGTGCACGACCGCGAACCGCACGGACGGATCCAGGTCGTCCGCCATCCCGCACCTCCACACCTGGCCGGAGATCCTGTTACATCCTTACGCCGCTGGAGCCGCGAACGCGACCGGCGCCGGGCGCGAATGGCCGGCGCAGCGCGATACCCACGGGCAGGATGATCGCGGCTCCGGCGTAGCTGAGCGCGGCGGTGGTGATCCACTCGTCCGGTGTGGCTCTGATCCATGGCACGCCGCAGCAGTGCGGTCGTCATCGAGGGCTGCGCGTCAGCAGGTGCTCGGCGGCGATCGGCAGTTCGCGGGGCCGGTGGCCGGTGGCGTGGTACACCGCGTTCGCGATGGCGGCGGCGGAGCCGACCTGCCCGATCTCGCCGACGCCCTTGACACCGAGCGGGCCGGTGACGGTGTCCTCGACCTCGATCAGCTCGACGTCGATGTCCGGAGCGTCGGCGTTGACCGGGACGAGATAGTCGCCCAGGCTGATGGCGGCCCACCGGCCGCGCTCGGTGTCCATGCGGTTTCCCTCGAGCACAGCCTGGCTCATTCCCCAGAGCATGCCGCCCATGAGCTGGCTGCGGGCCGTCTTGGGGTTGAGGATCCGGCCGGGTGCGAAGGCGCCGGTCATGTGCCGGACGCGGACGATGCCGAGGTCGGCGTCGACGGCGACCTCGGCGAACTGGGCGCCGAAGGTCAGCAGTCCGTACGGGGTGTTCAGGGGCGGCGGATCCCAGCTGCCGATGGCCTCGGCGTCGTTACGGCGCCGGCGCCGCATCAGTGCGGCATAGGTCTCGCCGGCGTCGGCGCCGCTCAGCGTCATCCGTCCACCGGACACGGTGATCCGGGCCGGGTCGGCGCCGTGCAGCGGCGACTCGGGGTCGTCGACCGCCAGCGCGATCAGCTGGTCGCGCACGGCGGTGGCGGCGTTGTGCACGGCCGAGCTGACCATCATGGCGCCGTTCGAGCCCACCGGCGAGCCGGCAGTCGGCAGGTCGGTGTCGCCGAACTCGAGCCGCACGTCGTCCAGGTCGATGCCGAGCCCGTCGGCGGCGACCTGGGTGAGCACCGTGACCATTCCGGTGCCGAACTCCTGGGCGGCGGTGGCCACGACGGCGGTGCCGTCGGCGTGCAGCTGCGCGCGGGCGCGCTGGGTGCGCATGAAGAACGCGACCGGGTACGCGGCGGCGGCCATCCCAGTGCCGATCAGCCAGTTCCCTTCGCGCCGGGACCGCGGCCGTGGATCCCGCCCGGCCCAGCCGAAGCGGGCGGCGCCCCGCTCGAGGCACTCCCGCAGCCCGGAGCTGGACCAGGGGTGGCCGGTGTTGGGGTCGACGTCGGTGAGGTTGCGCAGCCGCAGCTCGACCGGGTCGACGCCGAGCTCGCCGGCGAGCTGGTCCATGGCGCACTCGAGGGTGAACACGCCGAGCGCCTCGCCCGGTCCGCGGGTGAACGTGGGTGTCATCGTGTTGCCGCGCACGAGACGGTGGATGCCCTGGTAGTGGGGGCAGGCGTAGAGCTGCGAGGAGACGCCGAAGGCCGGCTCGGCCCAGTCGTCGAACGGGGAGGTGACCGAGATCTTGTGGTGCCGGACGGCGGTGAGCGTGCCGTCGCGCGCCGCGCCGAGCCGGATCTGGTGCTCCTGCTCCTCCCGGTGCCCGCACGAGGTGAACATCTGGCCGCGCGACATCACCAGCCGGACCGGTCGGCGTACCTGCCGGGCGGCCAGCGCGGTGAGGGTGACGTGCGGCCAGACCATGGCCTTGGAGCCGAAGGCGCCCCCGACGAATCGGGTCCGGACCCGGATCTTGGACGGGGACATGCCGAGCAGCGCGGCCACGGTCAGCTGCACGGCCTTGATGCCCTGGCAGGAGTCGTACAGCGTCAGCTGGTCGCCGTCCCACGTCGCGGCGGTGGTCAGCGGCTCGAGCGCGTTGTGGTGGTTGGCGGCGAACCGGAACGCCATGTCGACGCCCAGATCGGCGGCGGCGAACCCGTCCTCGACGTTCCCGCGCGTGGTCCGCGCGGGCATGAGGCCCCCGAAGATCTTGTCGGGCTCGTACGCGTCGGCGCGGCCCTGGTCGATCGTGGTGACCGAAACGGCCTCGGCGTAGCTGACCCGGACCAGGGTGGCGGCGTGCTGGGCCTGTTCGAGGCGGTCGGCGATGACGATCGCGACCGGCTGGCCGGCGTAGTGGATCACGTCGTCCTGCATGGGGAAGAACGTCTCGCCGGGAGCCGGGCCGCCCAGCAGGGACGGGAGCAGCGGCACGCGGTTCAGCTTCGGCATGTCGTCGTGGGTCAGGATCTGGACCACGCCCTCGGCGCGTTCGGCCGCGGCGGTGTCGATGGCGGTGATCCGGCCGCTGGCGATGCCGGCCCCGACGATCTGGGCGTACGCCAGATCCGGCAGGGCGATCTCGCCGGAGTACCGCGCCGCCCCGGTGACCTTGGCCGGGCCGTCGATCCGGCTGACGGCGCGGCCGATCGCCCCGCTCATCGCGCGTCTGGATTCGTCAGGGTCGTCAGCGACCGGACGATCGCCCGTTTCGCCAGCTCGACCTTGAAGGCGTTCATCGGTCTCGGCGTGGCCGAGGCCAGCTCCTCGGCGGCTGCCGCGGCGAAGGCGGCTTCGCCGGCGGGCCGGCCGAGAAGGCTGTGCTCGGCCCGGCGCGCCCGCCACGGCTTGGTACCCACGCCGCCGAGCGCCAGCCGGACGCCGGTGACGGCGCCGTCGTCGACGGTCACCGCGGCCGCCACCGAGACCAGGGCGAACTCGTACGACTGGCGGTCGCGGACCTTGAGGTAGAGGGACCGGCGGGCGACCGGGGCCGCCGGCACCTCGATCTCGGTGATCAGCTCGGCGTGCTCCAGCGCGCGCTCACGATCCGGGGTGTCCCCGGGGAGCAGGAAGAAGTCGTCGATCCGGAGGGCGCGCTCGCCGCCGGGTCCCCGGGTGTGCACCACCGCGTCCAGCGCGGTCAGCGCGACCGCGACGTCGGACGGGTGGGTGGCGATGCACGCGTCGCCGGCGCCGAGAATGGCGTGCCCGCGGTGGAATCCCTCGATGGCCGAGCAGCCGCTGCCGGGCTCGCGCTTGTTGCACGGCGACGTGGTGTCGCGAAAGTAGCCGCACCGTACGCGCTGGCACAGGTTGCCGCCCATCGAGGCCATGTTCCGCAGCTGCGCCGAGGCACCGAGCAGCAGCGCCTGCGCGATCATGGGGAACCGTGCCACCACCCCGGGCGCCCGGGCCACGTCGCTCATCCGCGCCAGCGCACCGATCCGCAGGCCGCCGCCCGGCACGTCCTCGATCCAGGTCAGCGGCAGGTCGTTGATGTCGACCAGCAGGCCGGGGCGCAGCACGTCCTGGCGTACCAGGTCCACCTCGGTGGTCCCGCCGGCCAGGAACGCGCTGTCCGGCCGTCCCGCCACCATCGCGATCGCGGCATCGGCGTCGGCCGCTCGTGCGTAGCTGAGGGGCCGCATCACCGCTCACCGCCGGTCGCGTCGCGGACGTCGCGGATCGCGGCGCGGATGTTCGGGTACGCGGCACACCGGCAGATGTTGCCGCTCATCCACTCGGCGATCTCGGCGTCGTCGCCGGCGTGGCCCTCCGCCAGCAACGCCACCGCCGACATGATCTGGCCGGGGGTGCAGTAACCGCACTGGAACGCGTCGCGGTCGATGAACGCCGCCTGCATCGGGTGCAGCTCGCCGGCGGGGGCCAGCCCTTCAATCGTGGTGATCTCATGGCCCTCGCAGGTGACCGCCAGCGTCAGGCAGGCCAGCACCCGGCGGCCGTCCACCCACACCGTGCACGCTCCGCACGTGCCCTGGTCGCAGCCCTTCTTCGACCCGGTCAGGCCGAGATGCTCGCGCAGCGCGTCCAGCAGGCTCACCCGGTTCTGGATCGGCAGCTCGCGGACCCGGCCGTTGACGGTGAGCCCGACCATCGCCCGCTCCGGCCCGCGCACCGCCGGCGGCGTCGCAATCTCCGCGGTCATCGCAACCCCTCCTGAAGAGAAAGAGATCCTCAGGATGCGAGACGGGTGGCCCGCGTCGTATCCGCCACTGGCCAGCCACTATGGCCGAGGCCGGCCGGGGAGTAGCGTGAGCCGGGTGCACGCGCCCGCTGGGTTGCCGGGGCGGGGACCGTGACCGAGCTGACCGGCCGCCGCTCCGAGTGTGACGTGCTCGATCAGCTGGTGGCCGCCGTGCGCGCGGGCGAAAGCCGCACCCTGCTGGTGCGCGGCGAGGCCGGCGTGGGCAAGACCGCGCTCCTGGAGTACCTGGCCGGCCGGGCGTCGGGCTGCCAGGTGCGGCGAGCGGTGGGCATCCAGTCGGAGATGGAGCTGGCGTTCGCCGCTCTGCACCAGCTGTGCGCGCCGATGCTGGACCGTCTGGACAGCCTGCCGGCGCCGCAGCGCGACGCGTTGCGGACCGCGTTCGGCCTGCGCGCGGGCCCGGCGCCGGACCGGTTCGCGGTCGGCCTGGCCGCCCTCGGCCTGCTCTCCGAGACGGCCGGGGAACGGCCGCTGGTGTGCATCGTCGACGACCAGCAGTGGCTCGACCGGGCCTCGGCGCAGGTCCTCGCGATCCTCGCCCGCCGGCTGGGAGCCGAATCGGTGGGACTGGTCTTCGGGGCTCGGGTGCCGACCGCTGACCTGGCCGGACTGCCCGAGCTGCCGGTCGAAGGGCTGCCGGAGGACGACGCGCGGGCCCTGCTGGAGTCGGCGCTGACCGGCCCGCTGGACGCGCCGGTCCGCGATCAGATCATCGCCGAGGCGCACGGCAACCCGCTGGCCCTGCTGGAGCTGCCGCGCGGCCGGACGGCGGCGGAACTGGCCGGCGGCTTCGGGCTGCCCGCCGCGGCGACCGTCCCGAGCAGCACCGCGAGCTCCATCGAGGAGAGCTTCCGCCGGCGGGTCGGCGTCCTTCCGGCTCCGACCCGGCAGCTGCTTCTGCTCGCGGCGGCCGATCCGACCGGCGACCCGGAGCTGGTGTGGCGGGCCGCCGCGCGGCTGCGCGTCGAGGCCGACGCGGCCGGGCCGGCAATCGAGGCCGGCCTGGTCGAGTTCGGCATCCGGGTGCGGTTCCGCCATCCGCTGGTTCGTTCGGTGGTCTACCAGTCGGCGCCGGTCCCGATGCGCCAGACCGCGCACCGGACGCTGGCCGAGGTCACCGATCGGGAGCTGGATCCCGACCGCCGCGCCTGGCACCGGGCGCACGCTGCCTCGGAGCCGGACGAGGACGTGGCCGGCGAACTGGAGCGCTCGGCCGGAAGGGCGCAGGCGCGGGGCGGTCTGGCCGCGGCGGCCGCCTTCCTCGAACGCGGCGTGATGTTGACCCCCGACCCGGCCCGGCGGGCCGGGCGGGCGCTGGCGGCCGCGAACACGAAATTCCAGGCCGGCGCGTTCGACGCGGTGCCGGATCTGCTGGCCGCGGCCGAAGCGGGTCCGCTGAGCGAGTTCGAGCAGGCCCGCGCCGACCTGCTGCGGGCCCAGCTCGCCTTCGTCACCAACCGGGGCGGTGACGCCCCGCTGCTGCTGACGAGGGCGGCCCGGCGCCTCGAGCCGATCGACGCCGGCCTGGCCCGGGCGACCTATCTCGACGCGCTGACCGCCTCCACGCTCGCCGGCCGCCTGGCGACCCCGGGCGGTCACACGCTGGAGGTGGCACGGGCCGCGCGGGCGGCGCCGAAGCCGCCGGACGACCCCCGGGTACCCGATCTTCTGCTGGACGGTCTGGCCGCGAACTTCAACGAGGGATACGGGGCGGGCGTGCCGTTCCTGCGACAGGCGCTGACATCTTTCGGCATCGGCACGTCGCCGGAGGAGGAGCTGCGCTGGCTGTGGCTGACCACCTTGGCGGCCCTGCACCTGTGGGACGACGAGCGCTGGGACGTTCTCTCCGGCCGGTATGTCGAGCTCGCCCGCCGGGCCGGCGCGCTGAGCGAGCTGCCCCTGGCCCTGAGCACCCGTTCCATGATGCTGCTGTTCGCCGGTGACCTGGCCACGGCCACGGACCTGACCGACGAGGGACGCGCGGTGATCGATGCGACGGGCAGCCAGTTCGCGCCGTACGCCGCCATGGGCCTCGCCGCGTTGCAGGGCCGGCCGGCGACGGTGTCCGCCCTGATCGAGTCGACCGCCGGCGATGTCGCCGAGCGCGGCGAGGGCATCGCGATATCGGTGGCGCAGTGGGCGAACGCGCTGCTCCACAACGGCCTCGGCCGCTATCCCGAGGCGATGAGCGCCGCCCAGCAGGCCCTTCATCTGCAGGAATATCCGGACATGCACTATCCGGGCATCGCCAACTGGGCCGCGGCCGAGCTGGTGGAGGCGGCCGCCCGCAGCGGGGCGACCGGGACGGCCGAAGGCACGTACCGCTGGATCGCCGCGATGACCAGCGCCAGCGGCACCGACTGGGCGCTCGGCGTCGAAGCACGCGCCCGCGCGCTGGTCACCGAGGGAAAGGCGGCCGAGGCCGCGTACGAGGACTCGATCACCCACCTCGGCCGCACCCGCGTCCGCGCGGAACTCGCGCGCGCCCACCTGCTGTACGGGGAGTGGCTGCGCCGGCAGCGCCGGCGCACCGAGGCGCGCGAGCAACTGCGCACCGCCCAGGACATGCTCGAGGCGATGGGGATGGCAGCGTTCGCCGAACGGGCCGGGCGCGAGCTGCGGGCCACCGGCGAGACCGCCCGCAAGCGCACCGCCACCGCGGCCGCCAGCCGGGAGCTGACCGCTCACGAGGCGCAGATCGCCCGGCTGGCTCGCGACGGGCTGTCCAACCCGGAGATCGGCGCCCGGCTGTTCCTCAGCCCCCGCACGGTTCAACATCACCTCGGCAACGTCTTCGCCAAGCTCGACATCACCTCACGCAGCCAGCTCGGCCACGCCCTGCCCCAGTACGGCGGGTGACCTGCCACCGGTGGCCCGCGCATGCGGGCTGCCGACTGGTCACCTGGGCTGTGCACTGGCGGATACGAGCGGTTCCGGCGGGCCGGAACATCACCGGTAGACAGCCGCCGACCAGCCACCTCCGGCGGCCGAACCGTGAGGAGAAACCCATGTCGTTCTTCACTGCCGGCACCGAGAACCGCACGCGGACCCTGATCAATTTGCTGGCGGCGGCCGGTGTCGCGATGACCGCCGCGGCCTGCTCCACCCCGGCGTCCGGCACGGGCGCCGGCAGCGACTCCCCGCCGGGCGCCTCGGCCCCGGACTCCGGCGGCGCGCTGAAGAGCGCGACCATCGGCACCGTCACCGTGGTCACCAACGCCCAGGGATTCACTCTCTACTCGTTCGCCCCGGACACGGCCACCACGTCGAAATGCACCGGGGCCTGCGCGCAGATCTGGCCGCCGGTCAGCGGGCCGGCAGCCGCCGGGCCGGGCGTCACCGGCACGCTCGGCACGATCACCCGGGCCGACGGCGCGAAGCAGGCCACCTACAACGGGCACCCGTTGTACACCTACGCCGCCGACACCAAGCCGGGTCAGGCCAACGGCAACGGCCTCAACGTCAACGGGGGCGTGTGGACGGAAGTCACCGCGTCCGGGCAAGCTGCCCCCGCCGGCAATCCCGCCGGCAATCCCGGCGGGATCGGCTATGGCTACTGACCGCATCAGCCGGCATTCCGGAGCGGGCGCCGGCGCCCGCCCCGGCCGGCCCATCGCCGTCGCACTCCGTCTCACCGGCGCCGGACTGATCCTCGCGGCGGCCGCCGTCCATCTGGACCTCTACCTGACCGGCTACCGGTCGATCCCGGTCATCGGCGGATTGTTCCTGCTACAAGTCGTCGTGGGAGTCGGCCTCGGCGCGGCGGTGCTGGTCACCGGTAGCCGCCTGGCCGCCGCGGCCGGGGCTCTGTTCGCCCTGGCCACGCTGGGCGGCTACCTGCTGTCGCTGTGGACGGGACTGTTCGGATTCACCGAGGTGCGCACCGCGGCGGGGATCGCCGCCGGGGTGATCGAGGTGGCCGCGTTCGCGACGCTGGCCGCGACCGCCCGGCCGGGCAAAGGCGCGCCTGCCGCGGCCGCCATCGGGGGCGTGTCCGTCGCCGCCTTGGCGCTGCTGGGCGTGGCGGTCGCGGGAGCGGGCGGCCCATCGGCGGGCGGGACGCCGGCAACCGCAGCTCTGCGGACGGCGACGATCGGCGGCGAGACGGTGCTGACCGACGGCCGGGGCTCGACTCTGTACTGGTTCGCTCCCGACACGCCGGACCGCTCGGTCTGCACCAGAGCCTGCGCGCAGTACTGGCCGCCGCTGACCGGCACGCCGGCGCTCGGGCCGGGTATCCCCGGCCGGCTGGGGACGATCGTCCGGCCGGACGGGTCGGCGCAGGTGACCTACGACGGGCACCCGCTGTACACGTACATCGCCGACACCGCCCCGGGCCAGGCTCGTGGCGACAACATCAACCTCAACGGCGGCGTCTGGCACGTGGTCCCCACGGCCGACTGAGCGCGGTCCGGCGGCGCGGCCTTCCGCGACTAGTTCGCCCGCACGTTCGCATATACGCTGCTCGCCGATGGACGTTCCGCAAGGCTTCGATCCCACGCTCATCCTCGTACTGAATCTGGCGGGGACGTTCGTATTCGGCCTCAGCGGCGGGCTGGCGGCCGTGCGGGCGAACCTCGACCTGTTCGGCGTTGTCGTCCTGGCGGCGGTTGTCGGGCTGGCTGGGGGAATCACCCGCGATGTGTTGATCGGCACGCAGCCCGCGACTTTCCGCGACTGGCGGTACCTGGCGGCGGCCGCGGCGGCCGGAATGGTGTGCTTCTTCGCCGGACGCCGGCTGGACCGCGCCGAGCGAGGCATCATGGTGTTCGATGCCCTCGGGCTCGGATTGTTCGCCGTGACAGGCGCCACCAAGGCGTTGCAATTCGGACTCGGGCCGGTGCAGGCGATCCTTCTCGGAGCGATCACCGGGGTCGGTGGGGGGATGCTCCGCGACGTGCTGCTGCGGCAGATTCCGACGGTGTTGCGGGAGGGGCTGTACGCGATACCGGCACTGCTCGGAGCTACGGTGTTGGTTGTCGCGCAACGCGCCGGCAGCACGAACCCGCTGTTTCCGATCCTGGGGGCCGTCGGGTGCATCGTCGTGCGGCTCTCTGGCTTGAAATACGGGATCAACGTGCCCACGCCGCCCGGCGACCGACCGGACCGCAAGCCGTAGGCCCGGCGCTACGTCTTGATGCGGCCGACCCGCAAGAGGAGGAGCGCGCACATGACCGGTTCCGGCTCTGTCACCGCCCGCGTCCTGCGCCGCCTGGGCGACGTACGCCCATGGCAGGAGGATTTTTACCGCAATTTGCACGAACATCCTGAGCTGTCCCACCAGGAACACGACACCGCCGCCGAGGTGGCCAGGCGCCTGCGCAGTTTCGGTTATCAGGTGCACGAGAGCGTTGGCGGTACCGGTGTCGTAGGTGTGCTGCGGAACGGCGAGGGACCGGCCGTGCTGCTACGGGCCGACATGGACGCCCTGCCGGTCAAGGAGGAGAACGGGCTGCCGTACGCCAGTGCCGTCACAGTCCGCGACCCGGGCGGCGCCGAGGTGCCGGTGATGCATGCCTGCGGCCACGACGTTCACGTTACTTGCCTGCTCGGGGCGTGTTCCCTGCTGGCCGGTGCCCGGCCGGAGTGGCAGGGCACTATCGTCGCGCTGTTCCAGCCGGCCGAAGAGCTCGGCGACGGCGCCCGCAAGATGGTCGAGGACCGGCTGGCGACGCTGGTAGGCAACGTCGACGTGGCATTCGCTCAACACGTGTTGCCGATGCCGTCCGGCACAGTCGGTACCCGGCCCGGCTCGACGCTGTCCGCCGCCGACAGCCTCAAGATCACCGTCTACGGGCGCGGCGCGCACGGCTCGATGCCGCAGGCGTCGGTCGACCCGGTGGTGCTGGCCGCCATGATCGTGGTGCGGCTGCAGACCGTGATCGCTCGGGAGATCCCTGCCACCGACCCGGCCGTCCTGACGGTCGGCAGCATCCAGGCCGGCACCAAGAGCAACGTGATCGGTGACCACGCCGTCCTACAGCTGAACATCCGCAGCTACAACGACCGGACCCGGCAGGCACTCCTCGACGCCGTCGAACGGATCGTCGTCGCGGAGTGTCAGGCCTCGCGATCGCCACGAGATCCCGAATTCGAATTGTTCGACCGTTTCCCGCCGACCCAGAACGATCCGGCGACCACCGCACGTGTCCGCGCCGCGTTCGCCGCCTTGTTCGGAGAGCGCGCACAGGACCTGCCACTGCAAACCGCGAGCGAGGACTTCAGCGACATCCCCACGGCGCTGTCCGCGCCCTACACGTATTGGGGAATCGGCGGCATCGATCCCGACGCCTATCAGCGGGCGCACGACTCCGGGCGCATCGCCGAGGACATCCCGGTCAACCACTCCCCCGCCTTCGCCCCGGTCGTCCAACCCACCCTCGACACCGGCACCCAGGCCATGGTCGCTGCCGCTCTTGCCTGGCTCGCCGGCCCGCGCGACACCTGACGCCGGCGCGGGTCTCGCCGGACTCACGGCAACCGCGGCTGCTTGCCAAACTCCGCCGGTCGACGAAAGCTGGTCTGGTGACGTCCATCGGTGAACTCCCGCCCGGCCTGGCCGCATCGGCGGCCCGCGCCGGCGACGCCTCGACCGTCCTCGACCCGGACGCGGTGACCGCGTTCATCACCGAGCAACTGACGGCCTACCCCTTCGACGGGCGCAGCGTATGCGTGCTCGTGCCCGACCACACACGCACCTGCCCACTACCACTGCTGATACGCGCGGTCCATACCGCGTTGCACGGGCGGGTGACCCGACTGACCGTGGTGATCGCGCTCGGCACCCACGCCCCGATGAGCGAACAGGCACTGGCGGCCCACCTCGGCTACCCGCCCGGAGAACTCGCCGGCACGTATCCCGGCACCACGGTGCTCAACCACCAGTGGTGGAACCCGGACACCTTCGCCGACCTCGGCACCATCCCGGCCACCCGCCTCGCCGAGCTCTCCGGCGGCGATCTGAGCGTCGATGTTCCCGTCCTGGTCAACCGGGCCGTCGTCGAGCACGATGTCGCCCTGGTCGTGGGACCGGTACTCCCCCACGAAGTCGTCGGGATCTCCGGCGGCAACAAGTACTTCTTCCCCGGCGTCGGCGGCCAGCAGATCATCGACGTGTCACACTGGCTGGGCGCCCTGATCACCTCCGCCGAGATCATCGGCACCACCGGGATCACACCGGTTCGCGCACTGATCGACGACGGCGCCGCCCTCATCCCGTCGGAGAAACTGGCCCTGTGCGTGGTCACCGCCGAGGTCGCCGACGGCGCGGCCG
>NZ_JBHTBJ010000068.1:0-22328 GCF_042664765.1 Paractinoplanes rhizophilus | reverse complement strand
AGCAGCAGCCGCCTTTGATCTTGTTGTCCTCACAAACACATGATCAACAGGCGGCTGCGTCCATGTTGGACACCGCCCCCACCACATCCCAGCAGGTCAGACTGCTAATGGCGGCTGCCGTACTAGAGCGACCAACCTCGCATAGCGCTAAGCATCGGTAACCTACGATGCACGGCAGAATCGACGCCGTAGTCTGCAGGAAATGGCTCCTTAAGGTAGGCCGGGATCTGCTCGTCAAACACGGCCGGGCGGTCGACCGACTCCGCGACCGCTGGTTCCATCTTCGCAAGAATCTCGTCAAAGGCATCGCCAGCGAGCGCGCCCAGTGACGCGAAGTGGGGATAGTCTGCATCAGCCCAGGGTCGCGGAAGGCGAAGGATCCGCGCTATTTCAGGTATTGACGCAAGCGAGTCTGGGTCTCGCATAACCTCCCGACATACCTGGCTGCCCTGAGCCACTATCCATAATCTGAAGTCGGCAAACGCGTCACCCGAGCACGGCAGCTCATGAACAATGTCGGCCGCCTCCCACAACCTCCAACTCAACAAGTCATCCATACAATCGAGAAGCTCGCGTTGAAATCGCGCCACCCGCGGTATCGGCAACCTTGACAACTTAGCCAGGAGAGGTTCAGTCATTTCTTGTTCGCTTCGATTAGCATTCGGAATTGAATCAATGAGCGCCCATAGCACCGACTGCTCAGACGTTAGCACGCCGGGCCTCCCCTGTATCCGAAATTCCGAATGATATCGAGCGGATCCTCACCTACACTCTTGCTACCAGCATACTGCTCGAGATTGTGTGGGCCGGGAGCCCTGGCAACGAGGTCCCGCTCGACTGCGTGAGCTTCCGCCTTCGAGTCGAAGTTCTGGAGTACCGTGGTTTGAATTTTTCGTTCCCTGAGGTACTTCTGAGTGTAACGCGAATAGTTGCCCGTTGTGTTAGTCCATACGCCCCACTTCAGGAACTCGCCGCTGCGCTGGTCAAATTGTGCATACAGAGCGGTTTGACCTCGCTGCGGAATGGGGCCATCCGTGTTCGGCCAGGAATAAATTCCATCATCGTTATGAACGAGGACCGGCGCGTTGCCGGCGAGCACATAGTACGTGTGGATGTCGGCGATGGTCAGGTTGAGCATGTGCTGCGAGCCGGCGAAGGAGTGGACCGTGACGATCGTTGCGGTCGTCCCGTTGGGGGTGGTGAGCCGGTCGCCGGGGTGGAGTTGATCGGCTCGGGTCCATTTTTCGGTACTGGCGTCCCAGAAGCGGTGGTTCTGGGTGGTGTGCACGACGGAGTGGTGACCGCTGCGGTCGGCGACGGTGACGTCGGCTAGATCAATGTCGAGGTTGTCGTGCAGGGCCATGACGGCCTTGCCGGAGGTTTCCCCGCTTTGAGGATCAGTGGCGACCACCTTGTCGCCAACTACAACATCAATGATCGGCTTTCGGGTGCCGTCCGCCATAAGCACCGGGGTGGCAGGGGCGAAGCTGCATCTCGCGCCGGCCTCGATGCCCTCGATGAGCGGAGACCTCGGCCGCGCGGCTCTGGCCGCTACCGCAGTCGCATCTTCGGCTGCGCCTCTGGCCGCCACGCGGAAGCCGGTCGCGCCGGCGCCCGCCGCCTTGGCCGCGTTGGCTTCGACTCTCGTTGCTCCGCCCACACCATCGGTAAGGACCTCCATGATGGCGAAGAACGCGATGTGGCCGGCGCACTCTGCGGAGACGCCCTTGTCGCAGTTCATCTCCTTGAACGGTGTCTTCAGGTCGTTCCACAGGTCACCGCACTTGAATGTGAACTGGCACTTCGGGACATCCAGGCCACGCCATTTTGCCGAATTCGCGGCCAGGGCGATGTCCATCGCCTTGTTCCAGCAGCCTTTTGTGCCGCCGTCGAGCAGACAGAGTGGCCCGGAACCGGTCACGGTCTTCCAGGCGTCTTCGCCGATGGTTTCGAGGAACCGCTCGACCGCCGAAGGGTTCTTGACCTTCGCTTTGACGACCTTCTTATGGGCGTCTTTGACGACCTTGGTGGCTTTGCGGACGACGCGGGCCGTGCGCTGTTTGAGCGCCTTGCCCTTACGCTCGAAGTCCTGGTGGGCGCGTTTTGCCTGGCGGGCGTGCTGCTGGGATTTCTTCGTTGCCTTCGCCCGGCCCTTGTTGGCCAGCTTCGCCACGCTCTTGGCCCCGAGTTTGTTCGCCTTCGCCGCGACGTAGCCAAGCCCGGCTGACAGGCCTGCGTAGGCGTAGGAGCTCAGCCGGTGGTAGGCGTACGAGCCGGCGCTGTACGCCGTGGAGACCGCTTGCGCGGCGTATGAGTAGCCCCTGCTCGCGATGCTCGAGATGCCGTGCGTGATCTTGCTCCAGAGCCCGTGCCCGCTCGGGTCGGTCCCGGTGAGCGGGTTCGCGTTCGCGTAGGCGTACTGGTTCGCGTTGATCGAGTCGGGGATCGGGGTGTTCGCGGCGGTGTCGCGGCTGTCGAACTGGCCGGTGCCGGGGTTGTACCAGCGGGCCGACATGTTGACCCTCTTGGTCAGGCTGTCGGTCCACTCCGACTGGTAGCCGAGGTTGCCGAGCATCCCGGTTGAGGTCTTCACGGTGCCGAGCGGGTCATAGACGGTCGACCCGGTGAGCGTGGTGCCGGTGGCGGTGAACTGGCCGACCACGTCGTCGTGCAGATCGGTCCACACGAGGCAGCTGGTACCACCAGAGGTGGTGCCCACCACGTCGTTGTCCGGGTCGCGCACGTAGGTGGAGCCGGCATCGGCCGCCAAGTCGTTGCCGGTGCCCGTGTAGGAGAACCCGGTCTGCAGTGCCCGGCCGAGGGCGTCGTAGGTGTATGCCGAGGTATTGCCACCAGCGGACTGAGAGGCCACCTGATCGAACGCGTCGGACACCGTGGTCTCGATGGTGGCGCCGTTGGTGGTCTGGCTCACCGTACCCCGTGGCGTGTAGACGTAACCGGCTCCGGTCGAGTCGCCGACCAGCCGGTTCCGGGCGTCGTACGTGTAGGTGGTCGACCCGTTCCCGGTCCGGTTGCCGGACGCGTCGTAGGTGTAGGCGGTCGTGGTCGTGCCGTCCGACCAGGAGATCAACCGGTCGGCCAGGTCGTAGCCGTAAGTGTTGGCCGTAGTGGTGCTGCCGAAGTTGGTGGTGGTCTTCGACGTCTCGTTGCTGTTGGCGTCCCAGCCGTAGGCGATCTTTGCGATCGACGTGCCGGACGCTGTCTTCAATTCGTCGCCGGTGGGCCGCTTCAGGCCGTCGTAGGTGAAGGTGCGGACGTTGCCGGCGCCGCCGTAGGTGATCGATTTGACCGCCGAGTCGGCGTCGTAGGCGTATGCCAGGCTGGTGCCAGCCGTCGGATTGGTCAGGGTGGCGAGCCGGTCGGCCGTGTCGTAGGTGTATGAGGTCGTCCCGGCCGTATCGGTCCGTGACTTCATCAGTCCGTCCCGTGTCCAGGCGAACGAGGACGTGCCGGACGGACCTCCGATCCCGGTCGGGAGGCTGCGGTCGTCATAGGTGATCTCGTTCGTGCCACCGGGGACGGCGAACGAGGTCATCCGGCCTGCCAGGTCATAGCCATACGTGCGGGTCGCGGTACTGGCCGCCGCGCCGGCGCCGGCCTCGGAGATCAGGGCACCCATGCTGTCGTACGCGTAGGTCAAAGTGACCCCGCCCGGCGCAGCGATGCCCACGATCTGGCCTGCGGCGTCGTACGTGCTGGTCCAGGTGCGGTCCGACGGCGCCGAGTACGAGGCGGTGACCGGCTCGATCGTCGACTCCGCCATGTTGAACGCGTTGTACGTGGTCCAGAACGCGTTGCCGCGGCCGTCGGTGAACCGGGTCCGGTTGCCGTTCAGGTCATAGCCGAACGACGTCAGGACCGACGTGGTAGCGCTGGTCGGCTGTCTCTCCGACATCACCAGACCGGTCGGATCGTACGTGTACGAGGTGACTGATCCGCGCCCGTCGGTGCTGGTCAGCACATTGCCCGCGGCATCGAAGGTCTGCGACGACGTGGTCAGCTGGGTGCCGTTCGGCTCGTACGCCGCAGTACCGGAGGGCCGGGACAGCATGTCATAGGCGGTTGTTCGATACGCGCCGCCGGGCTGGGTCATCTTGGTCGGCCGACCGAGCCCGTCGTAGTCGGTCCGGGTGGTCTGTCCGGCGCCGTCGACGCTGGCGACCTGCTCCCCCGCCGCGTTGTAGGTGTAACTCTGCGAGACGCCGGTCGGGCTGGTCGCCGACTTCAGGCGACCGGCCGGGTCGTACGCGTACGTCGTCGTGTTCGCCTCGCTCGTCTGCCGCACGAGCCGCGTCGAGGTCAGTTCGCGCCCAAGGTAGTCGTAGGTGGTCTCGGCCCGTGCGCCGGTCGGGCCGGTGATCGAGGTCGGGTTGCCGTTCAGGTCGTAGGACATCGTGGTGACGCCGTCGTTCGGCGCGACCGCCTTCGACACCCGCCCGAGCTGGTCGTAGCTGTAGCGGGTGGTGTTGCCGAGCTCGTCGGTGGTGGAAGTGGTCTGCCCGAGCGCGTCGTAGGTGACCGAGCTGACCGGGCTGATCGTCGTCGCGCCGGGCGCCGTGTAGGGCGGCCGGTGTGTCTCGTAGACCCGGCCGGCCCGGTCGTAGACGAAGGTGGTCTGGTTGCCGTTGCTGTCGACTGTCTCGGTCGGATCGCCAAAGGTGTCGTACCCGGTGTAGCTGACTGGCCGGGCAACGACCGCGCCGCTCAAGGTCTCCACAGTCACCGGCGCACCGGTGCTTACCGCGGGCCGCTCCGCCTCGTCGTAGGAGATGTCGGTGGCGTTGCCGCGGGGGTCAGTTGTCCGGGTGGCGAGGCCACTCTCGTCGAGATTGGACGACACGCGTGTGACGCCGGCGCCCGGAACGGGCGCAGTGCCGTTGTAGACCGCTGAGACCTGGGTGCCGGTCAGCGGTCGCTGGTAGAGCAGAACGTCGGCGACCTGACCGGGCCAGGCGTCGGAGGGTCCGCCGGCCCATTTGCCGGCGCCGAGGACTAGTGGACCGTTGGTGTTGATCGACGTCGTGGGGGCGCTGCCCTGCGCGGTGCCGTTGACGTACAGCGTGGCCTTGGTGCCGTCGAAGACGGCAGCCAGATGGGTCCAGGTGTTCAGCGCCGGCACGGCGGTGGAGGTGACATCCACGGTGTTGGAGCCGTCCTTGCTGATCAGCATCCGCCACCGGTTCGTCGTGTAGCCGGCGTAGCCGAGCATGAAGGCGCTCTGCGTCTCGCCGTCCTGCGAGACAGCAGCCCGGTTGTAGTTGGTGTCGGTCAGGTAGACCCATGCTGACACCGTGTAGGGGCGGCCGGTGTCCAGCACCGGGCCGTCGGTGGCGATCCGGGCGCTGGTGCTGTCGGGGAAGTTCGCGCTGCCGGTGTGGCCGGGGGGCGCGGACGCGGACCAGGTGATGTTCGTCGTCGGTGCCGAGCTGTTGCCGGCACTGTCGACCGCGGTGGTCCCAGTGGTCTGGTCGAGCTTCCAGCGGGCCACGGGAGTGGTTGCCGGGTCGCCGTTGTAGGCGATCTCGGCGCGTAGCCGGCCCTCGGCGTCGTACTGATGGTCGGTGATCGACAGGGGGTTGCCGGCGCCGACGGCCTGGGTGGTGCTGACGACCTTGTCGTCCGGGGAGTACACGTTCCTGGTTACCCGGTTGAGGCCGCCAGGGTCGAGCGTGGTGACGTCCGGCCGGTTCGCGGCGTCGTAGCCGATGGTGGTGGTGGTTGCGCCGTTGTTGGTGACCTGTTGGGTCAGGTTCCCGGCCGGGTCGTAGGTGTTCTGCGCCTGGATGAATGTGGTCGCGCCGTCGGCGGGGGTGCCGTCGTCCTTCAATGGCTTGTCGGTGCGGATGATCTGCGCGGTGAGACCGTCGTCGGTGTACTTGTACGCCGTAGTCCAGCCCATCGCGTCGGTGGTGCTGGCGAGCCGGCCGTTCGGGTCGTACGTGTTGGTCTTGGTGACCAGGTCGGCTGGGCTACTGGGGTTGTTCGGGTCGCCGGTCCAGCCCTTCATCGTCTCGGTGAGGACGTTGCCCTCGGCGTCGGTCTCGAAGCCGGTCACTCCGCCGTCCGAGTCGGTCTCGGTGACTACCTGGCCGTACTGGTTGTAGGTGAAGCTGGTCGTTTTGCCGACCGCGTCGGTCTGCGACTCTTTCTGCCCGTACGCGTTGTACGCCACTGTCTGTGTGCGGGCCACATCGCCACCGGTGGCGTCGGTGGCTGTCCGCAATGTGATGTTGCCGTCGGCGTCGTACACGTTGGTCGTGACCGCGGTATGCACGGCGCCGGTGACCCGGTTGGTGACCGGGGGATCTGTCTGGGTCAGCAACCGGCCTTGCCCGTCGTAGGCGAACGAGGTGGTGCGGCCGTTCGGGAAGGTCGAGGTCATGGTCGTCTCGGTGAGCTTGCGGCCCAGCTTGTCGTACGTGAAGGTGGTCACCTCACCGGACGGCGAGACCGTCCGGGCGACATCGCCATTGGCGTTGTAGCTGATCTGCTGTTTGCCACCCGCTGGGTTGACCGCGAGGTAGGGCAGGCCCGGCGGCGCGAGCCCCGAGTCGGCCGCCGCGACCGTCGTGCCGTCGGTGAAGCTCATGGCGGCAATCCGGCCCAGGGCATCCGCGGTGGACTGCGGGTTGCCCTTGGCGTCGTAGCTGTAGCTGGTCTTGTACGTGTTGTCCGTGTTGCTGATCGAGCGAGCATCGCGGCTGGCGGTCATCACGTCGTTACGCGGGTCCACCGGGTTCGACGCGTTCAGGTAGTACTCGAAGTACGACGTCGAGCACCGTAGGACGGACTGGTCCTGGCAGGTGACCCGCTTGATGGTGTTGCCCCGCGCGTCCTGGGTGGCCTGGGTCCACACCCCGGTCGGGTCGTAGACCAGGTTGGAGAAGCCGCCGACGTCGTAGCCGTAGCGGGTGGTGTTGCCGAGCGTGTCGGTCTCGGCGATCTGCCGGTTGTTGAGCAGGTCGTAGGCGTACGAGAGGGTCTTGCCGCCCGGGTCGATGACGGTGACCGTCTTGACCGGCATGGTGATGGTCGTGACTGTGTTGTCGACGAGGGTTGTCGCCTGCCCGACGGTCTGTTTGCTCGCATCCCACTGCGCGGCGACTTGATCGGAAGTCAGCTCGGCGTCGTAGAAGGCGGCCTCGGCCAGCTTGCCGTTGAAGTACGTGGTGGTGTTGGCGGGCAGACCGGCCCAGCCGGCGCCGGTGAAGCCGGCGCCGAGGTAGGCGTGCGGCTGGTTGCCGGGGGTCAGCGGGACGGTGCCGACGGCCCAGGTGCTCGCGACGCCGTCGATGTACAGCGACTGGTTGGTGGTGCCGTTGGTGAGCATCGCGAAGTGCCACTTGCCGTCGTTGACCGCCTGCGCCGACGCGAGCGACATGGTCCAGGCCTGCTCGGCGCCGCCGTTGCAGGTCCAGATCATCAGTTGGGTGCCGTCGGTGGTCGAGGCCGCCGGGTCGGCGAGGCATTTACCGGAGTTCGGGTTGCGCAGACCGCCGTTGTACGGCTGCCACTTCTGGTTCAGGCCGTTGTTGCAGGTCCACAGGTCGATGAGGGCGCCGTTGGCGGTGGCGGCGGCGCCGCCCTTGATGTCCAGGCACTTACCGCCGATGCGGATTGTGCCGTCGGCGTACGCGGTCCAGGTCTGCGCCTTGCCGTTGTTGCAGGTCCAGATATCGATCTTGTTGCCGTCGGTGGTGCTCTGGTTGAAGTTGTCCAGGCACTTCCCGGCGATGCCCAGCCGCAGCGGGCCGGTCGGGGTGGTCGAGGGGGCCAGGCCGCGCAGCTTGCCGTCCGCGCTGATCCACAGCGCCGGCATCCCCGGCGCGGTGCTCTCGCCGAGCGCCCCGGCTTGAGCCCCGTAGATGACCTTGCCGGTCGCGGTGGTGTTGAACCACACGCCGACCGAGTTCGCGGCGTCGCCGGTGACCGAGCCCGGCAGCGCGACGTTCGAGGTGGACCCGTCGAACTGGGTAGCGGTGTTGTCGGCGAACGGGCCGGACGCGCCCAGGGTCACCGAGCTGTAGGAGGCGGTGCCGCCGGCGACCTCGTTGACCGCGTCGGTCACGTCCGAGTCGATCTCGCCGAGCCGCCAGTAGTCGAACGGCTTCGCGCCGAGCACCGACGCCGAGTAGACGTCGCTGTTGCCGGCGATCGTCGGCGTGCCCATCGTCCAGACGCCGCCGTTCTCGTCGGTCACCGTCGTGACGTCACCGGTCACGTTGCTCACCGCGACCTGCGACTGGATCCGCCCGGCCGGGGACTTGACGTACCGGATGGCCGACGACGAGTTGTCCGCGACCCAGTACAGGTTGGCGACATCTGCCGTGGTCAGGGTCTTGGTGTAGAACGCGACGTCGGAGAGCGAGCCGTTGAAGTAGGTCGCGGTACCCGTGGTCGTGCCGGTGTAGGCGTGGTCCGGCCACCCGAAGCCGACGAACCCGGCACCGGCGTACTCGTACGCCGAGCCGTTGTTGCCGAACATCGCGATCGTCCCGGCCAGGCTGCCCTGGGCGACACCGTCCAGGTACATGGTCTGGGTGTTACCCGCGCCGGCCAGCACGACGTGGTGCCAGGCGTTGTTGGTGACCGTCGACGTGGACCTGATCGGGGCGGCGGCACCCTGCCAGAACTCGCCGCGCAAGTAGCCATTCTTGTCGATGTACAGCGCCGGCGTGAAGTTGCCGGTGGTGGTGCCGGCGGTTATCGGCGAGGCGCTGTAGCTGAACAGCACCCCACCCGGCGTGCTGGTCTTGAACCACATGCTCAACGACTGGTACGAGCCGTCCGCGACCAACTTGCCCGGCAGTTGCACATTCGACGACGTGCCGTTGAACCCCGCCGTCGTGGCGCTCGAATCGATCAGCGACGGCGCGCCGCCCAGCGCCACGTTGTGGTAGGTGCCGTTGTCCACCCGCGCGTTCGCCAGCACGCTGCTCTCGGCCGAGCCGCTGCCCACCGCGTCATTGAGCCGCCAATACGAGTACGGGTTGAGGTTCAGCGTGGCGTGCGGGTACTCGCTGTGCCAGTTCGCCCAGTTGTAGACCGTGCACGCCGTCGTCGTCCCGGGCGGACACACCGTCGTCAACCGGTCATAGGTGCCGTAGGCGTAGGTCCAGGTGTAACCGCTGCCGCCCGCGACCGGCGCATCGGTGGTCACGGTCGCCACGTGCGCGGCACCGACCGTCTGACTCGACGCGGTCACCCAGGTCAGCGTCAACTTACGCCCGGCGGCATTGGTCACCGTCGAGATCACACTATTCGCGTACGAGAAGGCCAGCGCCCGTCCGTTCGCGTCGATGATCGCCGTGACCTGGAAGACGCCGCTGCCCGCCGCGCGGCCGAAGACGTACCGCGTGGCGTCCTTGTCGGTCAATGTGTACCCGGTGACGGTGCTACCTGAGGTCTGCGCCGTGAAGGTTGCGTACCGACCGGACGGCGGAGTGAACGTTCCGTCGTTGTTACGGCCGAACGCCACCTCGGAGCCGTTCGGATAGGTGACCACCACGGTACGCACCGCGCCTGCCGCGTCCAGCTTCTGCGTTGCCCGGGTGTCCAAGATGCTGGACCAGCCCTGGCCGAATGCGCCCGACCGGCGGGTGTCCAGGCTGTTGTAGCTACGGGAGATCTCCAGTTCCGGGCCGATGCCCGCGACGGAGGCGTCGGTCGCCGAGGTGGTGTAGTTGCCGTTGTTCGGGTCGAAGCCCACGCCCGGGTTCTGCGCCAGGTCGGAGGTCAGCCTGGGTTGCGGCACCGGGGTGCTGAACGCGTAGAAAGCCGTCGGCGCTGCGGTGCTGGTGTGGTCGCCGACCGCGACGGCGTAGTAGTACGTGGAGTTCCAGGCCAGCTTGCCCGCCGGGACCTGCCACGTCGGCGTGGAGATCGTGCCCGAGGCGATCACCAGGCTACCTGCGCTGTTGTAGACCCCGTAGGAGTACGTCAGGCCCGTGTTCGGTGACTTGTCCGGGTCATGCGCCCGGGTGACCAGCTGCGGAGTCAGCGTCTCGACGATCGCGTTGTTGCCCGGATACCGGGTGTCGACCTGCGGCGCCACGTTGGCCGCCGTGGTCAGCATCAGCGCCGGCGCGTACTCGCCGGAGGCAGCCTGCTCTGACGTGAACACCTTGTACGCGCTCGTGTCGGTATCGGAGGCGGCCAGCGCTACTCCGAAGTTCCCGGTGTCGATGGTTCCGTCGTTGAAAGCTGCAACGTCAAGTGGAACGGTGACATCGGTCCCGGCTGCTGGGTCCGCTGCGCTGTTGGCGCATGCCGCGGCCGGGTCTGAGACGGTCAGCGACCCGATCGGCTCGGCGGCGACGGCCGGACCGGGATAAGCGGTCGCCGACAGGGCCGCGGCTGAGGTCGCCGGGGTCTGCGGAAAGACGGAAAACGACTGATCCGCGCCGCATTTCGCGTACGTCAGATGCAGCCGCAAACTCGCCGAGGTGACGGTTGTGCCCTTGGCCCTGGTCCCGACATCGCCGAAGTTGAGATACGAACGGGCTTTGGTCTTACCGCCGTCATATGTGCCGATCTGCAGGTCGTCACCGGCCTGCTCACCCGGGCCGGTGACGGCGTCGTTGTCGACGTACGCGCTGCCAGCGCGGTTTGCGGTCAGGGCTCCGCTGACCCGCACCGGGTAGACGCGTGCCGGATCATCGAGCCACTTACGGTCGGCAACCACCCTCAAGGCCGGCGTGCCTGCGGCGGTCGTGGTCAGGCTCATTGTCACCGCCGACGAGGTGGCGAAGTCCCCGGAGTCCGGGTCTACCTTCGAGTCACTCATCGAGCCGTGCGGGAACCAGGCACGCGCCTTCCTGGCGTCGTCCACCAGCTCCAGTGAGCCGTCGGTCGTCATCCGCGGCGACAGCCCGTTCAAATGCAGCGGAAACGTCCACTCGTTGGGCGATTGCGGCGAGTGCAAAACCAGGATCTGCTTGACGCCCGCGGTGCTGGTTCTCAACTGCAGATCGATTCCAGGCAGTACGCCCGAGTAGGTCGCAGTCGGCCCGGCCACACTCGCGGTCGCCGCAGACGCCTCGGCGAGCTCGTAGCCGACCGAGTCACCGCTGGGCAGCTTCACCGACGCTACCGGCTCCGAAGGCGCCGTGTCCGCGTTCGCGCTCGGCGTGGTGGACGGGATCGCGCTGGGCATCGTGCTATCCGGTGTCGCGCCGGGCACGGCATCCGGGGTCGCGCTCGGAACGCCCGCGGGTGTTGTACTCGCGGTGGCGTTCGACGCGACCTCCCCGGTCTTGCCAGCAAGCGAAACCTTGAGGCTGCTCGCCTTTGTTTCCCAGCGACTCGACCCATCCTCGACCAGCGTCGGGTCGATCTTCTGCCATGCCGCACCCGACTTGAAGTTCGTCACGCCGCTGGTGAACACCTGCGTGGTGGAGCCGTCCGCGTTCTTGTACTCGTCCATCGCCGCCGAGGAGCTCACCGCGTCTCGCTTGCTCGTCTCGGCCACGAAACCACGCGCCTTGCCGGCGATCTTGATGGTCTTCGTCGACGGGTCGTACGGCTCGTACGGTTCCAAACCGCCTTCCGGCGTCTTGCCCGGCGCCCGCCCAGCGCCGCCGCTGGACGCCGTCGCCGCCGCCCCCACGTAGCCCCCGTGCTGCGGACGCTCGCCCTGCAACTGCTTGGGCAACCCACCGATCGGCGACTGCGCCGACGCCCACCGCACCCTGAGCAGGTCATTCAGCCAACCGACCGAAAGGTGTCCGCCGTGGACATTCTGCGCCGGAATCGCTGTCGACAGTCCGAAAACCATCAGCGTCACGAGCGCACAGCGGCGCCACCAGGCATTCACACGGATCACCGCTCCCCGTCCGTACACACAGCTTGGCGGAGACACTCGTCGTAGCGAGCCGTGGACGTCAAGTAACGATCACGTCACAAAAAGCTGTCCGAAAAGGACGATTCACTTTCAGCTTCCTTCCAGGTACGCTGCCGCCGTGTTCGGGGGACGAGTGAGCCGCAAAACCTGGCTGATCAGCGGCACAGCCACCGCGATAGCGGCAGCCGCTCTGGTGTGGCTACTGTGGCCGGACGACCATGACGAGCCGCGCGCTCGTCAATACACCGCGGCCACAGCATGCCTACTGACCCCCGCCGCAGGCGTCGCCGACCACGACACGGCCCCGGTCTGGAACGGCATGCAGCAGGCGTCCCTGGCCACCCACGGCAAGGTGCGCTACCTCGCCGTGAATGGCGACCAGACCCTCGCCAACGCGGCCACTTACCTCGCCACACTCGCTATCGGCGGCTGCGATGTCATCCTCGCTGCCGGCTCCGCCCCGGCTGCCGCCGTTGACGCCAACGCCGCCACGTACCCAGAAACGCGCTTCGTCGTTGTCGGCACGGCCCAGCGCCACCCCAACGTGACCCGCGTCAGCGAGCCCGACACCGCCACCACGACCACGACGGTTCGCACCCTGGTCACGAATGCTCTCAACGCCGCCGCCGGCGGCTGACCCGAGGATGGAGTTGGCGGCCGACGCCACCACGGACACCGAAGGCCATTGCGGTAATTCAGGAGCCGCCGGCCCCGCGGTGGCAGGGACGCCACGCGGCAGAGCAGGCGTCATGCGGCACAGCGGGCCCCGGACATCCGCGCCGGGCTCGGTGAGCGTGCCTCGCCCGCGCGATCCTGTCCGCGCGGCCGGGACCGTTCGACGTCGCTCAGCTCGTGGGCAAGAATGAGATCGCTGTCTTCGCGCTCCGAGAGAAGGTTCCTGTGGCAGCTGGAAAGATCATTGTGGGATTCGACAACTCCGCGGACGCCAAAGCCGCCGCGCGGTGGGCGCTCGATACCGCGGAACTGACCGGCGCGGCGGTCGAGTTCTTCTACGCCTACCAGTGGCCGGACTGGCTCCCCGCCACGGCGACCATCGGCGCGCCGGCGGTCCAGCCCGACGGTGAGATCGACCGTGCCGTGCACGGCATGCTCAACGAGGTCCGCGCCTCGGCGCGGGAGACACATCCGTCCGTGCCAACCGATGCCTCGATTGTCAACGCCAGCGCCGCGCTCACGCTGATCGGCAGGTCCGCCGAAGCGAGTCTCATCGTCCTGGGCAGCCGTGGCCACAGCGGAGTCGTCGGGCTGCTGGGCTCGGTCAGCGTCGCCGTCAGCGAGAACGCCACCTGCCCCGTTGTCGTTGTCCGCGGTGTTCCCGGGCCCGGTGGTCCCATCCTGGTCGGCGTCGACGACTCCGCCCCGGCGCAGGCCGCGCTGCGGTTCGCCGCGGAGCAGGCGCGGCTGCGCAAGGTGGCCCTGCGCGTGATCCGGGCCTGGCTGCCGGGCAACGGCATCGGTGACCCGACGCCCGCGGCCTCGCTCATGGTCACCGCCGACGAACAGCACGCCTTCGACACCTTGATCGGCAGCGTCCGCGCCGACCATCCGGAGGTCGAGATCACCGGCGAAACCGTCGTCGAGCACCCCGCTGCCGCGCTGGTCCGGGCGAGCGCGGACGCCGGGCTTCTGGTCGTCGGCACACGAGGACGCAGCCCCGTGCGTGGCATGCTTCTCGGCTCCGTGAGCCAGCACGTGCTGCGTCATTCCGCCGCCAGCATCGCGGTCGTGCACGGCACGTAGGCGCCGGAACCAGCCGTCGGCGCCCATCCGCCGCGGAACGCCGGGGCGCACCGCGGCGCTGATGGGCCGGCGGGGCAGTTTCAGCCGCGCACCTCGGCGCCGGACAGGGCCGAGAGGTCCGCCGCCCGGTGCAGGCGTATCTGCCAGACCTCCGGGCCCTCCTGCAGCCATTCGATCCGGAACTGCCCGTCGTACTGCTGGTCGATCTGCGACAGGAGCGGCAGCGGAGCGTGCGGCGCGATGAGCACCAGGGCGCCGTCGGCGGGCACCGCGTCGAGCGCCGCCAGGACCTGGGCATGTCGCTGCGCGTGCGGCAGCTGCCGCACGTCGATTCGCGCGTCGATGTTCAACGCCCCCACCGGCGCCGCGGACTCAGCGGCCGCGTCGCCGCAGCCGCAACCGCCGCACCCACAGCCACCACCGGCGGCCGCCGGTTGCTCGCCGAGCAGCTCGTGCATGCCGGCCAGCAGCGCGGCCAGGTCGACATCCTCGGCGTCCACCAGCAGGGGCACGATCAGATCGTTCTCCTTGGCCAGATGAACCTCGAACAGCGCACGCAACGCCCGGGCGGCCGCCGCGGCGGCGACCGGCGACCCGGTGGTCTCGAGCTCGGTCGCCAGCTCGGCGATCGCCTGGTGCTCGGCGAGCATGCCCTGGACCAGCAGCTTCGCCTCCGGCAGTCGCGCCGCCGCGGCGTAGAGCGCCTCCTCCTCGGCGTACGCGTGCGGCAACAGCTCGGTGTGCACCCAGCCGACCAGCTTCTCGTGCACCTGCCACGCCTCGCGCAGGCGGCCGGCATCCGCGGGCTCGATCAGCCCATCGACCAGTTGGGTCAGGGTGGTGGCGAGCTGCTCGTGGTGGCTGATGACCGCGTCGGCCGCGATCCGATCGGGCTGTGACATCGCACGCTCCTCTGGTTTTACTGTCATTCGACGTTATAACGTCTACCAGCATGGAAACCTCGGGAACAGGGCCGAGCGGCGAGAGAATCAACACGCCGCAGCACCGGGCTCTCGGGTCGGCGAGCCGGGTGGTGATTTTCCGATTGGTGCGGGACGCGGCCGGCGGGCTGACCGCCGCCGACGTCGCGGCCGCCACCGGTCAGCACCTGTCGACCACGCGCGCCCATCTGGAGCGGCTGGTCGAGGCGGGTCTGCTGGTGAAGGCACGGGCCAGCGGCGGCCTGCCCGGCCGGCCCGCGTGGCGCTACCGCGCGACGGCGGCCGACCCGGCCCCGGCTCCGGCGCCATATCGCGCCCTCGCGGCCGCCCTGCTGGACCACTTGCCGCGTGACGGTGGTGACCTGCGGGACGCCGCTGCCCGCATCGGCCGGGACTGGGGCCGGCAGCTCGCGGCGAGCACGCCGGCCGGCGACGATCCGGTCGAGGCGCTGACCGCGGTCTTCGACGGGCTGGGCTTCAGCCCGCAACCCGGCCCCGCCGGGTCCGGCGACGACGAGCTGCACCTGCACACCTGTCCCTTCCTCGAGCTGGTGGGGCACAATCCGGACGCCATGTGCGGCTTGCACGCCGGCGTGGCCCAGGGTGTTCTGGACAGCCGCGGGGTCGCCTCGGACCGCGCGGTACTGGAGCCGTTCGGCGCACCGCACGCCTGCGTCGTCCGGCTGCCGCTGACCGCCCGCCGCATCGCCGGCGAGCCGTAATGCCGGTCCTGGCCGCCGGCCTGCCGGTCCGCTTGCGCGTACCGGTGCTGGCGGCGTCGGCAGTCGCCCTGCTGGGCGGGCTCTACGCGGCGTTGCTGCTGCTCGGCACCGCGGTCCCGGCACCGGCCGCACCGGTCGAGGACGTGCACGGCCCGGTGATGGTGTTCGGCTTCGTCGGCACCCTGATCGCGCTGGAGCGGGCGGTGGCGCTCGGCCGCCGCACGGGACTGCTGGCGCCGGGCTCCAGCGCCGTGGGCGCGCTGGTGCTTCTGCTCGCCGGTCCCGGCCTGCCGGGCAAGGTGCTGATGATGACCGGCGCCGTCGGGCTGCTCGGCATCTACCGGGCTCTGTGGCGCCGCCAGCAGTCGGCCGCCCTGCTCGCCCAGGCGACCGGAGCATTCTGCTGGTACGCGGCCACGCTGCTGTGGCTGGCCGGCCTCTCGATCGCCGACATCGTGCCCTGGATGGTGGCGTTCGTGGTCGCGACGATCGCCGGGGAACGCCTGGAGCTGGCGCACGTGGCCCTCGCCACGCCCACCGCCCAGCGCTGGTTCCTGGCGGCCCTGGCCACGCTCGTGGCCGGCGCCACGGCCGCCACGCTCTGGCCACAGCCGGGCACGAAAATGTTCGGCTTCGCGCTGCTGGCGGTCACCGCCTGGCTGGCCGTCTTCGACGTCGCCCGGCACACCGTGCGCGGCACCGGACTCCCCCGCTACGTCGCCGCCGGGCTCCTCAGCGGCTACGCCTGGCTGGCGCTGGCCGGATTGCTGTGGGCCGGGGCCGGATCGGCCGCCGCCGGCGCTCGTTACGACGCCACCCTGCACGCCGTCTTCCTCGGCTTCACCCTTTCGATGATCTTCGTGCACGCGCCGGTGATCCTGCCCGCTGTGCTGCGCCGGCCCCTTCCCTATCGGCCCGTTCTCTACCTCCCGCTCGCGCTGCTGCACGCTTCCCTGCTGGTCCGGGTCACGGCCGGCGACGCGGCCGGGCTGGAGCCGGCGTGGCGCTGGTCCGGCGTGGTCAATGTGGCGTCGGTGCTGCTGTTCATCGGCTGCGCGGCCGCCGTTTCGGTCCGGGTACGCCGGGCCGGGATCCGGTCATGAAGCCGCTCACGGTCACTGACCGGCCGGCTCCGGCCACCGGCCGAGCCGTCTGGCACCGCCGGGCCGCACTGTTGCCGGCCGGGTACCTCGGCGCGCTGGCCGTCCTGGCGTTCGCCCACCCGTTCGCGCCGGACTGGTATTGGCTCGCCGTACACCTGCTGCTGCTGGGCGCCGCCACGAACGCGATCCTCGTCTGGAGCGCACACTTCACCGCCGCCGTGCTGCGCGTCCCCCCGCCGCCGCATCGCCGGGGTGAGATCCTGCGCCTGGCGGTCCTCAACGCCGGAGTGGTCGCGGTGCTCACCGGCGGCGGCACCGACCGGGCCTGGCTGGGTCTGGCCGGCGCGGCCGCCGTGTTCGCCGCCGTCGCCGGCCACCTCGCCTGGCTGGCCGCCCGTCTCCGGGCCGCACTGCCCGCCCGGTTCGCGGTGACGGTGCGCTACTACTCCGCGGCGGCGGTGGCCCTGCTCACCGGCATCCCGGCCGGCGCCTGGATGCTGGTCGCCGATTCCCCGGTCCGGGCGCGGATCCTGCTGTTCCACGCCCACGTCAACCTGCTCGGCTGGATCATGCTCACCGTGCTCGGGACCGTTCTCACGCTCTGGCCGACCGTGCTCCGTACCCGGATGGACCCGGCAGCGGTGACCGCTGCCCGCGCCGCTTTGCCGGCCGCCACCAGCGCGATCCTCCTCGTCACCATCGGCGTGCTGGCGTGGTGGCCTCCGGTCGCCGCGTCGGGGCTGGCCCTCTTCGCGGCGGCGGTGACGATCACCGCGATCCCGGCGGCCCGGACCGCGCTGCACAAGCCGCCGGACTCGTTCGCCGCCTGGTCGATCGCGGCCGGCACCGGATGGCTGCTGGTCGCGCTCGCCGTCGACGCGGCCACCCTGCTCACCGCCCGCACGGCCGGCGCGGCGGCCGACGGCTTCGGCGCCGTCCTGACGCCCCTGCTGCTCGGCTCGGTCGCCCAGATCCTGCTCGGCGCGCTCGCCTACCTGCTGCCGATGGCCCTGGGCGGCGGCCCGGCGCGCGTCCGGGAACGCACCACCGCCCTCGACCGGCACGGGGCACAGCGGCTCGCCATGACCAACACCGCACTCCTCGTGCTCATGGTGCCGGCCGGCCCGTACGTCCGGATCGCCCTCGCTTTTCTTCTGCTTGCCGCGCTGGTGCAGTTCCTGCTTCCGGCCGTGCGCATGCTGCTGACCGACCGGAGGCAGGCATCGTGACCGAACGACCCCTCGGCGGCGTCGCCACCGGCATCGCCCTGGTCGTCCTCGCCGTCCTCACCGGCGTGGGTGCTCAGCACCTCACCGGCGTCACCGCGGACACCGCCGCCACGACGACATCGGCCATCCCGACCGGGCACACCACGACGATCGCCGTGACCATCGACGACATGCGGTACCGGCCGGCACAGCTGACCGTTCCGGCCGGCGACCGGCTCGTCATCGCCCTCACCAACCACGACCGGCGCCGCCACGACCTGGCCCTCGACACCGGGGCGAAGACCGGCATGATCGGTCCCGGCAAGACCGCCCGGCTCGACGCCGGCGTGATGGGCGGGCCGGTGGCGGGCTGGTGCACGCTGCCCGGACACCGGCAGGCCGGGATGACCCTCACCATCGTCACCACCGGTGGCCACGAGACGGCCCACGGCGCACCGTCGGCATCGGCTACGGCGCCGGCGCCGATGGTGGACACCATGGCCGACCCCGGGCCTGGCTTCCGGGCCCGGGACGCGGCGGCGCCGGCCGTGCCGGCCGGGCGCCTGCACCGGGTCGCCTTGCACGTCCGCGAGGTGCAACTCGAGGTCGCCCCGGGCGTACGGCAGAAGATGTGGACCTACAACGGAACCGTGCCAGGGCCGGTGCTGCGCGGCAAGGTCGGCGACACCTTCGAGGTGACGCTCACCAACGACGGCACCGTCGATCACGGCGTCGACTTCCACGCCAGTGCCCTCGCCCCGGACGAGCCGATGCGGCCCATCGAACCGGGCCAAAGCCTCACCTATCGGTTCACGGCGACCAAGGCCGGCATCTGGATGTACCACTGCTCGACCATGCCGATGCTGCTGCACCTCGGCAACGGTATGTACGGCGCCGTCATCATCGACCCGCCCGGCCTCGCCCCGGCCGACCGCGAATACGTCCTCGTACAGTCCGAGCTCTACCTCGGCGGCGACCTCGCCGCCATGCGGGCCGACCGCCCCGATGCCGTGATGTTCAACGGCTACGCCGCGCAGTACACGCACCGCCCGCTCTCCGCCCGGGCCGGCGACCGGGTCCGGATCTGGATCCTCGACGCCGGCCCCAACCGCGGCACGTCCTTCCACGTCGTCGGCGCCCAGTTCGACACCGTCTACGCCGAAGGCCGCTACCAGTTGCGGCCCGCCGACCCCGGCGGCGCACAGGTCCTGCCACTCGCTCCCGCCGCAGGCGGCTTCGTCGAAACCGTCCTGCCGCAGGCCGGCCACTACCCATTCGTCAGTCATGTGATGGCTGACGCCGACCGCGGCGCCCGCGGCACGATCGAGGTGACAAACCGATGAGCCAGAGCACAGCCGTACGCCGGCGCAGCACGCGGCAGTACATCCCACCTCAGCACGGCGCGTGGGCCATGCTCCTGCTGCCCTACCTGGCCGGTGTGCTGGCCATGGGGTTCCGGTGGCCCGATCTGCCGCTGCTCGGCGCGTGGCTGGCCGGATACCTGCTCTCCTACTTCGTTCTGCAGGCCGTCAAGAGCCGTCGCCCCCAGCGGTACCGGTCACCGGTGTCCTGGTACGCCCCGATCACGGCGGTCCTGGCGCTGCCGGTGATCCTGGCCTGTCCGCGGGTGCTGCTGTTCGCCCCGGCGTACGCCGCGCTGCTCGCCGTCAACGCCTGGCACGCCTACCGCCGCCGCGAGCGCGCCCTGGTCAACGACCTCGCCTCGGTCGTGCAGAGCTGCCTGATGGTGTTCGTCGTGGGCGCCGTCGCCGGGCAGCCGCCGGCCCGCGCCGTTACCCCGTTCTTGGTCGTGCTGCTCTACTTCACCGGCACGGTGCTCTACGTCAAGACGATGATCAGAGAACGCGGCAGCCGGGCCTACCGGCACGCGTCCGTTGGCTACCATGCCGTTGCGCTGCTCGTCGCGGTGCCGCTGGGCTGGCTGCCGACGGCGGTGTTCGCTTTGCTGCTCGGGCGCGCGTGGCTGCTGCCCCGGTATCGGCTCACCCCGAAACAGGTCGGCATCGCCGAGATCGCCGCCAGCGTGCTCGTGCTCGCCGCCTCGCTCACCTGAGCGCTCCTCCCCGAGGGTCGCCGGCGCGACTACCGTCCAGCGCACGACTCACGCCCGCCGACGAGCGCTGGGCCCTGGACCCGCTTGCCGGGACAAGGCGGGCCGGTCCGGGGGCCGGACCAGCGGAAAGGAGCGGGCCGCAGGCACCGGGGAGCTGGGCGCAGTAGCTTGAGAAGCTGTGAGCTACAACGACGGGGGCACCATGAACCCTTTCGGCCTTGCGACGGTCGGCAAGCCGCCGAGTCGTTGACCGGCGCCGGCGCGCGGCGGGCCCTGGCGACGTTGAAAGGTTCGATCGGCGAGAGCGGCGAACTTCCGGCTTTCTCGTCCCGTTGATTCCACTCGAGAGGGCTGTAGTGAAGGCGCAGGACAAGGTTGACGTCATCTTCGACGCGGTGGTCCGCCGCAACCCGGGCGAGAGCGAGTTCCATCAGGCTGTGCACGAGGTGCTGGAGAGCGTCGTACCGGTACTGGATCGGCATCCGGAATACGCCGACGTGAAGATCATCGAGCGCATCTGCGAGCCGGAGCGGCAGATCATCTTCCGGGTGCCGTGGGAGGACGACCGCGGCGAGGTGCACATCAACCGCGGATTCCGGGTGGAGTTCAACAGCGCGCTGGGACCGTTCAAGGGTGGGCTGCGGTTCCACCCGTCCGTGTATCTGGGGATCGTCAAGTTCCTGGGCTTCGAGCAGGTGTTCAAGAACGCGCTGAGTGGTATGCCGATCGGCGGAGGCAAAGGCGGATCCGACTTCGACCCCAAGGGGCGCTCGGACCGCGAAGTGATGCGGTTCTGCCAGTCGTTCATGACCGAGCTGTACCGGCACATCGGCGAATACACCGACGTGCCGGCCGGTGACATCGGCGTCGGCGGCCGGGAGATCGGATACCTGTTCGGTCAGTACAAGCGCATCACCAACCGGTACGAATCCGCCGTCCTGACCGGTAAGGGCCTGAGCTATGGCGGCGCGCAGGTCCGGCGTGAGGCCACGGGGTACGGGGCGGTGTTCTTCGCCGAGGAGATGCTACGCGCCGTGCACGACAGCCTGGAGGGTAAGCGGGTGGTGGTGTCCGGCTCGGGCAATGTCGCCATCTACGCGATCGAGAAGGTGCATCAACTCGGCGGTGTCGTCGTGGCCTGCTCGGACTCCTCCGGCTACGTCCACGACGACAAGGGCATCGACGTGGAACTGCTCAAGGACCTCAAGGAGGTGCGACGCGCCCGCATCGACGCCTACGTCGGCCGGCGGCCGCATGCGCGCTTCGTTGCCGATCGCTCGGTGTGGGAGGTGCCGTGCCAGGTCGCGGTGCCGTGCGCGACGCAGAACGAGATCGGCGCCGCCGAGGCGAAGGCGTTGATCAGCGGTAACTGCATGATCGTGGTGGAGGGCGCCAACATGCCCGCCGGTCCGGAGGCGATCCGCGCCTTCGCCGAGGCGGGCGTGCGATTCGCGCCGGGCAAGGCCGCCAACGCCGGCGGTGTCGCGGCGAGCGCGCTGGAGATGCAGCAGAACGCCAGCCGGGACTCCTGGACCTTTGAGTTCTCCGAGCAGCGGTTGCGAGACATCATGGGCGACATCCACCGCCGCTGCTACGCGACCGCCGAGGAGTACGGCATGCCGGGCAACTACGTCGCCGGCGCCAACATCGACGGTTTCCGCCGGGTCGCGGAGGCGATGCTGGCTCACGGGCTGATCTGACGACACGCCCGGTCGGACGCGCGGTCCGGGCACGCACGCGCTGAGGTGCCCGGGACCGGCACCTCCTGGACGCCGCCTGAGCCTTCCGGCCGCGGAAGCTCTGCCGTGTCCGTGTACGGCTCCGGGTGTGGACCGTACCGCCGTCGATGCCACCTCGCCTGTGCCGAACGCAGCGGACCCCACGCCGACCGGCGTGGGGTCCGCCCCGTGCTGGTATGGGCTTACGGGCTGGTGCAGGTCACCGCCGGAGTGGATGGCGTGCCGTTGGCGAGGAAGCCGAACGTGGTCGACCCGGACGCCGGCACCGATCCGTTGTAGGCGGCGTTGCGAACCGTCGCCGTCGAGCCACTGGCGCTCAGCGTGCCGCTCCACACCTGGGTGATGGTCTGACCGCTGCCGAGCGTCCATTGGACGGTCCAGCCGTTGATCGCCGAACCACCGGCCGTCACGGTGACTTCACCCTGGAAACCTCCGGGCCAGGAATTGACCGTCCGGTAGGTGGCACCGCACGCTCCACTGGGCGGCTGGCTGGTCGGCGGCTGGCTGGTCGGCGGCTGGCTGGTCGGCGGCGCACTCGTCGGCGGCTGGCTGGTCGGCGGCGCACTCGTCGGCGGCGGGCTCGTCGGCGGGGCCGCGTTGAGGGCGTTGAGGACAGACGTGTAGGCGGGCTTCTTGTTGCCGCCGCCGTCGAACAGCAGCGGGCTCTCGTTCGAGCGCCAGGAGTCGCTGTCACGCACGCCCCACACGGTGATACCCACACACCGCGGCACGTTCATACACGCCTGGGTCAGCCCCTGGTACTGGCTGGTCGACGCGTTCGTCACGTCAGCCTCGGTCAGCGCGACGTCCACGCCGAGCGCGGCGAAGCTGGACAGGGTCTGCTGGAAGTTACCCGGCAGCGAGCTACCCCCGGTGAAATGGGTTTGCAGGCCGACACAGTCGATCGGCACCCCCCG
>NZ_JBHTBJ010000067.1:0-22689 GCF_042664765.1 Paractinoplanes rhizophilus | reverse complement strand
CGCCTGCTGCCGGACCTGCCGCAGGCGTCGCCCACCGAGGACGGCGGCGTGCTGCTGTCCCTGCTGAACCCGGCCGACGAATGGCCGGCCCCGGAGGCGGCGGTCGAGCTCGGCCGCCGGTTGGCCGGGGCCGGCGTCCTGTTCCCGGCGACCGGGTCCTGAGAAGGCGTGGTGGCGGGCGTCCGGCCCGCCACCCACGCTGCCCGCGCTCCTGTATTGCGGTGTCCGGGAGAAGCCGGCGTCGACCGATTGAGGTCATCGGGCCGGGCGAGAATTCCTGATCTTGATCTTGTCGGTCGTCGGTACCCGTTTCCATGGGGGTCGCTTCAGCTCCCGCACGAACACAACGATTGGGGTTCCGGGTCGCTGGGGTACGTCGGGCTCTCCGCGAAGCACCAGAGGTTTCCCTGTCGGACGTCCTCAACGACGCGGTCGTAAGCTGCGAGCATGACCGATGCGACGTCCCCGAGTCCTGCCGAAGCCGTTGATCTGTTGTTGGCCGGTAACCAGCGTTTCGTGGCCGGCGCCGCGGAGCATCCGAACCAGGACACCGCTCGCCGGGCAAGGATCGCGCCGGCTCAGCGCCCGTTCGCGGTGCTGTTCGGTTGCTCTGACTCGCGGCTGGCCGCCGAGATCATCTTCGATCGCGGGTTGGGTGATCTGTTCGTCGTGCGTAACGCTGGGCACGTGGTCGGTGCCGAGGCGCTGGGCAGCATCGAATTCGGTGTGGGGGTGCTCGACTGCCCTTTGGTCGTGGTCCTCGGCCACGATTCGTGTGGCGCGGTGGGCGCCGCACGTGCCGCGCTGGACGACGGGAGCACTCCGGGCGGCTACGTGCGGGACATCGTGCAGGCGGTGATTCCGAGCGTGCTCGCCGCTCGGACCGCCGGTCGGACACAGGCCGACGAGGTCGTGGCCGAGCACGTGCAGCGCACGGTCGCGTTGTTGCTGGATCGCTCCCGGGTGCTCGCCGACCGGGTCGCCGCCGGGCAGGTCGGCGTGGTGGGCCTGCGCTACCGCCTGAGCGAGGGCAGGGCGCAGTTCGTCACGGCCCGGGGTGTCAGCGTCCCGGCTGGTGCCGCGTCCTGATCCCCGGTCATGCCCAACAGCGGGGACCTGCGCGGTGGCGCAGCCGGTTGGCGATCGCCAGACCCAGCCCGTCTTCGGTTCAGATTTGGCTGGCTGTCACGCCCGTCAATGGGCGCTCGAGCGACAAAATCGTGGTACGGGCCGGCCGGCCAGCCATCACAACCGGCCACTCGCCGAACTGGTCGACCTCGACCGGAGTCACTGTGCTGGACTCCACTGGCGACCCCGCCCTCGCCTGAGCGCGGTGACTGTCAGTGCCGGCCGTGAGGGTCCGAGGAACGCCGTGCGGCTCGTTCAGGTGACGCCAGCTTTTCGCCGTAGAAGGGTGACGGACAACTCTGCCGGGCGGGCATGATCGGCATGGTCCGGCGGCATCCGGCTGCCGGCGTTCGGGGACGGGACGGTGCCGATGACGGTCCGTGATCTTTACCCAGGCTATTTCGCGTTGGTGATGGCGACGGGCATCTGCTCGATCGCGCTGGACGATGTCGGGCAGACGGCGGCCTCGGCCGCGCTGCTGGTGGTCGCCGCCGGGTGCTTCGTCGTGTTGTGTGTCGCGTTGGGGTGGCGCATCGTCCGCTACCCTCGGCTGGTTGTCGCCGATCTGGTAGCGCCGGACCGGGCGTTCGCGTTCTTCACCATCGTTGCCGCTTGCGACGTGCTGGCTGCCCGGCTGGGCCGCGATGGTCAGCGGGGTGTCGCGGTCGGCCTGGCCGGAGTTGGGGCCGCGGTGTGGCTGGCGCTGACCTACACGATCCCGATCCGGCTGATCCTCGGACCGCGACCGCAGCCGGTCCTGGCCGGTGTGAATGGCACCTGGTTCATCTGGGTCGTCGGCACGCAATCGGTCGCGGTCAGCGCCGCCGTGCTGGACCAGTCGGCGCACAGCCACGGCGCCCGCCTCACCGCGTTGCTGGCGGTGCTGATGTGGTCGGTCGGCGTGATCCTGTACCTGATGGTCGCCGTCCTGGTCATGACCCGGCTGCTCCTGCTGGAAGTTCGCCCCGCCGATCTCACGCCGCCGTACTGGGTCACGATGGGCGCCACGGCGATCACCGTCCTGGCCGCCGCGCAGATCCTCACCATGCGGACCTCGCCGGCGGTCGACGCGACCCGGCCCGTGGTCGGTGGGCTGGCCGTCGTGCTCTGGGCGTTCGGGACCTGGCTCATCCCGCTTCTGGTGATCTTCGGGATCTGGCGGCACGGCCTCAACCGGGTACGCCTGGCGTATCTGCCGGCGCTGTGGGGCATCGTCTTCCCGCTCGGCATGTACGCCGTGGCCAGCATGCACCTCGGCAAGGCCGTTAGGCTGCCGATCGTCGAACACGTCGGCCGGGCCTGGACGCTCGTCGCGTTCCTGGCCTGGCTGCTCGCCTTCGTCGCCATGTGCCGTGCCCTCGCCGCGCCGCTCATTCCGGCCCACCATCGTCGCGGTGACCGATCGGCGCCACGCTACGACCAGTGATTCACCGTCCGGGCGCAAGCTCTGTTGACGTATCCGCGGTCGCGGGCCGATGAGCACCGCGTTTCTCCACATGCCGGCGACGGGCCGCCATGCCCTGGGACGGCAGGCCGCGCGGATTCCTGCACCTGGCCTGCGCTCTGATCCTCCATTTCGCCCGATCCGGACCGTCGAGGAACGGATATTTGCGTTTGGTCGCGTCCGTTTCGGGACGTCTTGCCCTGCCACCGGCCCGGCGTGCCGATCATCCTGGAGCACATGACTGTCGTATTCGGCTTCACCGCAGCCATCCTGCTTGTCGCGGGCCCCGCCATGATCGTCCAAGGGTTGATCGGCCGCAGGACGGTCTCCCGCGAGCTGGCACAGCAGCGGATCAGTTTCCCGGCCGGCGGTGACCTGCCGGCTTGGCTGCACGGCTACGCCGGCGTCGCCGTGCACACGGGCACGCAAGCCCGCGCGTTCTCGGACCTCATCGCCGACCACGTGACGAAGGCGACCGGCGGACGCACCTACGCGGAGATTGCGGACGCCTGGATGGCCGCCGGACGCACCGACGAGCGCCTGACCCGGCTGCGGGAAACGGCGTTCATGGGTCAAAGCCTGCGCGGCGCCCTCCTGGGCGCCTACCAGGCCTGGCAGATCACCCTGCTCGTCATCGCCGTCGGAGCCGCGTTCACCGTGATGGGAGTGGCCTTCCTCGCGATGGCCCTGCAGAACTGACACAAATCCTCCGGCGGTGACCCGCCGAAAATGCGCCGGTGCTCGTCGAGTGTCTCGGCCGTCACAGCACGGCGGCGGCCAGGACCAGCATGCTGGCGGCGATCTCGGCGACGCCCACCTGTTTCGGCGTGAGCGTGCGGTGCGGCAGCAGCCAGGCACGGGCCAGCAGCAACGCGAACACCACCGCGGCGAGCGGGCCGAGCCAGAGCGCGACAGCGAGAGCGGCGGTGTGGAAGGCGATCGAGGCGCGACGGTAGGCCGGGTTGCCACGTTCGCGGATCATCGTCTTGACGTAGAGGACCGTGCCGGTGAAGTAGAGCAGCGTGAGCAGGAACGGCGTCGCCACGTGCGCCGGCGGCTGCCCGGCGATGGTGGCCACGACGAAGACGATCAGGCAGCTCTGGGCCACGGAGGCCAGGTCGTTGAGCAGTGCCCGGTCGCGGCGGCGCCGCGCGTGCCAGGCGTTGACCGCCAGAAGCGCGGCATAGGCGGGCGCGTACAGCAGCACCCGCGGGCACGCCACGACGACCGGAACGACGAAGACCGCGGTGGCAGCGGCGTACAGATAGATCGGCTGCTGAAAACGACGCAGGCGTCGCGTCTTGATTGTTTGCAGCAGGAAGTAGGACATCAGGTAGCCGGCCAGCCAGGCGCCGAGCAGGGGCATGTCGGGCCAGCGGAACCCGGCCGCCAGGACCCCGGCCACATAGGGCAGTAGCAGCATCGCCCAGGCGCCGTGCTGGGGTGGCACGAACTGCCGGACAGTCCGGCGCACGGTGTGGCGGGACGCGGCGGTGGTGGTCATCGGGCGGTCACCTCGATTGCGCCGCGGGCGCCGCTGTCGGCGTCGGCCATCGCGTGGTCGACAAACGGGTAATGGCCGGGCGCGGCGAACACGGTCTCGACGAAACCGCCACCGGCCGGTGACAGCGGCAGAACCTGGGCGCCGCCGGGATCCGATGGCCGCAGCTGGTAGCGGCCCTCGGCGTACACGGTGTCGAACTGGGCGCCGACGACGTGGAAGGACGTGGACCGGTTCGGGCCGGCGTCGAGGACCCAGAAACGGACCCGGTCGCCGGGGTGGGCGGTCAGCGGGGCGTGCGTGTACTGGGCGGCGTACCCGTTGAACATCACCGCGTCCGGCTGGCCGGCGCGCATCTTCGCCAGGTCGCCGCCGAGGAACAGCTCCGACTGCACGAGGGCGTATTCGCGGTCGACCGGTGCCAGGTCGGGCGGGTCGATGATGACCGCGCCGTACATGCCGTTGCCCAGGTGCAGCAGCATCGGCATGGTCGAGCAGTGGTACATCCAGATGCCGGCCTTGGTGGCGGTGAACCGGTACGTCAGCGACTGGCCGGGCTCGATCGGCCGCATCGCGGTGTCCGGGGCCAGCGCGCCGGCGTGGAAGTCGACGCCGTGATCGACGCTGCCGTCGTTGGTCAGGGTGACCTCGAAGGTGTCGCCGATGCGGCCGCGCAGCGTGGGTCCGGGCACGGTGCCGTTGTAGGTCCACATCGTCTGCCGCACGCCCGGCGCGACCTCGAGCTGCACCTCGCGCACGTGCAGGGAGATCGTGTGCAGCCGGCCGGCCGGGACGGACGGCGCTGCCGCGTCGCGGGCCCGGAAATCCCGGCCGGGGTCGGCCATCGGGTCGACGGTCGCCGCCGGGCTGGGGGTTGCCCCGGGCGCGGGTGTGGTGGCGGCCATGTGCTCGTGGCCGCCGGTGGTGGTGATGGCCAGGGTCATGCCGGCCTGCCGGTGGCCGGGCAGGGAGCACCAGCCGTCGACCGGGCCGCCGATGATCCCGGCGTCCAGGCGTGCGGTATGGCCCGCACCGACCAGGCCGGTCTTCGCTCCCGTCTGCAGGACGAGGTCATGGCGGCGCTGGTCGGTGTTGGTGAGCTCGATGACGAGCCGGTCGCCGGCCGGGACGGTGATGCGAGCGGGCCGGAACCGCATGTCGGCGGCGGTGACGGCGACGGTGGTGGTGTGCCCGGTCGGGGTCACCGCGGCCGCGGCGGCCACCGTTGCCGGGTCGCCGCTGGTCAGGTGTTGGGCGGCGGCGCCGATCAGGACCGCGACCACGACGAGGGCGACGCCAGTGGCGATGCCGCCTAGCCGGGGGAGGGGCATCGGTTTCTACCTTCGGTCGAGCAGCAGCATGCGGGCTGCGGGCAGCAGGAACTGGGTGAGGGCGGCGAGCAGCAGCAGTGAGGTGGTGATCCGGATGTACAGGCCGGTCGGCAGCATGAGGACGACGAGGGCGGCGTTGGTCATGGCGAGCCGTTGCGGCCAGTGCCGGTCCAGGGTGGCGGTGCGGTCGCGGACACGGGCGGGACCGCCGCCGAGCGCCATCGGCAGCAGGTAGGCGAGCGCGCCCACCAGGATCTGCGCGACCGCGCCGGCCAGCAGAGGGATCAGCACCATGCCGAACCGGTCGGCCGCCGCTTCCGGGCCGGGCGCGGTGGACAGGACGACCGCGTCGACGGCGACCGCGATCAGCAGCCATCCGGCTCCGGCGGCCAGGGACCAGGCGGCGAAGGACTCCGGGGGCTTGTGCCGGGCGGCGCGGGCGGCCGGGACCGCGGTGATCAGCACGGCGGTGCCGAATACCGCCAGCCCGGCCGCCGCAACCGGCGGCCACCAGGCCAGCACCCCGCCCGCGATCAGGAACAGGCCGGTGACCGCGACCGGCAACGCGGTGCGGGCCGCCGGGAGCGCCTTCGGGTCCATCCGGGTGCGCAGGACCGTGGGCCAGAGCGTGAGCAGAGTGCCGAGCACGGTCAGCAGGATCCAGCCGAGCAGGTTGACGTGGGCATGCAACAGCAGCACCCGCGGCCGTGCGCGGTTGTCGGCCACCAGCATCCACGCGCCGGCCGGGATCCCAGTCAGCAGCGCCACCGTGGCGGCCAGGTAGTAGCGCACGGTGATCGCGAACCGGGCGGGCAGCGCCTGGCGCAGTTGGCGGGCGAGCCAGCCGAGATGGGCGGCGACGGCGGTGAACACCACGGCGGCGCCGGCGACGCCGAGCCACGGCCGGTCGTTGGCGCCGCCGGCGAGGACCGCGATGACGCCGGTGTTGAGCAGCAGCAGCCGCAACGCGGCGCCGTGCCAGTGCGCCGACAACGGCACGCGCAGCACGGCGGCGGTGAAGTGAGCGCCCCAGACGAGGATGGCGTTGGTCGCGGCGCCCAGCAGCAGCAGGTGAATGGCCAGCCACCACCACGCGGCGACCAGCGGGTGGGCGAAGGCGAGCACGATCAGCGCGGCCAGGTAGCCGACCGGCAGCAGCCCGGCACGCCGGTGCCAGCCGGCCCGCCCGGTGGGCGCGGCGGTCCGCGGGGGGAGGCTCATCGCCGGGCCGGGCCCGGGTCGATCAGGGACGCTCCGGCGAGGCGCTGGCGCGCTGGCTCCGTCCGGCGGCGACGGTGGGTGGCCGAGAGCGTGACCGCGCAGCCGAGGAACACCAGCACGGACGCGACGTTCGCCACCCCGGACCAGCGCCACACCTGCTCGAGTCCGAAGGCGTCGCCCAAGCCGACACGGGCCGCCAGCGAGACGTGCAGCAAGGCCAGCGGCAGGTAGAGGACCGGGTGATAGGGCAGCGGGCGGCGCAGCACCGCGGGCAGGATCACGGGGGCGTGCACGAAGATCATGGAGAGGGTGAAGCCGAGGAAGACTGCGTGCAGGGTGGCGTCGTAGCGGTTGCCGGCGGCGACCGGGCCGTTTCCGGCCCAGAGTAGGCCGGCCAGGACGAGCCAGGCGTAGCCGGCGAGAAGCCCGGCAGCGATGTAGCGGGGCAGAGCTGTGCCGCGGATGGTGCGGCGGGCCACGTCGAACACCGCCAGCCAGCCGGTGACCGCCAGCAGCGCCATGCCGAACAGCGGGGTGCCGGGCCGGGGCCACACGATGGCGGCGGTGGCCCCGGCGATCAGGGCGGCGAGCGCCGCGAGGAACCACCGCTCGGCTGCGGCCGTCGCGAGGCCGACGTGCGCCAGTTCCAGGCGCTCCCCGGCGATCGTGGCGACCACGAACACGGCCATCCACGGCACCACATCGGGGATCGGTAAACCGCCGAGCCACAGCAGCGTCACCGCGTACCAGGCGACCGCGCCGGCGGCCTGAGCCAGCAGCGCGACCGACTGCTGCCGGCCCCACAGCGTCCGGTACACCCCGAGCAGCCCCACCGCGCCGCCCATCAGCAGCAGCTTGCCGGGCAAGCTCGAGCCGGCCGCCAGCAGGACCAGGCCGCCGGCGGCCGAGCAGGCCGGAGCGAGCAGCGCGACCCGGCGACCGGCCGCGACCGCCCGCTCGAGGGCGATCAGGGTGCCGACGAACCCGAACACCATGACCGGGCCGTGCACGTCCTCGATCGGCGAGCCCGGGGTGGGCACGGTCACGCCGAGCAGCAGCAGGGCCGCCCACAGCCCGCCGAGCAGCGCGGTTCCGGCAGCGGCAAGGACCGGCAGCCGCCAGCGGACCGCAACTCCGGCGGGCCGTGACCCTGTGGACGGTGCAACCGTGACGGCCGGCATCAGGCCGCCCGCTGGACAGGCAGCCGCACCAGACAGGCGTGCGGCGCACCGAACGGCTCCAGCACCGGGCGGTCCGCCGTCATCCCGCGGCTTTCCAGCACACCGCGGACCAGGCCGGCGTGCAGGCCGCACATCGCGTCCGGATGCTGTCCGACCAGATCCAGGAACGGGCAGGTGCGCAGGTGCACCTCGGCACTGGCGTTGCCCGGACTCGCGGGCGTCGGGTGGGGGCCGAAGCCCAGGCCGGCCAGCACGCCGGTGACCGCCTCGACCGGGCCGGCGTCGGCCGGCAGGCTCGCGGCCAGCCGCCGGCCCCAGCCGGCGCCGGCCACATCCGCGCCGTCCGGCCCGTCCGGCAGATGCTCGAGCAGGGCCGCGGCGAGCGCCCGGTACGGCCCGGGCGCCGGATCGGCCACGGCCGCCCGGTATCGCCAGGCCGGCCGGCCCGGCAGGCCGGCACTGGCCCGGGCCTTGACCAGCAGGCCGGCCTCGGCCAGCCGCTCCAGGTGTACGCGGGTGGTGGACAGGTGCTGGCCGGTGGCCGCGGCCACCTCGGCCGCCGTCAGACCGGCCCGCGCTTCGCGGACCAGCCGCAGGATCGTCACTCGGCTCGCTGAACCCAGCGCCCGATGCGCCGGCGTGTCGATCGTCTCGCCGCTCGGCCCTTTCCCCAGGGTTTCCACGATGCTAGACGTTATAACGTCAAACGACGTCAAAACTAGGGAAGCGTGTCATGTCACAGTCCGACCGGGCCGCCGCGGCGGCCGTTGTCCGCCACCACGCACAGCTCGCCGCCGCCCTCGACGGTTACACCACCGAGCTGATCCAGGCGGCCGAGATCGGCGGTCTGCGCCGGGTCTGGGAGGTCCGTGACGCGCTGGCAGGGTGGGTGCGCGCGGAGTTGCTGCCGCACGCGGGCGCCGAGGAGCAGGCGCTGTATCCGGTGGCGGCGGCGCAGCCCTGCTCTCGGAGATCGACCGCCACTACGCCGGGCAGTTCGCCACCGAATGGCTGCAGGACGGGCCGGACGTCTGGCAGGTGCGCCTGTACCGCCCGGCGGGTCTTTCGGCCCTATCCGGTGGCCGGGCACGCTGACAACGTCCCCGGCATGACACCCGAGCGTGCACGGCGCCACGGTTGGGAACCGGGCGCCACCGTCAGGCCGACACCACCGGCGACGGCAATCACGCCCCCCGAGCAGGTACGCACCCCTTTTCCTGCGTACGGGCGATTTCCGTCGTCATGATCTGGTCGGCGACGCGAGTTGTTCGCACTGGCGCACAACGGTGACGACCAGGTCGGCGTCGTCGCCCAGCGAGGGATCCAGTTCGCGCAGGACGACCGGCACCGCGTCACGCAGCCGGCCGCCGGCCAGCGGCACGACGACCTGGGCACGCACGTCGGACACCGGGGCGCCGAGGCCGCGCAGGCAGCAGATCCAGGCCGCGAGCACGAGCGTGGCGGCGGTGGGCATCCGACCCTGTGCGCGTTCCGCGCGCAGGGTCGGCAGGATGCGGATCGGCAGCTTCTGGGAGCCGTCGGCGCCGATCTGGGCGAGATGGTGTCGCATCCGCGGGTTGGCGAACCGGTCGAGCAGCGCGTCCTGGTACGCGGCGAGGTCGGCCTCCGGCTGCTTCAAGTGCCGGGAGGCGGTGTCCCACCACTGCCGCAGCCAGTCCCGGCAGGTGTCGTCGGCGACGGCTTCGGCCACGCTCGTGTGCCCGCGGATGGAGCCGGCGTAGGCGAGCAGGGAATGGCCACCGTTGAGCAGCCACAGCTTGCGGTGCTCGTACGGGGTCACGTCGTCGGTGAAGGTCGCACCGGTGTCCTGCCAGGCCGGACGCCCGGCCGGGAAGGAGCCGCTGAGCACCCACTCGCAGAACGGTTCGGTGGCCACGGGACAGCTGTCGTCATGACCGGTGGCGTCGCGGACGTGATGGGCCTCGTCCGGAGCGGGCCGCGGGGTGATCCGGTCGACCGCGGTGGCCACTACGGCCAGCGACGTGTCCAGCCAGTCGAGAAGTCCGGGGTCGAACAGGCGTGCCATGTCGAGCACGACTCGCCCGGCGATCGCCCCGTTGCCGGGCACATTGTCGCAAGGGACGAGGGCGAGCGGGCCCGCATCGGCCGCGCGCCGGGCCGCCAGCCCGGCAACCAGACGGGCGGGCGTGGTGCGCACGAGCGCCGAAGGGTCGTCGCGTAGCGCGGCCAGGTCGGCCTGCACGTCGGTCCGGCCCGCATCGAGACCGCCGTCGGGCCCGCGCAGGTAGCCGGCCTCGGTGACGGTCAAGGTGACCACCCGCAGGTCCGCGGACCGGAAGTAGTCCAGCCAGGCCTGGTGCTCCTGCGCGCCGTGGGCCCGGGACAGGCTGCTGATCACCTCGAAGGCGTCACCGGCGGGGGCCCGGGTGACCAGCGTGTAGAGCCCGTCCTGCGCGTCGAGCCGCTGTGTCAGGTCACCGCGCCCGAGACCGGAGAACGCGGCGTAACCCCATTCGCCGGCATCCGGGGCGTGGTCGGTGTACCAGCATTGATGGGCCCGGAAGAAGTTGCCAAGCCCCAGATGGAGCAGCCTTACCGGCGGCGCCGTTCGGCCGTGTCCGGCGGCCCGCGACAACATCGCGCTCACAGCTTGAACACCGCCTTGGGCTGGGCGGACACCAAATCGACGGCGATGGCGGCGGCTTCGTCCTCGCCGAGCCGGTGCTCGGCCACCAGCCGGGCCAGGAAACCCGCCTCGACGCGGCGTGACATGTCGTGCCGGGCCGGGATGGAACAGAAGGCGCGGGTGTCGTCCACGAAGCCGGACGACCGGGAGAAGCCGGCGATCTCCGTCACCGCTGACCGGAAACGGCCGATCGCGTCGGGCGCGTCAAGGAACCACCACGGCACCCCGACATACATGCAGGGGTAGAACGCCGCCATCGGTGCGAGCTCGCGTGACCACACCGTCTCGTCGACCGTGAAGACGACCAGGTGGAACCCGGGATGGGTGCCGAAGCGCTCGAGCAAGGGCCGCAAGGCATCGGTGAACTCGACCGGCACCGGGATGTCCGCGCCGACATCCACCCCGTATCGCTGGAACGTCGGCTGGTGGTGGTTACGCCGCACGCCCGGGTGCAGCGTCATGACCAGACCGTCCTCGCATGACATCCGGGCCATCTCCATCAGCATGTGCCGGCGGAACGCGGTGGTCTCCCCGGTCCCGGCCTCGTCGTCCACCGCGGCCCGGTAGATCCGCGCCGCCTCGGCCGGGCTCAGCGGATCGGTCCTCGCATCGAGGTGGCTGTGGTCGGCTGACACCGCGCCGTGCGCGACGAAGTAGCGGCGCCGCTGCTCGAGAGCAGCCACATAACCGGTGTAGGCGCCGGTGTCGATATCGGCGGCCTCGCCCAGGGCGGCCACCGCGTCAGCCCACCCCGGCTGCCCCGGGTCCAGGTACCGGTCCGGACGAAACGTCGGGATCACCCGCCCGGGCCAGGCCGGATCATCCGCGAGGGCGGTGTGCACGGCCAGGTCGGAGCACGGATCGTCGGTCGTGGCGACAACCGAGATCTTGAAGCGTTCGAACAGCGCCCTCGGCCGGAAGGCGTCATCGGCGAGCGCGGCGCCGACCTGGTCATAGATGGCGTCCGCGGTCTGCGCCGACGGGGCGACGGTGACGCCGAAGATCTCCGCGAGCTCCGCCTCGAGCCAGTAACGCACCGGGGTGCCCTGATAGACGTGCCACCGCTCGCACAGCAGTCGCCACGCCTGCCGCGACGCCTTCTCCGGTAATTCGCCCTGACCGACACCCAGCGCGGACAGCTCGACTCCATCGGCGTGCAGCAGCCGGGTCACGTAGTGATCCGGTGTGAGCAGCAGCGTCGTGGGGTCCGGGAACGGGTGGTTGTCGAGCAGCACGGCCGGGTCGATGTGCCCGTGCGGCGAGATCAACGGCAGCGGACGTACGCGGTCGTACAGGTCGCGGGCGATCGCGCGGGTGCCGGGGTCCGCCGGCAGCAGCCGGTCCGGATGCAATTCGAGAGCGGTCCCTGCCATGTGCCAGCCCTTTCACGGATAGTTCCTGCGGGTGGTCAGGCGATGTCAGCCGGAGTCGCCGATGTGGCCTCGACCCGGGCCTGGCTGGCCGCCACGATCAGGTCGATGTCCGCGACGGCGTCCTGCGTCAGTCCCGTCCGCTGCGCGACGCTCTCCGGCCCCGTACAGAGCAGCAAGAGTGACCACCGGGGGGCGCCGGCCGGACCTCGGGTCAGCGCGCGTCGTGCCGGCACGGCGGTGCAGTGCTCCGCCATCCTCGCCCGTCCCCGCCCGAAGCGCGGCCATAGTCACATAGTCGTCCCGCAGACATACCCGGGCAACCGGGAAGCGCGCTGTACGCGCCACGGATGGGCAAGCCGCGTCAATCGATGCTCAGCGGGCTCGGGCCGTCGCTCCCGGCCGCGGCGCATCCCTTCGCGTTCCACGGCTACGACTGGACGGTGCGGCGCGCTCGCCGGAGTCGGGCGCGCAGGACAAGCTTCAGCAGCTCGCCGAAGATCAGGATGGTGGAGCCGACCGCTATGCAGACGAGCCATTGCGCCGACGTGAGGGCGGTGGTGGTGAACAGTCCCTGCAGCGCGTCCAGCTGGACGAGGAGCACGAGCAGCACCACGACGACCGCGGTGGCGGCGTACGCGGACTTGTTCGCCAGCGTCTCGCGAGTGAACACGCTGCGCCGGTCGGACCGGACGTTGAGCAGGTTGAACGTCTGGAAGAAGACGAACGTCACGAACGCCATGGTGCCGGCGACGGTGGCCTCGCCCAGCTCCGGCGCGGGCCCCGGCGCCCAGATCAGCACGCTCAGCGTGCCGGCCGCCATGATCGCGCTGGCGAGCAGGATCCGCAGCAGGCGCGGCCGGTTCAGGATGCGTTCGTCGCGGGGCCGTGGCGGCCGGTTCATGACGTCGGGCGCGACCGGGTCGACGCCCAGGGACATGGCCGGTGGCCCGTCCATGACCAGATTGACGAACAGGATCTGCAGCGCGGTGAACGGCGCGCCGCCGGCGATCCCGGTCAGGGACGCGATCAGAAACGTCAGCACGAAACCCAGCGCGGTGGACACCTGGAAGCGGGTGAAGTTGACGATGTTGGCGTAGATGCCGCGGCCCTCGCGCACGGCGGACACGATGGTGGCGAAGTTGTCGTCCGTCAGCACCATGGAGGCTGCTTCCTTGGTCACCTCCGTCCCGGTGACGCCCATCGCGACGCCGATGTCGGCCTTGCGCAGGGCAGGTGCGTCGTTGACGCCGTCGCCGGTCATGGCGACCACCTCGCCGTGCTCCTGCAGCACCCGCACTATCCGGATCTTGTGGCTCGGTGAGACCCTCGCGATCACGCCGATGTCGTCGAGGCGGCGTGCCACCTCGGTGTCGTCGCCGGCCCGGTCGAGATCCGCGCCGGTTACCGCGCCGCCGGGTATGCCCAGCTCGCGGGCGATCGCCGCGGCGGTGACGGCGTGATCTCCGGTGAGCATCCGGACCCGGATCCCGGCCTCGCGGCACTCCTGGATGGATCGCTGTGCCTGCGGGCGCGGGGGGTCGACGATGCCGACGAGCGCGACCAGGATCAGGCGGTCGAGCATCCGTTCCGGGTCTTCGGCCGGCTCGAACGCGTCGGCGGGGAAGTCTTCGACGCCGAGGGCCAGCACCCGCAGGCCCTGCTCGGCGAGCTCCGAGTTGGCCCGGTCGTAGCGGTCCCGGGCCGTGTCGTCGAACGCCGCGACGCCGGTCTCGCCGAGATACCTGTCCGCGCGGGCGGACAGCACGTCGGGGGCGCCCTTGACGAAGCAGCGCACCACCTCGCGGCCCTGTCCGTCGGTCCAGCGGTGGAAGGTCGCCATGAACTTGTGGTCGGAGTCGAACGGGATCTCCAGCAAACGGGGGCGTTCGGCGCGCAGCGCCGCGACGTCGACGCCGCCCTTCTCGGCCAGGACCACCAGCGCGCCCTCGGTGGGATCGCCGACGATGGCGCCGTCGCGCAGTACGGCATCGCTGCACAGGGCCATCGGCAGCAGCGCCTCGTCAAGCGTGCTCGGCGGCGGTGACCCGTCGGTGGTACGGATGCGCCCGTCGGTGGAGTAGCCCTCACCGGTGACGGTGAACCGCCGGCCGGCCAGCAGCAACTGCCGGGCGGTCATCTGATTGAGGGTGAGGGTGCCGGTCTTGTCGGTGCATATCTGGGAAGTGCTTCCCAGCGTCTCCACCGATGCGAGCCTCTTGACGATCGCGCCGCGCTTGGCCAGCCGGCCGGTGCCCATGGCGAGCGTGAAGGCGACCACAGCCGGTAGGCCCTCCGGGATGGCGGCCACGGCGAGCGACACCGCGCTGACGAACAGCGCACTGAACTCCTGCCCGCGAATGACGCCGAGAACGAAGACGACGATGATGACGCCACCGGCGATGACGGCCAGGGTGCGGCTGAGCGCGTCGATCTGGCGTTGCAGCGGCGTCGGTCCCGGTTTCGCCTTGTGCAGCATGTCCGCGATCCGGCCGGTCTCGGTGCCCATCCCGGTCGCGGTGACCAGCACCTCGCCCCGGCCGCGCGTGACGGCGGTGTTCATGTACACGCTGTTGGCCCGGTCGCCCAGCGCGGCAGCCGGCTCGACCTCGGCCGACGCCGACTTCTGCGACGGTTGTGCCTCGCCGGTGAGCATCGACTCCTGGATCTCCAGCGAGGTGGCCGACAGCAGCCGTCCGTCCGCCGGTACCCGATCGCCGGCTTCCACCACCACGATGTCGCCGGGTACCAGCTCACCGGCGTCGATCGCGTCTATTCGCCCGTCGCGGCGCAGCCTTGCCCGCATCACGCTCATCCGCCGGAGCGCTTCCAGGGACGCCTCAGCCTTCGACTCCTGTACGAAGCCGATCGTCGCGTTCAGCAGGACGACCACCGCGATCGCGATCGGTGTCTCCCACTCGCGGCTGACCAGCAGCGACACGACGGCGGCGATCAACAGGATGACGATCAGCAGGTCCTGGAACTGGCGCAGGAATGCCCGCCAGCGCGGCTCCTTCGGTGCCTCGGCGAGCCGGTTCGGGCCGTACCGGTCCCATCGTCGCCGTGCCTCCGCCGACGACAGCCCGGTGGCGGGGTCGACGTCGAGATCGCGGACGGCGTCGTCCACCGGCCCCGTGTACCACGCGGTGGCGGTGGCCGATTCCGGCGGGCTCGTGGGCATCGTGCCTCCGGTCGGTTGAGCGCCGGCGGACCCCGGTCAGGTCGCCCGCGGGCTTCCACCAGCCAGCCACATCCGACGGTCTTTCGAGGGTCGCAGCGATGTCCACGCTACGCCGGGCCGGCCGTCGGCGCCGGGCCGTCAGCGAGGCCCTTGACTCGATACACGCGTGACCCTGAGTGTCAGGCAGCGACAGTGAAGCGGTGCTGCGTCGGTGTGTCGTCGCTCGACGTGCCGACGTAGATGGCGTACTCGCCGGGGATGGTGACGAAGGCGTGGTCGCCGCGGCTCCATACCGACAGGGGGTGGTTGGTTGCGGCGGGGTCGACGACGATCTCGATCGGCCGGCTGTCGCCCGGCGCCACGGTGACCTTCCGGAACCCGACGAGTCGCTTCGGCGGCTGGTGGGCGGCATTGGGCAATCCGAGGTAGACCTGCGCCACCTCGGCGCCGGCCGCGTCGCCGGTGTTGGTGACGGTCGCGCGCACGGTGATCGGTGACCGGCCAGGATGGCTTCCGGTGTCGACGGAGATGTCGGAGAGGCCGAAGGTGGTGTACGACAGCCCATGGCCGAACGGGAACAGCGGCGCGATGCCTTGCGACTGGAACCAGCGGTAGCCCATTTGCAGGCCTTCGCTGTACCGGATGACGGGGTATCCGTCACCCTCGTCGGTGCCGGGATACCGCTCCGGACGCCTCGCCGCGAGCGTGTCCTCCTGCGTCTTGGGGTAGGTCGTGGGCAGCTTGCCCGAGGGGTTCACGACGCCGAAGAGCAGATCGGCTACGGCGTGACCGTCCTCCTGGCCCTGGTTCCACGTCTCGAGCACGGCCGGTATCGCGTCGATCCATGGCATGAGCACGGGGTTGCTGTCCTTGAGCACCACGACGGTGGTGGGGTTGACCGGGCCCACCTCGGCGATCAGCCGGTTCTGGTCGTTGAGCATGCTCATGCCGAGCTGGTCCTCGCCCTCCGTGGCGACCAGTCCGGCCATGATCACGACGACATCCGCAGCCGCCGCGGCCCGTTTGGCCTCGTCGAGGTTCGTCAGGTCGTCGGCTACGGTGATCTTGGTGACGGAGGCCGAGCCGGAGAGGCCGGAAAGGACGTCGCGCATGCCCTCGAGTGGGGGCACGGTGTAGAGCGGGAGGACTTTGGAGCTGCCGCCGCCGCCCAGGCAGGCGTCGTCGACGTACGTGGATTGGCCGACGATGACGATCGCGCCCGCGTTCGGGTCCAGGGGCAGGACGCCGCCCTCGTTCTTGAGCAGCACGGCGATCTCGGTGCCGATGCGCCGGGCCCGCGCACCGTGGCCGGCCGCGTCGATGTCGCCCGGATCGTACGGTCGATCGAACTGGTCGAACCGGAACATCTGCGTGAATCGGCGCACGAGGGCGCGGTCCACTGTCTTGATCTCCAGGCTGGTGTCGCGCAGGGCGGCCGTGACGTTGTCCTCGTTGAGCCACTTCGCGTCGGGCATCTCGTGGTCCATGCCGGCGTTGAGCGACGGCGCCGCCGAACGGCAGGACCAGAAATCCGACTGTACGTAACCCTCGAAGCCCCATTCGTGCCGGAGGACCTCGGTGAGCGTGTAGCGGTACTCGGTGGCGTACACGCCGCGGACGCGGTTGTAGGCGCTCATGATCGCTGCTATCCCGGCATCCTTGACAAGCATCTCGAACGGCAGCAAGTACAGCTCCCGCAGGACCTGCTCGTCCACCTCCACGCTGGTACGGAAACGCTCGTACTCCTGGTCGTTGACGACGTAGTGCTTGCCCATGGCGATGATGCCGTGTTCCTGGATCGCCTTGGTGACCTCGACACCCATGACGCCCGAGAGGTACGGGTCCTCGCTGAAGTACTCGAAGTTCCGGCCGGCCGTGGCGATGCGGTGCAGACACACCCCGGGCCCCTCGAGGACGTGCTGGCCCAGCGTCGCCGTCTCGCTGCCGATGATCGAGCCGTACTCCCGCGCCAGGGCAGGGTCGAAGCCGGCGGCCAGGCCGATGGTCATCGGCAACGAGGTGGCCGGCGGACTGGGCGTACCGTCGCCCATGCCCACGCCGACCGGGCCATTGGTGATCCGGAAGCGCGGGATGCCGAGCTCGTCGATGCCCTCGACATGGCGTTCCACCCGGATCTGGGTGGCCAGCGCGTCCATGTCCGTGCCGGCTTCCCTGGCCTGCGCGGTCATCGCGTAGATGTCGATCGTGTCCATCGCGCCGTGCAGCTGGTTGATCTTCTGCTCCAGCGTCATGGCGGCGACAAGGGCCTCCGCTCGCTCGCGGGGCTGCTTCGTCCGGTCTTCCCACGGACGCATGACGTCCTTGCTCACCACAATCTTCCTCCGTATCGGGTGCCGGCCGTCGAAGTTACGACGCGGTGGCGCCGTGGAGGCCTGCCTTGACCCGCGCGGCTTGGACGATGATGTCGGCGCATGTGTCCAGATCCATCGTGCCCGTGTTGACCACCAGGTCGTAGCGTTCGGTGTCCCGTGGATCCCAGCCGTAGAGCTGCAGCGACATGTCGGCGCGGATCTGATCCTCGCGCTTCTGTCGCTTCGCGGCCCGGTCGAGGCTGATATCGCCTTCCGCGGCGGCGCGCTGGATGCGCTGTTCGACCGGTCCGTCCAGCAGGACGTGCAGCGCCGCCGGCCGATTCGCCAGAATCAGCGCGGCGTTGCGGCCCACGATGACGCCGCCCTGACGAGCCTGCTCCTGCACCGTGCGAGTGTTGGCCATGACAAGCTCGTAGTCGTCGCGTTGCGCCATGGCCACCGCCGGCCCTTCGAGACCCGCGTACGATCCGCCCATCACGGCGAACACGCGGGCGAGGAGTCCTTCCCTCTCCCGGGTCTGCTCGGCGTGCTCGATCTCTTCCGACGAGAACGCCTGGGCGTGATACGGCACTTCGAGCGCCCGTGCCACCCGGGGACCGATGTAGCCGGCGCCGGAGCCGTAGGACTCGAACAACGTCACGACCGGTCGAGCGGAACCCGCCTCGGCGCTGATGTGGTCCGGCATCACTGCCCCTTCCCTCGGTGTCTGAGCACGGATCAGCTCGTCTCGGCGGCGACGTGCTGGGCCCGGCGCGTGGCGACCTCGGCCACGACGTTGCGGAAGACTCGTTCGGTCAGCGGGTAGAAGAACATCACTGCCAGCGCCAGCACGATGAATCCCGCCGGTAGGACGCCGGCGGCGACCTTGACGGCCGTCTTGGCGCTGTCGGTCTGCACGACGCCTTTGCCCGCGAGGTAGCCGCCGAGGCCGATGGTGTAGGCGGCGGCGGCGCCGCCGAGCGCCTGACCCATTTTCCGGGTGAACGAGAACAGCGCGTAGGTGGTGCCTTCGGTCCGCACCCCGGTTTTCCACTCGCCGTATTCGACGGTGTCGGCTTCCAGGGCCCACATGAGGGTGTTCACCCCGCCGACACCGACGCCGAGCAGGAAGAAGAAAATCAGCGCCACTGCCGGGACCCCCGCGGGCGCCAGGGTGATGCCCACGCCGGCGACGATGGCCACCACGCCCAGAATGAGATAGCCGTTCTTCTTCCCCAACGTCCGGACGATAGTGGGGACAAATGCCGCGACCACGAACGTTCCGGCCGTTTGCACCAGGGTCATGTAGATGAACAGGGTCGCATTGCCCAGGACGTCGCGGGCGTAGAAGGCGCCCACGGTGCTGGCCGCGATCATGCCGGTGAGGAACAGCAGGCTGGAGAGGCACAACATGATCAGCGGACGGTTCGTCTTGAACGTCGCGAGGCTCTGCCGAATGCTGACCCGGGGCACGTCCCGCCGCACCTGCTCCCTGGCGGTGAGGAACGTGTACAGGTAGAGCGCCGCTCCGACGACGACGAACACCAGGGTGGTGATCGTGAGCGAGCGCTGCAGGTCGGACGAGCCTTTGATCTGCGGTGCGACGACAAAGGCGAGCATGAGGATGGTGAGATTCGAGCCGTAGACGCGCCAGCTGGCGAGCTTCGCCCGCTCGCCGGGCACCTGAGTCATCGCGGCGGCCAGCGAGCCGTACGGAATGTTCACCAAGCTGTACAAAAACCCGAGCAACGCGTACGTGACATATGCCCATACCAGCGCGGACCCGGTGCCGTGCAGTGACGTGGGTATCGAGAACACGGCCACGCTCATCAGCAACAGCGGAAGCGCGCCGAACAGGATGAACGGCCGGAACTTGCCCCAGCGGGTCTGCGCCCTGTCGACCAGCCGCCCCGCGACGAGGTCCGTCATCGCATCCCAGAATCGGACCACGAGAAACATCGTGCCCACCGCCGCGGCCGAGATGTCGGCGACGTCGGTGTAGTACAGCAGGAGGAACAGCGAGGACATCGAGAACGCCAGATTGTTCGCGGCGTCCCCGGACGCATAGCCGAGATATTGAGTGAACCCCAGTTTCTTGGTGGCCTCGAAAGGTGGGTCGGAGGTCCTGGATGTGATCGGGGTCGAGGCTGCCATGAGGGGTCCTTAGGGGGAAAGACGACACTCACGAAGGTGAAGAGAACGCGGTGAAACGTCGCCGACGATGCGGACCACCCGCGCCGGATCCGGCGTGGCGGATACGGAAACCGCCGACGGCAACCATTTATTGAGCCTCTGTCAAGGATCAGACCACCGCACGGCGACCGTTGGCAAGCCTCGGGCGTTCTCCAGTTCGTCCGTCGACCAGCTGAGGACGAAGTGGATCAGTCCACGCCCACCGCCGTGTCGCGCGCTGCCGTGCCGAGCGTGACATGGTGGTCGGTAACCACGTGACGTCCCGCGCGATGGAGGTCCGACGTGCTCCGACCCCAGGACAACGCCACCCGTGAACGGAAACGCCTGGACGGGCTGTGGACGTTCGCCCTCGACCCGGACGGCGCCGGCCGCGCCGGCCGCTGGTTCGCCGGACGGCTGCCCCGCGCTCGTGAGATGGCGGTGCCGGCGAGCTTCAACGACATCCCGACCGATCCCGTCGTGCGCGAGTACTTCGGTGACGTCTGGTACCAGACCACCGTCCGAGTTCCGCAAGGCTGGGCGGGCCGGCGGATCGTGTTGCATTTCGAGTCCGCGACCCACCGGGCCACCGTCTGGGCCAGGGACGTCGAAGTGGTGTCGCACGAGGGCGGATACACACCGTTCGCCGCCGACATCACCGACCACGTCACCGCGGGAGAGCCGGTTCGCATCACCGTCGTGGTCAACAACACCCTGAGCTTCCAGTCGATCCCGCCGGGAATCGTCGAGGACACCCCGGCCGGAAAGCGGCAGCGGTACTGGCACGACTTCTTCAACTACGCCGGCATCCACCGTCCGGTCTGGCTGTATGCGACCGCCTCGCAGCATCTGACCGACATCAGCATCGTCACCGGCCTCGACGGGGGCGCCGGCACGATCCAGTACCAGATCGAGTCCAGCGGCGAGGCAGTCACCCGCGTGCTGCTGCACGATGCGGCCGGCCGGCAGGTTGCCGCCGGCGCCGGTGCGAGCGGCACTCTCCGGATCGACGACGTCCACCGCTGGGCGCCCGGTGACGGCTACCTCTACGACCTCGAGGTGCAGCTGGTCGACGACGGCGGGACCGTGGTGGACAGCTACCACCATAGCGTCGGCGTCCGGACGGTCGAGGTCACCGGGTCCAGGTTCCTGATCAATGGTGAACCCTTCTACTTCACCGGTTTCGGCAAACACGAGGACCTGGCCGTGATCGGCAAGGGGCACAACGACGCCTTCATGGTCCACGACTTCGAGCTGCTCGAGTGGATCGGCGCCAACTCGTTCCGCACGTCGCACTACCCGTACTCCGAGGACGTCCTGGACTACGCCGACCGGCACGGCATCGTCGTCATCGACGAGACCGCGGCTGTCGGGCTCAACATGGGACTCGGCGGCGGAATCTTCGGCGCTCAGGGTTACGTGACGTTCAGCCCCGAGACGATCAACGACGCCAGCCGGGAGGTGCACGCCCAGGCGATCCGCGAGCTCGTGACCCGGGACCGGAACCATCCCAGCGTCGTCCTGTGGTCGATCGCGAACGAGCCGGAGTCCGACAGCGAGGCCGCGGAGGCGTACTTCCGCCCCCTGTTCGAGCTGACCCGCCGGCTCGATCCCAGCCGGCCGGTCGGCTTCGTCAACGTCATGCTGGCCCCGTACGGCGAGTGCCGGGTGTCGCAGTTCGCCGACGTGCTCATGCTCAACCGCTACTACGGCTGGTATGTCGACCCCGGTGACCTGCCCCTCGCCGAGCAGAAGTGGGAGGCCGAGCTGCGCGGCTGGGCGACCGAGAACAAACCGATCATCATCACCGAGTACGGCGCCGACACCTACCCCGGTCTGCACTCCGTGGCCGGGCAGCCGTGGTCCGAGGAGTATCAGGTGGAATATCTGGACATGAATCACCGGGTGTTCGACCGGATCGACGCGGTTGTCGGCGAGCAGGTGTGGAACTTCGCGGACTTCGCCACCATTTCCGGTGTGATGCGGGTCGGTGGCAACAGGAAGGGCGTCTTCACCCGTGACCGTCAGCCGAAGGCAGCTGCGCACGCGTTGCGGCGCCGCTGGCGCAAGGATGCGTGAGGGGAACTCAAATGACCGCGTACAAAGTCGGCTACTTCGTCGGCAGTCTGTCGTCGACCTCCGTGAACCGCGAGCTCGCCCGGGCCTTGATCGCGCTGGCGCCGGACGATCTTGAATTCGTCGAGATCCCCATCGGTGATCTGCCGCTGTACAGCCCCGACTACGACACGCACTACCCACCCGAGGCGAACGAGCTCAAGGAAGCGATCCACCGGGCGCAGGCCGTCCTGTTCGTGACCCCCGAATACAACCGCTCGATCCCGGGGGCGTTGAAGAACGCGATCGACTGGGCGTCGCGACCATGGGGGCAGAACGCGTTCGACCACATCCCGGCCGCGGTGATCGGCGCCTCCATCGGTCAGATCGGCACGGCGCTGGCCCAGCAGAGCCTGCGCGCCGTGCTGACCTTCTGCAACGCTCGCCAGATGACCTCGCCCGAGGCGTACATCCAGTACACCCCGGAGATCTTCCCCGGCGACGGCGTTGTCACCGACGAGGCGACAAAGACCTTCCTGGCCACCTTCATGGCCGAATTCCGGGATCACATCGTCCGTGTCCTGACCGTCCTGCCGCGCCGGGCCGACGTCGCAGAAACCCGCTAGTCTTCCTCCATCGATCGCTTCAGGCGGAAGAGGATCTCGCCCGCTCGGGGCACCACCATGGTGTCGGGGTCGGCGGTGAACGCGTTGACGTCGACGGTCGCCGGGTCGAGATATCCGAGGTTGACGGAGCGGCACATGTCTTCCGGGATTCCGGTCGCGAGTGTTACCCGTACCCGTAAATGCTCGTCGGCTGTTGCGGGGTTGTAGGTGCCGGCTCCGCGTAGGTGTGTGGAGTGGGCGAGGACTCCCCAGTGGATGTGTGAGAAGCGGTTCCACTGTTTGACGAAGTAGTCGCGGCAGTGGTAGCCGATGTCATAAATCTCCCGGTGGCTGGACGCGATCTCGGTGATGTGGGGTGCGTAGAGGATCACTTCACCGCCGTCGGCGACTACCGGTTCGACTTTGTAGAAGCCTTTCGCGGCGGTCCAGATCTCGTCGTACATTTCCGGAACGATCGACAGCACGCGCCGTACCGGTGAATCCAGATAGGTGACGTGGG
>NZ_JBHTBJ010000066.1:0-24835 GCF_042664765.1 Paractinoplanes rhizophilus | reverse complement strand
CAGTGAGTGCACGAGCACCTCCCAGCCGAGGCCGACAAATCCCGTTAAAGACCCGAAGCCAGTAAGCAGAAGGGTCAGACCCCGGCGGGAGGTGCTCATGAACATCATCTCTGTAAGCAGAGCAAAGGTGTCCGCGCTCCTTCGGGACTGCCGCGGGGCGGTGTAAATGGGGTAGCGCGTCTGTCACCCGATGGTGGTGGTTAGGCAAGTACGGGCACGGCTTCGCAGACCCCTTTGGGCTTGGCGAACAAGCGGGCAGGGCCTCGACAACCCGCCGACCAGCAAAGTTCTGCCGTTAGCTCCCTTCGTCGACACCATTTACGGGTCAGGCAGCGCAGACAAGTGGGACGAAGCCGCGGCCGGGCATCGCGTGGCGGAGCCGAACCACCGACCCGAAAGATGCCTAGGCGACCCGGGCTTCCACGAAGGTGCGGTAGACGTTGGCCCGGTACATCGGCGTCATCCCGACCGACAGGTAGAGCCGCACGGCCTCGGTCGGGTTCTCGAGATCGACGCCGAGGCCCGCATGCTTGCGCCCCTTCGCCGCATAGACCGCGAAGGCCCGGCGCAGGAGCGCCTCACCCAAACCCCTTTTCCGGTACGGGCGGAGCACGGCGAGCCTTTTCACCCAGCCTTCGTTGTCCTCGACACCGGCATCGGACGACTGCAGCGACCCGGCCACCCGGCCGTCCACCTCGGCGACGAACCACTCGTCGAACGACACCGACGGCTCGTTGGCGACCTGGGCGCGCCACGTCGGATAGTCGACCGAGAAGTGATCGGTGTCGCGGAACGCCTCCTCGATCACCGCGTGCAGCGCGCGCAGATCGTCCTCGTCGTCGCCCCGGACCGGGCGCACCGTCACGCCGGCGGGCGGCTCGGGCGCGGTGTGCGGCACGCCGTCGAGCGGCATCCGCATGCGGGCGTGCTGTTTGAGGAAGACGAAACCGGCCCCGGTGAGCGCGTCGATGTACGGCTGCTCGGTGGGAACGGCGCCGGCGCGCACCTCGTACCGACCGTGGCCGAGCTCGGCGGCCCGCCCGCTCATCCGGTCGAGGATCAGCGCGAGCAGCGGCCGCATCGCCGGGCGCCCGCGCGCGGGGTCGACGAACACCTCGAGGAAGTCGCGGTCGCCACCGGTAACGTTGTGCGGGAACGTCCAGCCGACGATCGCGCCCGCCGCGTCGAGCGCCACCCAGCTGTCCCGGCTCATGTCGGTGTGCGGGTCGGTGAGCATCTCGCGCACCTCGTCGGCGGTGAAGTCGGGCTCACCGATCGCCGCGATGTCGCTGGCATGCACCACGGCCAGGATCCCGGACACGTCGTCGAGCGTCGGCCGGCGGGTGGTCCAGCCCTCGGGCAGCGCGGTCGTCGCGACAGCGGTCATCAGCGCATCGCACCACGGACAACGCCGCCGGTCGACCGAATATCGACGGCGCCCGCCCTGTGGACAGCCTCGGAAACCTGTCGTACCCGTGTGCTTTCCTGGCCCCGCCCTACCGGGTGGGGGCGATCAGCGGGCGCCGCGCACGGGCGATCAGCGGGCGCCGTGCGCGGGCGATCAGCGGGCGCCGCGCACGGGCGATCAGCGGGCGGCCGGGGCGGTCAGTGGGTGAGGCGCTGGCTCATCGACTGGAGCAGGCCGACCAGCTCGATCCGCTCGGCCATGTCGAGCGCGCCGTAAGCCTGTCCCGCCAGCGCAGAAGCGACCGAGTCGGCCCACATCAGCCGCCGCACGATCGGGCCGGCCGGCGGGTACGGCGGCTGCCAGCCGAACGCGACCGCGCCCGTCTCGCCCTCGGGCCCGGCGATGATGGCCTGCAGCGGCGTGAGCCCGCTGGCTCGCACGGCCACCAGATGCACGCCGAGCCGGTGCTCGTGCAGCAGGTGCAGGGCGACCGCGGCCCGGGCGCCGGCCGCGCGGTCGGGCACCGGCATGGCCCGCCAGGCGGCGAACAGCGGCAGCGCGGCGCAGTCGACCGCGTCCACCACCCGGCCGGCGAGCTCGAGCATCCGGTCCAGCCTCGGGAAGCCGCCGAGCTGCTCGATGCCCCACTTGCACAGCTCGTGCAGGTGCCAGCTGGCCACTTCCATGGGCGCCGACGCCTTGGCGGTCGATTCCCAGCCGTCGATGACGGCGTCGGGGGCGATGAATCCGATGGCCGCGGCCACCGTCTCGGGTCGTACGTCACCGAGCGCACCGGCCCGCGCAGACACGTGGTACGCCCAGCCGGAGAGCCCCAGCAGTCGCGCGCGGCGCAGCGTCTGCGGTGACTCGGCGAAGGCGCCGACGATCGTGGCGAGTCCCGTCATGGCGGTGGCGGCAGCCTGTTCGGGTGTCACGCGCCGATTCTGCTCTCCCCGGCCCGTTCTGGAAAATATTCTTCCCGTCCGACGGAAGGGATAAATGTCCAGATCCTCAGTCGGGCTCGCCGGACTCGAGATCCTCCAGGGCCGCCTGCACGTCGCCCACCCGGCGACGGGCCGCGGCCACCTCCCGCTCGGCGGCGCGCCGGGCCTGTTTGCGGCGGGCCACGTCGGCCTGCGCCTCGGTGCGCCGCCGTTCCAGCTCGGCCAGCTCGGCGTCCAGATCCTCGACCAGGTGCCCGGCGTCGCGCTCGGCGCCCTCGGCCCGCTCGAGCTGCTCGTCGGCGCGGTGCTCGGCGGCCTCGGCGGCGCCCAGCTCGCGGCGCAGCTCCCGGCGCCGCTGCTCGATCTGGCGGCGGCGCCGCTCGGCCGCCTGTCGCTCCCGTGTGGACTGCTGCGGGAACTCGACGACCTCGCCGCCCTCGTCGTCGTCCTCGGCCTCCTCGTCGAACTCGTCATCGGTGTCGCTGACCAGGCGCAGCCGGGGCTTGGGCACCTCGCCGAAGCCGGCGTAGCTGGCCGCCCGGATCAGCCGTCCGGTGCGCACCTGGGCCGCGATCGACGGCTCGGCCAGCGCCGCGGACAGCGTCGCCTCCACCTCGCCCAGCGGCAGCTTGGCGCCCGGATCCGCCTCCAGCGCCAGCTTGCGGGCCGCGCCGACCAGCGCCGAGACCACCTGCCGGCGCTGCGCGGTCAGCTCGCGCAGCTGGTCTCCCTGGAGGCCGCGCTGGGCGTCGCGCAACGCGGCCGACAGGTCGACCAGCTCATCGATCAGGTCGGGCCGCCGCAGCGCGAGCAGGTTGACCACCCACGCCGCCACGGTCGGCTTCTTGAGCGCCGCGAGTCGCTTCGCCGTGTCGCGGTCGCCGGCCCGCTTGGCCTCGTCGATCGCGGCGGTCCGGGCCGCCACGAACCCGTCCGGCGGCTGCTCGTAAAGCCGCTGGATCAGCTCGTCGGTGGTGCCGGCCGCGCCGGAAGGTCTGGTCACGTCAGATCGTGGTCCCGGGTTCGAGGTGGGCGTACGTGGTGCCGGAGAGCCGGTCGAGGTGACCGTCGGAGATCCTGGCGCCGGTCGCGGTGAGCAGCGCGTCGTGCAGCGCGTAGGCGCGGCCGGGCCGGACCGCCCGAACGAAGTCGATCGACTCCATCAGCTTCATCCAGGGAGCATTCAACGGGACGAACAGCGTGTCCACGGCCGTGTCCTCCGGAACGGTGAACGAGTCGCCGGGGTGATAGACGTTCGCGTCGTCGTCGCCGATCAGGTAGGCGAGGTTCGCGACCCGCGGGATGTCCGGGTGGATCAGCGCGTGCTCGCCGCCGAACGCCCGTACCCGGAAACCGGCGGCGCCGAATTGCTCACCGGGACCGACGGCGGTCGCGATGTCGCCGCAGGCGGCGAGCTTGGGCAGCACCTCAGCGTGGGCGAAGACGCGCAGGTCCGCACGCTTGCCGGCGGCGTCGGCCACCGCCGCCACATCGAGGTGATCGATGTGCTCGTGGGTGATCAGCACCGCGTCCGCGCCATCCAGCGCGGACCGCTCGCTGAACTCGCCCGGATCGACGACCAGCACTCCGTCGCCCTCGATCCGGAGGCAGGAATGCGTGAACTTCGTGACGCGCACGGGATCCCTCCGCTGCCGATTCGTAATCGCTCGCCCCGCAGTCTGCCGGAACCAGGTGCCGTGTGCCTTACGTCTCACGTGCACGCCCAACGGGGATGGAGAAAATCATGCGCCTCAGACCCACATACATCGTCTCTTCCGTGCTTCTCACCGGGGTTCTCCTGGCCGGATGCAGCGCCGGAGCGTCCGACGACTCAGCATCCGATGCCGCCGGCGTGTCGGCCGCCGACAAGGCCGTCGCTCCCGAGCAGCGGGCCGTCGGCGGCGCGGCCGAGGCCCCGCCCGATCCCGCCACCGGAAAGGACCAGCCGGCGCAGGCGCCCGACCTGAGCGTGGACCAGCGGTCCATCATCTATCGCGGCAGCATCTCGGTGCGGGTCAAGGACGACGTGAACGCCGCCGCCGGGCAGGCCTCCGGCATCGCCACCACGGCCGGCGGCTTCATCGGCTCGGACAACCGCACCAGCGGCACGGGTGGCTCGGGCACGGCGACGCTGACGCTGCGGGTGCCGGCCGGGAAGTTCACCACCGTCGTCGACCAACTGTCCAAACTGGGCACCGAGGAACACCGCGAGATCAGCACCGAGGACGTCACCGAGGAGACCGTCGACCTCGACGCCCGGATCACCGTGCAGCAGGCCCGGGTGGACAGTGGACGGCGGCTGCTGGCCCAGGCCAAGTCGCTCAACGACCTGGTGATGCTGGAGAAGGAGGTGGCGTCGCGGGAGGCCGACCTGGCGTCGTTGCAGGCCAAGAAACGGCGGCTGGCCGACCTCACGGCGCTGTCCACCATCACCGTCACCTTCCTCGGCCCGGCCGCGGCGGTTGCCGAGAAGGAGGAGAACCCGGGCGGATTCGTCGGCGGGCTGTCGGCCGGCTGGGACGCCCTGCTGGCCTCGCTCAAGGTGCTGCTGACCGTGCTGGGCGCGCTCCTGCCCTGGCTGCTGGCGATCGGCCTGCCGGCCTGGGCCGTGTTCTACCTGTTCCGTCGCTTCCGGCCGAGCCGGGTGACGAACCGTCCGGCGCTTGCGGCGCCGGGCGCGGCGCAGGCGCCGGCTCCGCAAGCGGAGGAAAACGACAAACCCTGATACCCGTACGGCCCGCGGCGCGCTCGACGCCGCGGGCCGGGACAGAGACTAAAACTCGCCGGTGGAAAGTGCCGCCAGTGCGGTGTGCACGAAGACCCGCACGCCGTAGCCGATCGCGCTCTCGTCCACGTCGAAGCTGCCCTGGTGCAGGTCGTGCCGCTCGGCCGAGCCGGGCACCCCGGTGCCCAGCCGGATCATCGCGCCGGGCACGTGGTCGAGGTAGAACGAGAAGTCCTCGCCGCCCAAGCTGATCTCGGCCTCGACCACCCGGTCGGCGCCGAGCGCCGCGCCGGCCGCGCCCGCGATGACCGCCGTGGCCATCCGGTCGTTGATCACCGGCGGCATGCCCCGGCGGTACCCGACCTCGACCTCGGCCCCGGTCGCCGCGACCACGTCCCGGATCAGCTTGGTGATCAGCTCGGGCGCCTCGCGCCACGCCTCCCGGCTGAGGATGCGCACCGTGCCGCGAGCCTCGCCGGAGCCCGGGATCGCGTTGAACGCGTCGCCCGAGTGCACCGAGCCCCACACCATCGAGACGCCGGCCCGCGGGTCGATGCGCCGGTCCAGCAGCGCCGGCACGTCCACGATCACCCGGCCCAGCGCGTGCACCAGGTCGGCGGTCAGGTGCGGCCGGGCGGTGTGCCCGCCGGGCCCGGTCAGCTTGACCTCGACGATGTCGGCGGCCGCGGTGAACGGCCCGGAGCGGACCCCGACCAGCCCGGCCGGCAGCTGCGGGTAGCAGTGCAGCGCGTAGATCGCGACGACGTCCTTCAGGCCGCCGGCCGCGACCACCTCGGGCGCGCCGGACGGGATGCTCTCCTCGGCCGGCTGGAAGATCAGCCGGACCCGGCCGGGCAGCTGACCCTGCTCGGCCAGCTGGGCCAGGGCGAGACCGAGCCCGAGCAGCACCGTGGTGTGCACGTCGTGGCCGCAGGCGTGGGCGACGCCGTCGACGGTCGAGCGGTACGGCACGTCCTTGAGGTCCTGCAACGGCAGGGCGTCGAGGTCGGCGCGGAACGCCACGACCCGGTCGCCCTCGCCGATGTCGCAGATCACACCGTTGCCCTTCGGCAGCAGGCGCGGCGACAGGCCGGCCACCGCCAGCTCGCGGGCGATCAGGGCGGCGGTCTCGAACTCGTGGTGGGAACGATCGGGGTGCGCGTGAATGTGCCGACGAATCGCTACGAGCTCCGCGCCGTGGGCGGCGAGCCAGCGGTCGAGCTGGCCGGGCAGGGGCTCGGCGCCGGGCAGCGGCCCGGGCCACTCCGTCTCGGGTTCCCCAGGCGAAGGGGGCGCCGTCAGAGCAGTAGTCACGTCGGTTTCCGTATCGCTCTCGAAGGATTGTCGTGTTTGCTTGACGCGCGACAGCTTAGACCCATTTTGGTGACGCTGTGCAACATCATTCCCGTGCACGCTGGGTAGCGCTGGGTCACGAATGCCCTGATAAGAGCGTTCGATGAGAGGCGAGGGGATGCCCGGGGTGTCGTCCCTGCGCAGCATCTGGCCCTCCACCTCCTACAACGTGTAACGGATCGTGGAGGTGATGACCCACACCACGAGTCCGGCTCAGAAACGCTCCACCGGGTGGTGGACGCCCCACACACCACGCAACGTGTGGCATACCTCGCCCACGGTGGCACGTAACCGCAATGCCTCTTTCATCAACGGTAGGACGTTCTCGGTCCCCTGGGCGGCCTTCGCCAAATCCGCCAGCGCGCTCTCGACGGCCGCCGAGTCCCGTTTCGCCCGGAGATCGGCGAGCCGGGCGACCTGGGCGGCCTCGATCGCCGGGTCGACGCGCAGCGGCTCGTACCGCTCCTCCGCCTCGCTGGTGAAGCGGTTGACGCCCACCACGACCCGCTCGCCGGAGTCGATCTCGTTGGCGATCCGGTACGCCGAGGTCTCGATCTGCTCCTTCTGGAAGCCCTGCTCGATCGCGTCGACCGCCGACCCGTACGAGAAGACCCGCTCGATGAGCCGGGTCGCCTCGGCCTCCACCTCGTCGGTCATCGCCTCGATCGCGTAGGAGCCGGCGAACGGGTCGACCGTGCCGGTCAGGCCGCTCTCGTAGGCGAGCACCTGCTGGGTGCGCAGGGCGAGCCGGGCCGACTTCTCGGTCGGGAGCGCGATCGCCTCGTCGTACGCGTTGGTGTGCAACGACTGCGTGCCGCCGGCGACGGCGCCCAGAGCTTGGATCGCCACCCGCACGAGGTTGACCTCGGGCTGCTGGGCGGTGAGCTGGACGCCCGCGGTCTGCGTGTGGAAGCGCAGCATCAGCGACTTCGGATCGGTCGCGCCGAACTCCTCGCGCATGATCCGGGCCCACATCCGGCGGGCCGCCCGGAACTTGGCGATCTCCTCGAGCAGGGTGGTGCGGGCCACGAAGAAGAACGACAGCCGCGGCGCGAAGTCGTCGACGGCGAGCCCGGCGGCGAGCGCGGCGCGCACGTACTCCATGCCGTTGGCCAGCGTGAAGGCGATCTCCTGCGCCGGGGACGCGCCCGCCTCGGCCATGTGGTAGCCCGAGATGGAGATCGTGTTCCATTTCGGGATCTCGGCGCGGCAGTACGCGAACGTGTCCGCCACCAGCCGCAACGACGGCTTCGGCGGGAAGATGTACGTGCCGCGCGCGATGTACTCCTTGAGGATGTCGTTCTGGATCGTGCCCTGCAGCGCCGCGCCCGGCACCCCCTGCTCCTCGGCCACCAGCTGGTAGAGCAGAAGCAGCAGAGCTCCCGGCGCGTTGATCGTCATCGAGGTCGACACCTGGTCGAGCGGAATGCCGTGGAACAGCTGCCGCATGTCCTCGATCGAGTCGATGGCCACACCGACCTTGCCGACCTCGCCGTGGGCGATCGGGTCGTCGGAGTCGTACCCCATCTGGGTGGGCAGGTCGAACGCGACCGACAGGCCCATGGTCCCGGCCGCGAGCAGCTGGTGATAGCGCGCGTTGGACTCGGCGGCCGTGCCGAATCCGGCATATTGCCGCATGGTCCAGGGGCGTTTGGTGTACATCGTCGGGTAGACGCCGCGGGTGTACGGATACTCCCCCGGCTCGCCGATCGGCACGTCCGCGGGCACGTCCCCGGGGCGATAGACCGGTTTGATCTCGAAACCCGACTCTGCGTTCACACCCGTGATCCTAAAGCTTCGTTCAGGACGCCAGCGTGAGGGGTTTTGCACAGAGAGTCCGATGAGTCGAACGGAAAGCGGCCTTCCGGTCACGATCCGTCGACTTCGCAGGAACACCCGCGTCGTGACTTTCAAATCGGGGGCCGCACCCGGCAAGATAGCGGGGTTGGTCGACAGCCCCTACATCCCCTCGGTGGCATCCTCAGTGACTCAGATTCCGACGTGGAGCGGCGGCAACACTGCTCCCACCAGCGGACGCGCAGCCCCGGGCACGCTCATCGGCGGGCGATACACGCTTCGCGCGGCGGTGGGGCACGGCGGCATGGGCACGGTGTGGCGAGCGGCGGACACGCTGCTGCGCCGCGACGTGGCGATCAAGGAGGTCGTCCTCCCGCCCGGCCTGGCCCCCAGCGACCGCGACGCCATGTACGAGCGCACCATGCGCGAGGCCCGGGCCGCGGCCGCCCTCCAGCACCCGGCGGTGGTGCAGGTCTACGACGTCGTGCACGAGAACGGCCGGCCGTGGATCGTGATGGAGCTGCTCGATGCGCGCAGCCTCGCCGACATGGTGATCGAGGACGGGCCGGTCACGCCCCGGGTGGTCGCCAAGATCGGGATCGCGCTGCTCGGCGCGCTCGAGGTGGCGCACGCGCACGGCGTGCTGCACCGCGACGTCAAGCCGGCCAACGTGCTGATCTGCTCGGACGGCCGCTGCGTGCTGACCGACTTCGGCGTCGCCCGGATGCCCACCGACGTGCAGCTGACCACGCCGGGCATGGTGCTCGGCTCGCCGCACTTCATCTCGCCCGAGCGCGCCATGGGCAGCGACTTCGGCCCGCCGAGCGACCTGTTCTCGCTGGGCGTGACGCTGTTCACCGCGGTCGAGGGACGCCCGCCGTTCGACAAGGGCGACCCGATCGAGACCATGCACGCGGTGGTCGAGGACCCGCCGGCCCCGGCCGTGCGGGCCGGCTCGCTCACCCCGGTGCTGATGGGCCTGCTGGAAAAGGACCCCAACCGGCGGATGGACGTGCAGACCGCGCGCACCATGCTCCGGCAGCAGCTGGCCGGCCCGCTGGCCAGCACCAGCCCGCCGCACATGATGACCGATCCGTACTCGGTGGTGCCGGCCCAGCGCCCGCCGGCCGCGCCGGTCGAGACGCAGCCGCTGCCGCCGCAGCCGAGCGGTCAGATCGGCGGCCGCGCCATGCTCGCCCCCGGCGAGTCGCTCACCGACCACCTGGCCAAGCTGCAGCAGGGCAACGCGGCCGCGGCCGGTGGCCGCCGGCGCGCGCCCGAGCCCGACGACACGCTGATGCCCGGCGGCGCGACCGGCTACATGCCGACGACTCACGGCGCCGACCCCACGAGCCTGATCCCACCTCGCGAGGCGTGGAACGGTGCTCCAATGGGCGGCACGATCGTGCGCAGCCCCGCCGCCAAGCGCCGGGCGATGATTGACAACGCGGTGGGCTCGGCCCGGGCCGCCACCGGCAAGGCCGTCGCGACGTTCCAGGGCTGGCCGCGCAACAAGCAGCTGATCGCCGGCGGCGGCGCGCTCGCCCTGGTGATCGTGCTGGTGCTGGTCGTCTCGCTGTCCGGCGGCGGCGACGACACGCCGACGACGCCGGTCGCGCAGCCGCAGACCAGCCAGGCGCCGGCCACCGACGTCGAGACCCAGGACTACCAGGGCAACGACAAGGTCAGCGTCAAGGTGCCGGCCGGCTGGAAGAGGGCCGCGAGCGGCAACTACGTCGACTACTTCGACCCGGACGACAAGCAGCGCAAGGTTCGCGTCCTGGTCGAGCCGGGCTCGATCAAGCCGCAGCGGTTCGTCACCGAGACGGCACCCGGCACGCTCAAGAAGTCGAAGGCGTGCCCGTCGCCGTACAAGCAGGTCGACACCATCGACGTCGAGGTGTCCGGGCAGCCCGGGGCGCAGTTCGAATACACCTGCGGCAACGGCGACGGCATGCGCCACGGCATCTGGCGAATGACCACCGCCGGCGGCAACATGTACTCGTTTTACCTCACGACGTCGGACGCCACCTTCGCCGACAGCAAGAAGTATTTCGACGCGATGGTGGAGAGCTTCAAAATCAACCTCTGACGGCTGTGCTATCAATCCCTAGTGGCGCCTGACGACAACGAACTGCGAGTAGCGGCCGAAGCCTGGCTGGCCGACGACCCCGATCCGGCGAGCCGCGACGAGCTGCGTGAGCTGATCGACGGGCTGCCGGGCACGGCCGAGGAGTTGCGCGACCGGTTCGCCGGCCCGCTGACCTTCGGCACGGCCGGCCTTCGCGGCCGGCTGCGCGCCGGGCCGAACGGGATGAATCTCGCGGTGGTCACGCGGGCGGCGGCCGGGCTGGTCGCCTGGCTCGCCGAACAGGGCGGCGCGGGGCCGCTGGTGATCGGGTACGACGCCCGGTACGGCTCCCGAGACTTCGCCGAGCGCACCGCCCGGGTGGCCACCGGCGCCGGGCGCGAGGCGCTCGTCATGCCGTCGACGCTGCCCACGCCGGTGCTCGCCTACGCCGTCCGGGAGCTCGACGCGGTGGCCGGCGTGATGGTCACGGCCAGCCACAACCCGCCGCAGGACAACGGCTACAAGGTCTACCTCGGGCGGCAGCTGGGCGGGCCGGGCGGCAGCGGCGCGCAGATCGTGCCGCCGGCCGACGCCGGCATCGAGGCCGCCATCCGGCAGGTCGGGCCGATCGCCGGGGTCCGGCTGGGCGTGCCGGGCAAGCTCCTCGACGACAAGATCGTTCAGGGGTACGTGCAGAGCGCCGCCAACGTCCTCACGCCCGGCGGGCCGCGCGACCTGAACGTGGTGTACACCCCGCTGCACGGCGTCGGTGGTGGCACGCTGGCGGCCGCGTTCGTCGCGGCCGGATTCGGATATCCCCCGGCCGTGACCGAGCAGGCCGCGCCGGACCCCGAGTTCCCGACGGTCTCCTTCCCCAACCCGGAGGAGCCGGGCGCGATGGACCGCCTGCTGGCGCTGGCCAAGACGTGCAACGCCGACCTGGCCATCGCCAACGACCCGGACGCCGATCGGTGCGCCCTGGCCGTCCCGACCGGCGACGGATCGTGGCGGGCGCTGCGCGGCGACGAGTTGGGCGTCCTGCTCGCCGACCACCTGATCCGGCGGGGCATCCCCGGCACGTACGCGACCACGATCGTGTCGTCGCAGCTGCTCGGCCGGCTGTGCGCCGCCCGCGGCGTGCCCTACGCCGAGACCCTCACCGGCTTCAAGTGGATCGTCCGGGCCGCCGAGGAGCTGGCCTTCGGCTACGAGGAGGCGCTGGGCTACTGCGTGGCCCCGGCGCTGGTGCGCGACAAGGACGGCATCACGGCGGCGCTGACGGCCGCGGAGGTCGCGGCCGGGCTGCAGGCCGAGGGACGGACGATCCAGGACCGCCTGGACGAGCTGGCGGCCGAGTTCGGCGTGCACGCCACCGACCAGCTCTCGGTGCGGGTCGACGACCTCGCCGAGATCGGCGCGGCGATGGGCCGGGCCCGGCAGCGGCCGCCGGCCACGCTGCTCGACGCGCCGGTCACCGCCGTCGACGACCTGCTGCCCGAGAACGACGTGCTGACCCTGCGCACGGCCGCGGCCCGGGTGGTGATCCGGCCGTCGGGCACGGAGCCGAAGCTCAAGGCGTACCTGGAAGTGGTCGAACCGGTCACCGAGGGTGACGTGCCGACGGCCCGGACCCGCGCGGCGGACGCCCTCAAGGTCCTCCGTCAGGAGGTCGCCGCCGCGCTGGGGGTGTGACCGCCGCGCGCCGGGTCGGGGACGGCTTGCGCGCCGGGCCTCTGCCCCGCGCGGCCTAGGCCGGTTTCGGGGCGCCCAGCGCGGCGCTGATGGCCTTGCCGAGCGTGTGCATGACCAGCGCGACCGCCGGGCGGACCACCGAGTCCTCGAGGTCGACCGAGCCGGAGAAGCCGGCGCCGGTGGCGATCTGCTCGAGCCGCTGGTGGGCCCGGGCGGTCTCCTCGGGCGGCAGGCGCAGCGCCGGCTCCATCCGGGTGGCGACCAGCAGGGTGGCCAGCGCGGCGGTCCGCTCGTCGCACATGCTCTGGCCGGTCAGCGCCTCGGCCAGCCGGCGCCGGATCTCGGCCTCGTAGGCCGGGTCGGTGGTCGGGTAGCGGTGGACGTGGATGAACTCCATCTGGGTCTCGTCCACGTCCTGCACCACGCCGCGGGCGACCAGATCCTCGAGCACGCGGGTGCGCAACCGGTGGCGCAGCCGCTGCAGCCACTGGCCCGGCGTGTGCGGCTCGTCGTCGGCGGCCTTGGCGAGCACGGTGTCGGCGATCGGGTCGCCGGTCGGGGTCGGGTCGATCACCTTGAGGAAGCCGTCGGAATACGCGACCCGACCCGCGAGCGCCAGATCGACCAGCACGGCCGCGGCCATGCCGAGGTCCAGCCCGATGCGGGAACCGGTCGCCTTGCCGGTCTGGTCGTCGTAGGCGAGGAGGAGCAATTCCTCGGCAAGCGGAATGGAGGTCATGTGACGCAACGATAGTGGCCCGAGTCACGCCCGGCGATCGTGAGGTCGGGTGGTCCCTGTCCCCCGTACCGGGTCGCGCTACGCCGGCAGGGACGACTCGGCGGGTACCGCCGCCGCCTTGCCCTCGTCCGAGGCGACCTTGTCCATCACGTCCATGATCTGCTGGGCCGTGGTGCCGTCGCCGTACGGGTTCTGGATGGCCGCCATCCGGGCGTACTCCGCCGGATCGTCCAGCAGCCGGACCGCCTCCCGCACGATGTCGTCCCGGCCGGTGCCGACCAGGCGCAGGGTGCCCGCCGCCACCCCTTCCGGCCGCTCGGTGGTGTCCCGCAGCACCAGGACCGGCTTGCCCAGGCTGGGCGCCTCCTCCTGGATCCCGCCGCTGTCGGTCATCACCAGGTGCGACCGGCTGAGCAGGTTGTGGAAGTCGGTGGTGCCGAGCGGCTCGATGATCTCGATCGCCGGGGCGGTGAGGTACTGGTCGGCGGCCTGCCGGACGACCGGGTTCATGTGGATCGGGTAGACGATCTTGTGAGTGTCGCCGTACCGCACGGCGATGTCGTTGATCGCCGCGAACATCTGGCCCAGCTCGGAGATGTTCTCCCGGCGGTGCACGGTCATCAGGATCAGCCGGCGGTCGCCCAGTTCGTCGAGCACCGGATGCCGGAACGACGGCCGGACGGTGTACCGCAGCATGTCGATCGCGCTGTTGCCGACCACGAAGATCCGGTTCGGGTCCTTGCCCTCGCGCTCCAGGTTCTGCCGGGTCACCTCGGTCGGCGTGAAGTGGTAGTCGGCGAGCACGCCGGTGATCTGCCGGTTCATCTCCTCCGGGAAGGGGGAGTGCTTGTTGTACGTGCGCAGGCCGGCCTCGACGTGCGAGAGCGGCACGTGCCGGTACAGCGAGATCAGGCTGCCGGACAGCGTGGCCGACGTGTCGCCGTGCACGAAGAGGTGATCGGGCCGCACCCGGGCGACCACGTCGTCGAGCGGCGCGACCGTACGGGCCAGGATCTCGGCCAGGCTCTGCTGCCGGGTCATGACCTTGAGGTCGAAGTCGGGGGTCACGTCGAGCTCGGCGAGCAGGTTGTCGAGCATCTCCCGGTGCTGGCCGGTGTTCACGATCACGACCTCGTGCTGCCGCGACCGCGCTTCCATGATCACCGGGTACAGCTTGATGAACTCCGGTCGCGTGCCGAAGACGAACATGATCTTGCTCAACGGGGAGCACCCCTCTCCAGGACCGCCTCGATGATTCGCTTGCGGTTCTGGCCGTCGTTGCCGAAGGCGAAGAACTCGTCGGCCCGGGCCACCTTCTCCGGGTCGGGGGCGAAGGCCCGGCCGGTCACCGCCGCGATCGCCGCGACGGTGCCGTCCACCGTCTCGGTCCGGTAGCCGAGCTCGCTGTACAGGTCGAGGTCCGCGCCCGAGTTGGTGCTGTGCCGCTGCGCCTCCGGGAAGGTGAAGTAGACGACCGGGCGGCGCAGGTACAGCACGTCGAACGAGATCGACGAGTAGTCGGTGACCAGCAGCCGGGCGGTGGAGAGCAGGTCGGCGAAGCTGACCACGTCCTCGTACCGGGAGACCTTGACCAGGTCGGTCTCCGGGAAGCAGGACGCGAACTGGCTGATGCTCGAGTGCAGGACCAGCTTGAGGTGCACCCCGGCCTCGGCCAGCGCGGCCGCGAGCCGCGGGTCGTAGACCAGCTTGTGCCAGTTGCGGAAGAACTCGGAGGCGCGGAAGTCCTCCTCCTCGGCGTCCGCCAGGAACGACCGCCAGGTGGGGCTGACCAGGATGTAGTCGCCGTCCCGGGCCTCCAGCAGGTCGTGCCGGGCGAGCCCGGTCAGCTTCAGCGAGTCCGGCGTCAGGTTGTACCGCACGTTGTTGATCAGGCCGTCGAACTCGCGCTGGGACGACGAGCAGAACGTGTGGTACGTCTTCACGCCCAGCCAGCTCGACAGGTCGGACCGGATGATGCCGTGCTGGAGGAAGTTCAGCTTGTAGCGCGGCTTGCCGGCGGGCGCGCCGAACTCGGTCCACGGCGTGATGATCACGTCGTCGACGTGCGAGGCGAAGAAGTGCTCGCAGTTGTAGAGCAGCTTCCACTGCGCCACGGTGTTGTACTCGACCACGTTGAAGCCGTCGGCCACGAGCCGGTCGTAGTCCGGGACGTCGCGGCGGATCACGAACGCGATCTTGTCGTGGATCTTGTTGTCCCGGACGTAGCGGTAGAGCGCCTCGGCGTTGTCGGACGCCTTGTCCCGCCGGTCCATGAACACCCAGTAGCCGTTCGGGGTGCCGGTCAGGTTCTTGCGGATCCGGCTCGTCCAGACCTTGCCGAGGCCGCGCTCCTTGACGACCCGCCGGCCCAGCCCGATCGCCCGGCTCGCCCGCAGGCCCAGGCGTACCGGCCGGGCCTGCAGCGCCTTGAGCTCCTTGGCCTGCCGGTTGTTGCGCCGCGCCAGGCCGCGCGCCCGGTGGTCCATGAAGAACAGCATCAGCTGGCTGTACCGCCGGGCCCGCAGCAGCTCGATGATCCGGTGGTCGGTCGGGTTGGTGGTCTGCAGCAGGCGGTCGAAGCCGAACGAGTCGCAGGCGCGCCAGGTGAGGTCGAGCGCCTCGTCGGTCAGGTCGGGGTCGAGCAGCAGCAGCTTGGGGAAGTAGAACGTGCGCAGCAGCGCGGCCACCCGGTAGGCCACGATCGCCTCGTTGAAATACACCGACAGCGCGTCGTCGAGGCCGTGGAAGATGACCTCGAGGTCCTCGAACACCTTCAGCTTGATCTTGCTGGTGATGCTGCCGGTCCGCGCGACGGTGTACAGGTACACCACGTCGTTGATCTTGGTGATCCGGTCGCTGAGGAACAGGAACTTCTTGTCGAAGATCTCGTCCTCGCTGCTGCTGACGCCCTCCAGGAAGCGCAGCCCCCACTCCTCGATCCGGCTGCGCCGGTAGATGGTCTTGAGGATGACCGGACGCTGGCCGAGGAGGTCCAGCTTGATCGAGTACGAGTTCTGGTTGTAGTACGGCTTGTCGGCGAGCCAGTCCACCCAGACCTTGCTCTCCGGGCCCTTCTTCTCCTTCACGCCGTACCGGGTGGCGATCACGATGTCGCTCTGGTGCTTCTCCATGGCGTGCAGGAGCTTGCTGTAGCCGTCCTTGTAGATCCGGTCGTCCGGATCCATGAAGATCACGTAGTCGGCGGTCGCCTTCTCCAGGCCGGCGTTGCGCGGCCGGCCCGGCCCGCCCGACCCCTTGTCGAACCGGATCGGGAAGAAGTTGTCCGGGAACCGCTGCTGGTACCGCTCGATGATCTCCCAGGTTCCGTCGGTCGAGCCGTCATCGACCGGGATCACCTGGAAGTTGGCGAATTCCGACTGCTTGACGATCGTCTGGAACGCATCATCGATGAATGCCTCTACGTTGTAACAGGCCAGGATGATCGAAACCTTGAACAACTAAGCTCCCTGGTCGGACAACTCGAAGGGCGAGGGGAACGGGTAATACGCGGTCAGGAAGTCGGTCAGCATCGTCGCCTGCGCCTCGGCCGAGATCTCTCCCGACTTGGTGTCGTTCAGGCAGAACAGCTGATGATGCCGCTTACGCAGGGCGTTGGCCAGACGCTTCGGCGTGAGCGGGTCGGCGAGGTCCCGGTACATGTACTGCACGTCGCCCAGCACGGCGCGGCCGGTCAGATAGGACCAGTGCTGCTGGAGGGACGAGGTGAGCGAGATGTCGTCCGGGTGCCGGAACTGATGCGATGCGGTGACCGCGAGCAGCTCCGGGTACTTCGCCTCGATCTCGGCGAGAACGCTGCGCCGTGCGGCGTGCGGCGTGTGCTTGATCTTGAAGGCCAGGAAGCGCCCGAACTCCTTCTCGATCACGGCTCGGTTGTTCTTGCCGGCCGACATCACCGGCGGCTCATCCGCGGTGACCGGCCCGCAGTCGACCCGGATCCGGGACAGGTAGACCCGGGTCTGCCCGGAAGCGGTGAAGAAGAAGCCGGGCAACAGCGCCTGCCCGAGGAAGACGTCGTCGTTGATGTAGATGAACTGCTCGGAGAGCCCGTCGATGTGGTGCAGCCGGGTCTCGATCGCCATCGAGTTGAAGGTCGGCAGCTTTCCGGCGGAGCCGAAGATCTCCTTGTGGCTGAGCACAGTGACCCGCGGGTGCTCGGTGTTCAGCCAGGCCGGCACCTGATCGTCGGTGACCAGGAAGACGTTGCGCACCCAGGGCGCGTACGCATGCAGCGAGCGCAGCGAGTACCGCAGCTCGTCGCGGGAGAGGTAGCGCGACGCGTTGGCCGCCTCCTCGTTCTGGCCCACCCAGCCGTTCTCGGCCAGCGCCGCGTTCTTCCGGGCCACCCAGGCCGGATCGGCGCCGTCCACCCAGGTGTAGACGACGTCGATCGGGAAGTCGACGTGCTCGAGCGGCGGCACCAGGAAGGGCTGCCGGGTGCGATACCGGGCGCCGCCCTCCTGGGCGTGGAAGTCACCGAAGGCGCTCTCGTCCGCCTCCACCTCGGCGTCGGTGTGCAGCAGGACGTCGGTGGAGAGGTTGAAGCGGGGCGCGACCAGCCGGTCCGGCTCCGCCCGCCAGAACTCCACCTCGCACGCCTGCTCGGCGCCGAACAGCAGGCGCCGGCCCGGGTCAGTCACCGGCCAGTACACGGCCGTGGCGCCCTCCACGGGGGCGACCGTGGCGCCCGCCGCAGCGAGGCCGGCCAGCACCCGCTCGACCGGGGCCCGGTGGGCCTCGGGGACGCCCAGCACGCTCGACTGCCACTGCAGCGGCGGCACCCGGAAGTACGGCACGCCGGCCGCCTCCAGCGCGGCCACCACCCGGTCCAGGTTCGCCGTGCGGACCGACAGCGGCGAGGCGGCCGGCACCGTGGGCGCCACGTCGATCTCACCGGGAACCGTCGGGTGCAGCCGCCGACGCAGAGCATCACGCATAGTGACGGGGAGCGCGCGCGACACCCATTGGCGCACGGGTCGCGGAACGACCGCACGCACATCACGCAGAGGTGGCACGAACTCGTCCTTCCCCATCACTCGGCTCAGATCACGGGCGGCGCCCGGCGACACGCTCGACGCGCCCGGCACAAACGCGCGGCGGAAAGGCTATCACCTCCCCCACTCGCCGTTACGGCTCGGCGAAGGGGGCCGGACGGGCGATGGGGTGCTCTAGGATCGCGGCTCGCCGCGTCGGACGGAGGAGTCAATGCAGGCCGTGCTCGCCACTCTCGGCTACATCCTGTCGCCCGACCGGCGGCGGGTGCTGATGATCCGGCGGGACGCCCGTCCGGACGACATCCACTACGGCTACTACAACGGGCTCGGCGGCAAGCTCGAGCCCGGCGAGGACGTGGCGGCCGGGATGCGCCGCGAGATCCACGAGGAGGCCGGCATCGAGTGCTCGGCGCTCGAGCTGGCCGGCACGATCTCCTGGCCCGGCTTCGGCCGGGACGGGAGCAACTGGTTCGGCTTTCTCTTCCGCGTCCCGTCCTGGACCGGCACGCCGCTGACCGGCAACGACGAGGGCAGCCTGCACTGGGTGCCGGTGGCCGACGTCCTGGCCGGCAACCTGCCGATGTGGGAGTCGGACCGGCACTTCCTGCCGCTGGTGTTCGCCGACCACCCCACCGTCTTCCACGGCGTGATGCCGTTCGCCGGCGGCCGGGCGCTGAGCTGGAGTTACTCCACCCTCTAGAACCGCCGCATGCCGCCGAACTGCCGGTCGCCGGCGTCGCCCAGGCCCGGCACGATGTACGCCTTGTCGTTCAGCCCCTGGTCGATCGAGGCGGTCACCAGCCGCAGCGGCAGCCCGGACTCGCTGAGCCGGGCGATCCCCTCGGGCGCGGCCAGCACGCAGCAGATGATCACGTCGGTGCAGCCGCGGTCGACCAGCAGGCGGCAGCAGTGCAGCAGCGACCCGCCGGTGGCCAGCATCGGGTCGAGCACCAGCGCCGGCTGCCCGGACAGGTCGGCCGGCAGCGACTCCATGTACGCCCGGGGCTCGAACGTGTGCTCGTCGCGGGCCAGCCCGACGAACCCCATCGACGACTCCGGCAGCAGCGCCAGCGCCGAGTCGGCCATCCCGAGGCCGGCCCGCAGCACCGGCACGATCAGCGGCGGATTGGCCAGCCGGGTGCCCTGGGTGGGCGCCACCGGGGTGGTGATCGGGTACTGCTCCACCGGGAACGAGCGGGCCGCCTCGTACACCACCATGGTCGTGAGCTCGTGCAGCGAGGCGCGGAAGACGCCCGAGTCGGTCTCCGCGTTGCGCATCGCGGTGAGCCGGGTCTGGGCCAGCGGGTGATCTACGACGAGTACGTCCACGGCGACAACCTACCGGTCAGTCAAGATCAAATGTCACCGGCCTGCGTAGAATCCTTCTCATGACTGCGACAGCGACGTCGACCGCCAACCTGCGGGCCCTCCTGCACGGGCTCCCCGGGGTCGACAAGGTGGGCGTCGAGGCCAGGGCGGCCGCCCTCGGCACCCGTTCGGTGAAGACGACGGCGAAGGCCAAGGCCATCGATCTGGCGATCCGGATGGTCGACCTGACCACGCTCGAGGGCGCCGACACCCCGGGCAAGGTGCGGGCGCTGTCCGCCAAGGCGCTGCGTCCCGACCCGGCCGACCCGAGTTGCCCGCCGGTCGCGGCGGTCTGCGTCTATCCCTCGATGGTCCCGGTGGCCGTGTCGGTGGTGGCCGGCAGCGGGGTGCACGTGGCCAGCGTGGCCACGGCGTTCCCGTCCGGTCAGGCGCCGCTCGACGTCAAGCTGGCCGACACCCGCGACGCGGTGGCCGCCGGCGCCGACGAGATCGACATGGTGATCAGCCGGGGCGCGTTCCTGGCCGGCGACTACGCCAAGGTCTTCGACGAGATCGTGGCGGTCAAGGAGGCGTGCGGCGGCGCCCACCTCAAGGTGATCCTCGAGACCGGCGAGCTGGGGACGTACGACAACGTCCGCCGCGCCTCCTGGCTCGCGATGATGGCCGGAGCCGACTTCATCAAGACCTCCACCGGCAAGGTCCCGGTCGCGGCCACCCTGCCGGTCACGCTGATCATGCTCGAGGCGGTGCGTGACTTCCGCGCGCAGCACGGGCGGCAGGTGGGCGTCAAGCCGGCCGGCGGCATCCGTACGACGAAGGACGCCATCAAATACCTGGTGCTGATCAACGAGACGGTCGGCGACGACTGGCTGTCCCCGGACTGGTTCCGCTTCGGCGCGTCGTCGCTGCTCAACGACCTGCTGATGCAGCGCACCAAGCTCGCCACCGGCCACTACGCCGGCCCGGACTACTTCACGCTGGACTGAGCTGAGCCACCGAGGCGGCTTCGCCGCACTGCAAAGGGAAGCTGAGCCACCGAGGCGGCTTCGCCGCACTGCAAAGGGAAGCTGAGCCACCGAGGCGGCTTCGCCGCACTGCAAGGGAAGTAGAAATGTTCGAATACGCTCCGGCCCCGGAGTCCCGCTCGATCGTCTCGCTCGAGCCCACCTACGGCCTGTTCATCGACGGCTCCTTCGTCGAGGGCAAGGGCACGTTCAAGACGGTCAACCCGGCCAGCGAGGAGGTCCTGGCCGAGGTGGCCCTGGCCGCTCCGGAAGACGTCGACCGGGCCGTCGCCGCCGCCCGCCGCGCCTTCGGGCCCTGGTCGGCGCTGCCCGGCGCCGAGCGCGCGAAATACCTCTTCCGCATCGCCCGCATCATCCAGGAGCGCTCCCGCGAGCTGGCCGTCCTCGAGTCGCTCGACAACGGCAAGCCGATCCGGGAGTCGCGCGACGTCGACCTGCCGCTGGTCGCCGCGCACTTCTTCTACTACGCGGGCTGGGCCGACAAGCTGGCGTACGCCGGTTTCGGCCCGGATCCGCGGCCGCTCGGCGTCGCCGGCCAGGTGATCCCGTGGAACTTCCCGCTGCTCATGCTCGCCTGGAAGATCGCGCCGGCGCTGGCCGCGGGCAACACGGTGGTCCTCAAGCCGGCCGAGACGACGCCGCTGTCGGCGCTGTTCTTCGCCGACGTCTGCCGCCAGGCCGACCTGCCGCCGGGCGTCGTCAACATCATCACCGGCGCCGGCGACACCGGCCGCTACCTGGTGGAGCACCCCGACGTGGCCAAGGTCGCGTTCACCGGCTCGACCGAGGTGGGCCGGCAGATCGCCCGCTCGGTCGCGGGCACCGGCAAGAAGCTCACGCTCGAGCTGGGTGGCAAGGCGGCCAACATCGTCTTCGACGACGCCCCGATCGACCAGGCCGTCGAGGGCATCGTCAACGGCATCTTCTTCAACCAGGGGCACGTCTGCTGCGCGGGCTCCCGGCTGCTGGTGCAGGAATCGGTCGCCGAGGAGCTGCTGGCCTCGCTCAAGCGCCGGATGGCCACGCTGCGGGTGGGCGACCCGCTCGACAAGAACACCGACATCGGCGCGATCAACTCCCGCGCCCAGCTGGAGAAGATTACCGAATTGTCGGAAATCGGGGCTTCGGAGGGCGCCGAGCGCTGGTCGCCGCCGTGCGAACTGCCCGACCGCGGCTTCTGGTTCGCCCCGACGATCTTCACCGGTGTGACCCAGGCCCACCGGATCGCCCGCGAGGAGATCTTCGGCCCGGTGCTGTCGGTGCTCACCTTCCGCACGCCCGACGAGGCCATCGAAAAGGCCAACAACACGCCGTACGGGTTGTCGGCCGGCATTTGGACCGACAAGGGCTCCCGCATCCTGGCCGTGGCCGACAAGCTGCGCGCCGGCGTGGTGTGGGCCAACACGTTCAACAAGTTCGACCCGACGTCGCCGTTCGGTGGCTACAAGGAATCCGGTTACGGCCGCGAGGGTGGCCGGCACGGCCTGGAGGCGTACCTTGCCTAAGTCAGCTCCCACCACGTCGCCGGCGCCGGCTCCCGCCAAGAAGGCGGCGAAGGCGGCGAAAGCCGCCAAGCCCGAGGGCGTGCGGGCCGGGACCACCGCTACCGCACCGCGAAACCGGCTTTCCGTACGCAAGACCTACAAGCTGTACGTCGGCGGGGCCTTCCCCCGCAGCGAGTCAGGACGGACCTATCTCGTGGACGGCGACAACGTGGCCCTCGCCTCCCGCAAGGACGCCCGGGACGCGGTCGTCGCGGCCCGCAAGGCGCAGCCGAAGTGGGCGTCCGCGACCGCCTACAACCGCGGCCAGGTCGTCTACCGCATCGCCGAGATGGTCGAGGCCCGCCGGGCCGAGTTCGCCGCCCTCGGCGTCGCGGCCGACGAGGTGGACGCCGCGATCGACCGCCTGATCTGGTACGCGGGCTGGTCCGACAAGATCGCCCAGGTGGTCGGCAACGCCAACCCCGTCGCCGGGCCGTACTTCAACATCTCCGCGCCCGAGCCGACCGGCGTGGTCGGCATCGTCGCCCCGGCCTCGCTGCTCGGCCTGGTCAGCGTCGTCGCGCCGGCCGTCGTCACCGGCAACACCGTGGTCGTGCTCGCAGCCGGCCCCCAGGTGGCGATCACCTTCGCCGAGGTCCTGGCCACCTCCGACGTGCCCGGCGGCGTGGTGAACATCCTCACCGGACGCCCGGCCGAGACCGCGCCGTGGCTGGCCTCGCACGACGACGTCAACGCGCTCGACCTGACCGGCCTGCCGGATCCCGAGCTCGCCGCCGAGCTGGAGCGCTCGGCCTCCGGCACGCTCAAGCGGGTGCTGCGCCCGACCGGCGAGGTCGACTTCCGGGCCGATCCGGGCCTGCGCCCGATGACCGCTCTGCTGGAGACCAAGACGGTCTGGCACCCGAAGGGTTTTTGACCCGCCTTTATCGGCCGATGCGGAAGTACGGGGGACGGTCGTCCACACTCAGGTGCGCCCATTAGGGTGTGTCGGCAGAATCACCGTCAACCGACCCGCATCATCCCGGAGGTCACCGTGGCCAGCCAGTCCGACGAGTCCGAGGCGTCGACGCCCGTGGACGAGAAGTCCGAGGACGCCAAGTCGGAGCGTTCCGGTGCTGAGACCTCCGGGGCCGAGACCTCCGGGGCCGAAACTTCCGGGCTCTCCGGGTCCGGGGCCACGCTCTCCGGGGCCGACCTGTGGGACGAGGTTCGCATCGAGCCGGTCGAGATCGCCCTTCCCGGCGGCGTCGGCCTGACCCTGCGGGCGTACCGGATGGCCTCCGAGCTGACCCCGACCGAGATCGAGGCCGAGGAGGACGACCCGTTCGAGGCCCGCAAGCGCCCGGTGGCCGGCGACGACGACGAAGAGGTCATCGTCGACGAGGAGTTCCAGGCGCTGCTGGCCGAGGGCGACGACGACGAGGCCAAGGCGGACGAGCCCGACCCGGCCGACTTCGAGGACGAGAAGGACGAGGAGGAGGAGCAGGCGGCCGACGAGGAAGTGCCGATGTTCCTCAGCCACAAGGGCCGTCTGCTGGCGTTCAAGACCCCCGAGTCGCTGGTCTCCTTCATTCGTTCGGGTGCTCCGCACGACCTCGCACAACTCGACACCTGGGCCACCCTGGCCGAGCGGGTACAGTCGACCGACATCGACCCGTCGCCGGAGGACCGCTACGAGCTCGACCTCGTGGTCGAAAACCTGCGCGGCGGTCATGACACGTGGGACCTCTCGCTGCTCATCGCGGCCGGCGAGGTGGCCCGCGACCTGGGGTACGCTCTGCGGCTCAAGCCGGTGATCCTGGCGCTATCGCCCGGGTCGCCGCTCGATGACCTGGACGAGTCGCTTCGCTCCGCGGAAAGCGGGGGAATGGGCGGATTCTTCGGTCGCCGTCGATTGAAGAAAATCGGGGCACAACAGGCAAGCCTCGGATGGCGCTCGGTAATCGGCAAGATCTCTGCCGCTGTGGACTGGCGCGACTGACCCCCGAACAGGGACCATCAGTGCTTGGCCAAAAGCAATAACTATGAGGATTGTTCGCGACGGTGGAGAGCTAGCGTTTGACCGGCACGACCGCGAGACTTGCGGTCGGTCGCGAACGAACCTCAGAGGATTGTTCGCGACGGTGGAGAGCTAGCGTTTGACCGGCACGGCCGCGAGACTTGCGGTCGGTCGCGAACAAGTCTCACCGGGGAGGAGGACGACGCCGTGGCGCTCGTGCGCGTGTACTGCGGTCTCGCGTCGGCTGATGATTCGGTGCGCGGGGCCCAAACCGCGCAACTGACCATTGCCGTGGTTGACGACGCAGGCCGGCTGCTCGGCGTCCACGAGATCGGCGACGACCCCGGCGGCTACGCCGAGCTGGGCGCGCTGCTCGTGGAACGGACGAGTGGGTTCACCGACGCCGCGGTGGCCGCCGACAGCGACGACCACCTGGTCACCTCGCTCCTGATCGCCGCCGGACGGCCGCTGGTCGTCACCGACGACGACACCACCGACGACTTCGCCGAGCGCTTCGCCGACGACGACTCCGCCGAGGAGATGCAGGCGCCGCCGGCCGCCCGCCGGGCCGTGGGCCTCGCCCGGGCGCTGCAGGCCGGCGCGATCGCCGCGGTCACCCAGGCCGCCCCGCGCGAGCTGGTCAGCTACAAGCCGGTCCTGGCCGCCCACGTGGCGCTGCTCGGCGGCCGGCACGCGGCCGCGGTGGCGCTGCGCGAGGTCCTCCGCGAGCTCTACCCCGCCGCCCTGCGCGCCTATCCCGATCCGTCCCACCCGCTCGCCCTGGCCGTGCTGGACGCGCTGCCCGAGCCGGGCCGGCTCACCTCCGGCGGCGCCGAGCCGGAGCAGGTGGCCGAGCAGGTCGCGGCCGAGCTGATCCGGGCCCGGGCCGCCTCCGACGACGAGATCATCGCCGCGGTCACCGCGCTCCACGTGGCGATCAGCGAGTCCCCCCGCCGCGGCGGGGTCAACAAGTCACTCGCGCCGGCCGCCGCCGAGACGGTCCGCAACGCCATCGCCGCGGTTCGCTCCTGCGACGCCGCGTGCGCCTCGCTGATCGGCACGATCAGTGCCCGCAGCGTTCGCTCCACCAGCGCCACTCGGCGCTCGCAGCCCGCCGCGCTCCAGTCCGTCCCGGCGACCGCCGGCCGGCGCAGCCGCCGCGAGCCGATCAGCGCGGGCAGCGCCACGACCACGCCGCAGCCGATGAACGCGCCGCCGGTCGCGCCCCACCCGGTG
>NZ_JBHTBJ010000065.1:0-25679 GCF_042664765.1 Paractinoplanes rhizophilus | reverse complement strand
GGTTCACAAGATCGCAAGAGAGCTGTCGGCGTCAACGAGCAACCCACCCACTCCAACGATCCAGCGACCGACCCCGATTTTCACGCCAGCGTGGCGTCACCCGAAGGGAGTAGGAGGACTGCTTACCTGCGGGAAGCGCCCACTTGCTCTGCTTACTTGCGGGAAGCGCGCACGCCAGGCGGCTCGGTCGCGCGCCGATGTCCGTGACGAGGCCGTCTTGGGCCGGATCGACCCGAAGCGGCCGGAGCTCTGCTTCCCGTGGGTGAGCAGAGCAAAGGCAGCGCAGACATGCGGAACGAAGCCGCGGCCGGGCACAGTGCTCGGGGCGAAAGGGCCGGCGTCAGATCGGCTGCACGATCAGGGTCCCGCGGTCGGCGTCCAGCACGGCGCGCACGCCGAGACCCACCGCCGTCTGCCGCTCGCCGTGTCCGATCGGCAGGCCGCCCAGCACCGGGATGCCGGTCAGGTGCTCGGCCAGCACCTCCTCGGCCGTGCGCGGGTAGGTTCCGTCGACGCAGCGGGTGAACTGTCCGATCGCGACACCCGCGAGCCCGTCCAGCCAGCCGGCTCGCCGCAGCTGCACGAGCGAGCGATCGATCCGGTAGGGCGCCTCGTTGACGTCCTCGATCAGCAGGATCGTCCCGCGCGGATCGATCCGGTGCCGGGTGCCGGCGGTGGCGGCCAGGATGGTGAGGTTCCCGCCGAGGAGCACGCCTTCGGCGACACCATTGACGCGTACGGGAAAAGTGCCCTCCGCCGGGTCGGCGGCCACCACGATCGGCTCCCCGCCCATCAGTGCCCGCCGCGCGCCGTCGGCGCCCCGGGACAGATGGCCGGCGGTGGGCCCGTGCACGGCCGGCAGGCCCGCCTCGCACCAGAGCGCGAGGTGCAGGGCGGTGATGTCGGAGTAGCCCATCACCGGCTTGGGGTCGGCCCGCGCCGCCCGGAAGTCGACGTCGTCGACGATCCGCTGCAGGCCGTAGCCGCCGCGCAGGCACAGGATCGCCCGCACGTCGGGGTCGCGCAGCGCGTCGTTGAGGTCGGCGAGGCGCTCGGCGTCGGTGCCGGAGTGGAAGGAATGCCGGCCGCGCGCGTGCCGGCCCACCCGGGTCTTGAGGCCCCAGCCCTCGACCACCCGCACGGCCGCGGCGACCTCGTCGGCGCCGATCGCCCCCGACGGCGCGACCAGCGCGACCAGATCACCGGCCCGCACCCTCGCCATGACCGGCCTCTCCATGACCGCAGCGTAGGCCGGCCCGGCTCCGAGACGAGGACATCGCCGACGGCGCCCAGGGCGCAGCCGGCCGCGACCTGGCGCCAGAAGCAGCGGCCGATCGCCTCGGGTCAGGCGATGGCTCGGACGCCCATGCCGAGACCGACCAGGACGACCAGGGCGGCGGTGGCGGTGGGTGCGCCGGCGGAGACCCGACCGGTCAGGCGGGTGAGCAGGCCACCGAGGCGGGCGGCGCGGTAACCGCGGGTGGCGAGGTCGCCGAGCTTGCGCTGAGCGACGACCAGCAGCAAGCCGACGGCGGTGAGGGTGCCGGCCATGCCGATTCCGTAGGCGAGCACGAGCAGCACGCCGAGCCCGGCCCGGCCCAGACCGATCGCGCCGAGCAGAACCACGAGCGCCGACGGGCTGGGCACCAGGCCACCGGCCAGCCCGATCCCGGCCAGCCCGAGCCGCCCGCCCGGCCGCTGATAAAGGTGGCTGTGGCTATGGCTGTGGCCGTGACTTCGGCCGTGGTGGTGATGGCCCTCGGGGGAGCGACGCGAGCGGCGGGCCGAGACCAGCATCCCCACGCCGACGGCGACCACCAGGACGCCGCTGAGGGCGCCGAGCCAGGACAGCAGACGCTCGCCCGCCAGGGCCGTCGACGTGCTCAGCAGGAGGCCCACGGCCAGCACGCCGCCGGTGTGCGAGAGCGTCACCGTGCCGCCCACCGCCAGGGCGTCGCGGATGCGGCCGCGGCGGCCGGCGAAGTACGCAGCCATCACGGTCTTGCCGTGGCCGGGCAGCGCGGCGTGCGCCGCGCCCAGCAGCAGGGCCAGCAGGAAGGCGAGGGCCACCACGACCGGCGTCAAGTGGCCGCCGGCCAGCGACTCGACCCGGGTCTGGGCCGCGGTCAGCCAGGAGGGACCGGGCACCGCGGGACGCTCGGGCGCGCCGGTCGCGGGCGGAGCGCCGGCCGCGCCGCCGACCCGGATGGTGGCGGTGCGGACGTCCGGGACCGAGGTGAGCAGGTCCCGGGGGTACGCGGTGAGGCGGTCACTCACGCTCTGGGCGGGAAGTGTCGTCTCCACCCGTACGCCATCGGCCGTTGCCGTGAGCTCGCGCCAGCCCACCCGGCCGGACCGATAGTGGTTGTCGACCTGGAGGGTCGACGCGGTCGTCGGGGCCGCCAGCGTGCAGGAGAGCCGGCTCGTGGACAGGCCGCCCACGCCCGGCACGACCCGGTAGCCCGGCGCGGTGACCGTCCACGTCAGACGGTCGCCGTCGGCGGTCACCACGAACGCGTCGGCGTACCGGCCGCACTCCGCGGTCGCGTAGGCGGCCCGCTCGGCGTCGGACAGCGTGCCATTGTGGTCGGTGTCGACGGCCGGCTTCTCCTGCAGCGTCGGGATCTCGGCCACGTCGGCGAGGGCGAGCACCTCGACCCGGTCGGGGCGCACGGTCAGCCCGCCGTACTGATTGATCGAGAAGTTGTTGATCGGATGCGCGAGCACGCCCGCGACGAGGGGCACGACGAGCTGGATCACCGGGAGCCTCCGAGGGCGGCGAGCGCGCGGCGGGCGGTGGGCCCGTCGACGGGCGAGAAGTACGGGTTGGTGCCGAGCGCGCGGGTCAGCTCGGCGCGGGCCTCGTCGCGGTGGCCGAGGGACAGCTCGATGAGGCCGAGGTGGTACGCGTACGCGGACGGATGCGCGCCGCCGGAAATGGCCCGCTTGGCATAGGTCAACGCCTCGGCGTCGCGGCCGGCGGCGTGCAGTGACCAGGCCAGGGTGTCGGCGACGTCGGGGTGGTGGCGGCGGTTCCACTCGGCGCGGGCGGCGGTGACGGCGTCGGCCCGGCGACCGGTCGCGAGCGCGAGCGCGGCCGTCGCGAGACCGTCCTGGCCGCCGTTCGCGGTGAACAGCTGCTGCGCGGCGCTCGCCAGCGACAGCTGCTCGTCGGCCTGGGCGGTGCGGCCGGCGACGTTGAGCAGCTCGGCGTACTCGATCAGGTAGGACGGGCCGGGCAGGCGGGCGGTGAGGTCGGCGTAGTCGCTGAGCGCGCCGGGCAGATCGCCCTGGGCGGCGCGGACCCGGGCGCGGCCCCGCTGGGCGGCGATCGAGGTGGAATCGGCGGCGAGCGCGGCGGCGTAGTGGTCGGCGGCGCCGCGCAGGTCGCCGCGGCCGAAGGCGAGGTCGCCGAGCTGGGTGCGGCAGAACGCGGCGTCGTGCGGGTCGACCGCGTCGTCCAGGGCCCGCCGCATCAGGGCGGTGGCCTCCGGGATGCGGCCGCGCAGCTCCAGGTCGTAGGAGGCGCGGGCGTACGCGGCGAGGCCGGGCTTGGTGTCGAGCATGCGCTGCACCGCGCCGGTCGCGCCGCGGGCGTCGCCGAGCTGGGTCAGCGCGTCGGCCAGCACGCCGTACGCGTCCGCGTCGGCCGGATCGACGCGCAGCGCGGCGCGCGCCTGATCGCGAGCCGCGGCGAAGTCGTGCCGGGCGTTGGCCAGCGCGCCGAGCACGACGAGCGCGTCGCCGTTGCCGGCGCGCCGCAGCGCGAGCGACTTGCGGGCGGCCTGCTCGGCCTGCGGGTAGCGGCCGGGGTCGGCGGTGACCCGGGCCTGCTCGAGGTACGCGGCGCCGAGCGCGGACCACCCGGCCCAGTCGCCGGGCACGTCGCGCAGGTGCTGCTGGGCGCGGGCGACCCGGTCGGCGAGCGGATCGACCTGCCGGGCGACGGTCCGCGCGGCGGGCGCCTCGGCCGTCGGGCGGAACGCGACGGTGGCCACCGTGAGCACCGCGGCCGCTAGCGCGGCGGCGATACCGAGGCGTATCAGGGTGCGGCGCATGGTGCTCCTCCTGGGCGCGTCGATGGGTGGGCGCACCGGCCGGCGCGCCCACCCACACCGGTTACATCCGGGTTGTCTGCTCGGGGTCGAAGATGGGCTGCGGCGGAGCCGGACGACGGCGGCGCCGCATGAGGGCGAACAGACCGGCGGCGAGGATCAGGGCGCCGAAGCCGGTCGCGCCGGTCGCGTACGCCACGGGCTTGGTCATCCAGGTCCCGCCCTCGGTGCTCGCGGCGGCCACCGGCTCGGCGGCGTCCGGGATGCCGGCCCCCGGCGCCGCGGCGGCCTCGGACTGGTCGGTGTCGGGAATCCCGGCGCCGGCCGGAGCCGCGCCGATGCCGGTGGTGGAATCGGTGGACGGGGCGGCGGCCTGCGGCTGCGCCACCGGGCCACCACCCTGGGAGTTGACCGCGGTGGTGTTGGGCAGCGCGACGTACGGGAACTTGCCGAGGAACTGCTGGTTGTTGGCGTCCACCTGGTCGCCCGCGGCCAGCGCGTCGACCAGCTTGCCGGTCTGTGCCGCTCCGGCCAGGGCCTGCAGCTCGATGTCGACCACGTCGTCGGTCAGCCGCCGCCCGTTCGGGAAGCCCTGCAGGTCACCGCCGAGCACCCCGAGCCGGTTCGGCTGCGCGGTCACCGGCACCGACAGGTTGACCCGCAGCTGCTCGGACGGCGTGAACCGGCCGGCCGCCACGTCGGCGTTGTTGAGCTGCGAGTTGAGGTCGGCCTTGATCGGGCCGCCGGCCTTGGTGGTGATGCCGGTCAGGAAGATCTCCACCAGGTCGTTCCGCGGGGTCGCGGGCGCCGGGATCTGGTAGATCTGCTGGAGCAGCTGCGGAACCTCGGGATTGGTGACCCGCTTGACCAGGGCCGGGATCTTCGCGTCCCGCTCGGGCGGGGTCGCGTTGAAGGTGTCCTTCAGCCCGGCCGGCACGACCACCTCGTTGACCAGCGGGTTGCCCAGGCGCGAGACCTGCACCTTGCCGCCGTACGAGGAGCCGTCCGCCACCCGTACGCGATCGCGCTCGGTCGTCGTCCAGACGCCGACCACCGGGTTGCGCTTCGCGTCGCCCTTGAGCGCCACGTCCTTGAACGGCACCTGGATGGCGATGGTGTTGACGTTGTACCCGGCCAGCGTGTCCTGGCCGGTCTCGCTCAGGTCGCCGCCGTAGAGCAGGTCGAAGACCCGCAGGTCGAGGAAGAACGGGTCGTCGGCCTGGCCGGCGAAGATCTTCCAGCCGCCGGGCAGCGTCCGGGTGGCCTGCGCGCGCAGGGTGTTGTAGTCGGGCATCGAGGCCGGGCCGATCCGCGACGGCGCGACCGGAACGCCGGTCGCCCGCGTCTTGAACGGCCGGCCGTCGAACGACGACTCGAGCGTGTAGGTCTGCTTGAACAGCAGGTTCTCGTCGTCGAGCGAGGTGACCGGGCCGTTGTTGTAGAGGAACGTGTTGTTGCCGCGCTTGTCCTGGTTCTGGAACTTCCAGCGGAACGTCGCGTCCGGCTTGGCGTCGCCATCGTTGTCGACCTTGATCGTGTACGTGGCGTCGGTCGCGAACGGGTAGAAGTTGGGGCCGCCGTTGGGCTCCTCGAACGGCTGCCAGTTGGCGATGAGGGTGAGGTAATCGGGGCGTTCGGGGCTGACGAACGCGTACAGGTCGGTGTTGTCGACGGCCGGGTCGGCGGCGACCAGCGGCGCCTCGCGGTGGCTCGACGCCGTCGCGGCGCCGGGACCGAGCGCGTAGACCGAGCCGGCGAGCAGCACGCCTACCGCGAGCCAAGCCGCCTGTTTGACGGTCATGTCGTTTCCTTCCGTGCCGGTGAGTTCTCGGCACGAGTTCGCCCCCGGAAGGCCCGCGGCTGGGTGGTTGTGAGATTCCCGTCGGCGACCCATCCACGGCCCGGATGGCGACGAAGTTAGCCTTTCGTCGTGAGCACGATGCCGGGCGATCGCGGGCCTCGCCAAGGACCGCGGGGTGCCGTGCGCGGTCGACGTGCAGATGCGCGGGCGGTGCGCGGCCTCGGTGCACAAGCACATCCGCAGCATCTTCGCCAAACGCGACGCCCATCGATGACGTTCGCTCGGTGACCGACCATCGTCACAGCGCGGCGGCCAGGCCCGGATCGGCCATGGCGCGATCCGCCGCCAGCTCCCGGCCGACGCCCGGGAAGGTCACCTCGATGCGCAGGCCGCCGGACGGGCCGGGCGTGGCGTCGATGGCCGCGTCGTGTGCGGCGGCGATGGCTCGCACGATCGACAGGCCCAGCCCGTGGTGGCCGGCCCGGCCGGCGGTGCGGTCGAGCCGCTGGAACGGCTCGAACAGCGCGTCGACCCGCTCCGGCGGGATCGGCACGCCGGTGTTGGTGACCACCAGCATCGCGCGCCCGTCCCGGACGCCGGTGCGCACCTCGACCGAGCCGCCCGGGACGTTGTAGCCGACCGCGTTGTCGACCAGGTTCGCCACCAGCCGCTCGACCAGGGCGGGGTCGCCGGTGGTCCAGGCCGGCTCGATGCGCGCCGTCAGGCCGATGCCGGTGTGCAGGGCCGCCGCTTGATAGGCCGACACCGTCCGCTCGGTGATCGCCGAGAGGTCGACGTGGTCGCGCTGCGAGAGGCCGCGCTCGCTGCCGGCCAGCGTGAGCAGCGACTCGAGCATCGCGGCCTGCTGCCGGCGCAGCTCCAGCAGGCGTTCGCAGAGTACCCGGTACTGCGGCACGGCCGCGGTGCGGTCGGTCAGCGTCTCCTCGATCAGCGCGTGCTCGAGGGTCAGCGGGGTGCGCAGCTCGTGCGCGGCGTTGGCGACGAAGCGCTTGTGCGCGTCGAGCGCGGTCTCCAGGCGTTGCAGCAGGCCGTCGACGGTGTCGGCGAGGTCCTTGAGCTCGTCTTGCGGCCCGGTCGCGGCCAGCCGGTCGTGCACGTTGCGGGCCGAGATCCGCTGGATCGACGTGATCATCGTGCGGAGCGGGCGCAGGATCCGGCCGGCCATCAGCCAGCCGAGCGCGAGCGCCAGCACCGCCATGATCGCCAGCGCGACACCCGAGTAGACCAGCAGCGCATGCAAGGTCTCCTGATGCTGCCGCTCGGCCCCGGCCCGGGCCCGCTGAGTGAGCTCGTCCATCAGGTCGGGCGGCGGGAGCGGGTCGCCCTTGGCGTTGAAGCTGCGGAACACCAGGTTGCGCTTGGTGCGCGAGACCAGCACGTAGGTGATGGTCAGCAGGGCCGCGCCGCAGACCACGAACAGGCCGCTGTAGACGAGGGTGAGCCGGGCGCGCACGGTGTTCTTCCGGACCGTCATGATCAGATCCGGTAACCGACGCGGGGGATGGTCTCGACCACCGGTGGCTCGCCGAGCTTGCCGCGCAGCCGGTTGATCGTCGCCTTCACGGTCGTGGTGAACGGGTCGGCGGCCTCGTCCCACACCCGTTCCAGCAGCTCCTCGGCCGACACCACGCGGTGGTCGGCGGCCAGCAGGTACTCCAGCACCGCGAACTCCTTCGGGCTCAGCGCCAGCCGTGCCCCGGCCCGGGTGGCGACCCGGCGGGCCGGGTCCAGCCGCAGGTCGTCATGCGCGAGCACGGTGGGCACGGCGGGCTGGGAGCGGCGGCCGATGGCGCGCACGCGAGCGATCAATTCCGCGTACGCGAAAGGTTTGGGCAGATAGTCGTCGGCGCCCAGATTGAGCCCCTCGACCCGGTCGGCGAGCGTCCCGGACGCGGTGAGCATCAGCACCCGCGGGCCGGACAGCCGCCGGCAGACGTCGTCGCCGTGCACCACCGGGATGTCCCGGTCGAGCACCAGCACGTCGTAGTCGGTCGCGACCGTGCGCTCGAGGGCGGCGCCGCCGTCGTACACGACGTCGACCGCCATGCCCTCGCGGCGCAGCACCCGCCCGATCGAGTCGGCCAGCTCGGCCTGATCCTCCACCACCAGCACGCGCATGGGCCCAGCCTGCCTGATCCGAGGTCACACCGGGGTCACCATCGCGCGGACCGTGGTGTGACCGGCGGATCCGTAGAACTTCTCGGCATGCGAACCAGAATCGTTCTCTCCACCGGCGTGCTGGCGCTCGGGCTCGGCCTGGCCGGATGCGGCGGCGGCGACCCGGCCGCGCAACCGTCGACGGCGAGCACCGAGAACAAGGCCGTGAAGTATTCCGAGTGCATGCGGCAGAACGGCGTGCCCAGCTTCCCCGACCCGGACGCCAACGGCCGCATCCGGGTGCAGGCCGGCCCGGGCACCGGCCTCGACCCGCAGAGCGACACCTTCAAGCAGGCACAGCAGACGTGCAAGGAGTACGCGCCGCAGGGCGCCGGCGCGCCGGGCAGCGCCCAGCAGCAGGCCGACATGCTCAAGTTCGTGCAGTGTATGCGGCAGAACGGCGTGCCGAACATGCCCGATCCGCAGCCGGACGGCGGGATGATCATCAGCCGGAAGGACGGGGTCGATCCCCAGTCGCAGGCGTTCCAGGACGCCCAGGAGAAGTGCCGGGACCTGGCGCCCGGCGGGGCGGCCGGCAGCTGATGGGACGGCTTCTCAAGTACGGCGGAGCGCTGCTCGGCGTGGTCGCGCTCGCGGCCGGCGGGGTGTTCTGGTCGCGCTCGGCATCCGGCGGGATCACGCCGCCCGCGACCGGCGCCCTCGCCGGTGTCGCCTACGCCCCGGTCCAGCAGGGCTCGCTCAACGGACAGGTCAGCCTGACCGGCACCCTGTCGTACGCGAAGCGGGCCGACGGCAGCGACTACCCGATCCTCAACCAGGCGGCCGGCACCTACACCAAGCTGCCGCTGGCCGGTCAGGTCGTCAAGTGCGGCCAGGTCCTCTACTGGGTCGACGACCAGCCGGTGCTGCTGCTGTGCGGCAGCCGCCCGTTCTATCGTGATCTGTCCCGCGGGGACGACGGCTGGGACGTCGCCATCCTCAACCAGAACCTGCGCGACCTCGGCTACGACGCCGACGACGGCGATGATTTCACCTGGGAGACGGCGGCCGGGCTGGAGGATCTGCTCGACGATGACGACCTGGAGCGAACCGACGCCGTGGTGCTGCCCGGCCCGGTGCGGCTGGCCGAGGTGACCGCCCAGCTCGGCGGCCGGGCGACCCCGGGCAGCCGGCTCGGCGCGGCCGTCACCACCCGTCGCGAGGTCCAGGTGAAGCTGAGCGCGTCGCAGCAGGCGCAGGTCAAAGCCGGCAACAAGGCCCAGATCACGCTGCCGGACAACCGGGTGACCACCGGCAAGGTGAGCCGGATCGGCTCGGTCGCCGAGACCGACCGGGACGGCAACGTGACCGTCCCGGCCTACCTGACGCTCGACAAGCCGCAGGACGCCGGAACGCTGGACGCCGCCGAGGTGCGGGTGCGGATCACCACCGCCGGGGTACAGAACGCGCTGAAGGTGCCGGTCACCGCGCTCGTCGGGACGGACGGCGGCGGGTTCGCGGTCGAGCGGGCCGACGCCGCCGGGGCGCACCAGACCGTGCCGGTCAAGCTCGGCATGTTCGACGACTCGGCCGGGATGGTGCAGGTCACCGGCGAAGTCATGGCCGGCGACCGAGTGGTGGTGCCGTCGACATGAGCGAGCCCGTCCTCGAGCTGGTGCACGTCGTGAAGGCGTACGGGGAGGTGTCCGTGCTGCACGGGATCGACCTGCGCGTCGACGCCGGTGAGCTGGTCGCGGTCGTCGGGCCGTCCGGCTCCGGCAAGTCCACCCTGCTGCACATCATGGGCACGCTCGAACGCCCGACCAGCGGCGTGGTGCGGATCAACGGGGTGGACGCGGCCCGGCTCGGCGACCGCGAGGTGGCCGACGTGCGGGCTCGCGACATCGGCTTCGTCTTCCAGCAGTTCTTCCTGGCCGCCCACGGCACCGCCCTGGAGAACGTGGCCGACGGCATGCTGTACGCCGGGGTGCCGGCCCGGACCCGGCGCGCGAAGGCGGCCGAGGCCCTGGACCGGGTCGGGTTGTCGCACCGGGCGCGGTTCCGGCCGGCCCAGATGTCGGGCGGCGAGCGGCAGCGGGTGGCGATCGCCCGCGCGCTCGTCGGCCGGCCGGCCATCGTGCTGGCCGACGAGCCGACCGGCAACCTCGACTCGGCCACCGGTACCGGCGTCATCGAGCTGCTGCACGAGCTCAACCGCGACGGCGCGACGATCATCGTGATCACCCACGACAACGACCTTGCCGCCCGGCTGCCCCGGCAGATCCGGGTGCTGGACGGCCAGATCGTACGGGAGGACCGGCATGCGGCTCCGGCTCTCTGACCAGGCGCGGGTCGCGAGCGTGGGGGTGCGCGCCCGCAAGCTCCGCGCCGCGCTTTCCGGGCTGGGCATCGCGATCGGCGTCGCGGCCATCGTGGCCGTGCTCGGGCTCTCCTCGTCGTCGCAGGCGGGCCTGCTCGCCGAGATCGACCGGCTCGGCACCAACCTGCTGACCGCCGCCGCCGGTCACTCGTTCGGCGGCACGGCCGCCCCGCTTCCGCTCGAGGCCACCGCCCGGGTCGGCAACCTGGACGGGGTGGAGGCGGTCGCACACACGGCCTCGATCGACCAGGCCAAGGTCTACCGTTCCCCGCTCATCCCGGCGGTCAGCACGAACGCGCTGTCCGTGCGGGCGGCCAGCCTCAACCTGCCCGAGGTGACGGCCACGACGATGGCCGCGGGCCGCTGGCTGAACCCGGCCACCGCCACCCAGCCGGTCGCGGTGCTCGGTGCGACGGCGGCCAAGCGGCTCGGCTTCGACCGGGTGACGCCCGGGCAGCGGGTGTGGCTCGGCGGGCAGTGGTTCTACGTCGCCGGGATCCTGGCGCCGTCCGCGCTCGCCAGTGAGCTGGACAGCAGTGTCCTGATCGGATACCCGGCGGCGCAGCGCTATCTCGACTACACCGAGACGGCGGGCGGGGAGGCGGTGGCCGGGCCGCCGGCGACGCTCTACGTACGGGCCGGTACCGACCGGGTCGGCGCGGTGCGGGAGGTGCTGGCCCAGACGGCGAACCCGAAGGCGCCCAACGAGGTCGACATCAGCCAGCCGTCCGACGCGCTGACCGCGCGGGCCGCCGCCGAGGGCGCGTTCGACAGCCTCTTCCTCGGGCTCGGCGTGGTCGCGCTGATCGTGGGCGCGGTCGGCGTCGCCAACATCATGATCATCTCGGTCCTGGAACGACGATCCGAGATCGGCCTGCGGCGGGCGCTCGGCGCCACCCGGCGTCAGATCCGGGCTCAGTTCCTGGCCGAGGCGATCCTGCTCACCGTCATGGGCGGCGCGTTCGGCGTCGCGTGCGGCCTGGCCGCCACCGTGATCTATGCCCGGAACAAGGGGTGGGAGGTGGTGGTGCCGGTCGAGGCCTGGGCCGGCGGCATCGCGGCGGCCATCGTGATCGGCGCGATCGCGGGGCTGGTGCCCGCGCTGCGCGCCGCCCGGCTCTCGCCGACGGAGGCGCTCCGGACGGTGTGATGGGGGTTTTGCCTGACCAAGAGACCACCGAACCGATCTTCCATTCACCGCTGCCGAGGGGTTAGGTTCACGCGGCTGACCGACCACTCTGGAGGAAGCCGCATGTCACACCCCCTCTCCCGGCTCACCGCAGACGAGATCAACGCCGCCCGGTCGCTCCTGGAAGCGGCCGGTGCGCTCGCCGAGAGCACGCGCTTCGCCTACGTCGGGCTCGTCGAGCCGGACAAGCGCCTGGTCCTCGGCGGCGAGAACGTGCCGCGCGAGGTGCGCGTGCTCCTCCTCGACCGGGCGACCGGCCGCGGGCGGGACTGCCGGATCGACCTCTCCGCCGGGTCGGTCGTCTCGATCGACGAGCTGGACCCGGTGGCGGCCGGGCAGATCCCGATCCTCGACGAGGAGTTCATGGTCATCGAGGAGATCCTGGCCGAGTCGCCGGAGTGGCTGGCCGCGCTGGAGAAGCGCGGGCTGCCGGTCGAGGAGGTGCGCGCCTGCCCGCTCTCGGCCGGGCACTTCGGGTACGAGAACGAGGCCGGCAAGCGGATGATCCGGGTGCTGGCCTTCCACCAGCCGGATCCGAAAGAGCTCGTGTGGGCGTACCCGATCGACGGTCTGGTCGCCTATGTGGACCTCACTGGGCGCGTCGCGCTGGCCGTGCACGACCATCAGCAGCACCCGATCCCGCGGGAGAAGGCGGAATGGGAGGTGCCGCCGCGCGAGACCCTCAAGGCCATCGAGATCACCCAGCCGGACGGGCCCAGCTTCACCGTCGAGGACGACGTGGTCACCTGGGAGAAGTGGCAACTGCGGATCGGCTTCGACATGCGCGAGGGGCTCATCCTCAACCAGATCTCGTTCGACGGGCGGCCGATCGTCTATCGGGCCTCGATCGCCGAGATGGTGGTGCCGTACGCCGACCCCTCGCCGGCCCGCTTCTGGCAGAACTACTTCGACATCGGCGAGTACCTGTTCGCGCGGTACACCAACCCGCTGGAGCTGGGCTGCGACTGCCTCGGCGAGATCCACTACTTCGACGCGACGCTCACCGACGAGCTGGGCGCGCCGCGGACCATCCCGAACGCGATCTGCATGCACGAGGAGGACTACGGCGTGCTGTGGAAGCACACCGACCTCTTCAACGAGATGTCCGAGACCCGCCGGCAGCGCCGCCTGGTCATCTCGTTCTTCGTGACGATCGGCAACTACGACTACGGCTTCTACTGGTACCTCTACCTCGACGGGACGATCCAGCTCGAGTCCAAGGCGACCGGCGTGGTGTTCACCTCGGCGTATCCGGGGGCGGGCTACCCGTACGCGACCGAGATCGCGCCGGGTCTCGGCGCGCCCTTCCACCAGCACCTGTTCTCGGCGCGCCTGGACATGATGGTGGACGGCCTGCGCAACGCGGTCGAGGAGGTCGACGCGGTGCGGGTGCCGGTCGGGCCGGACAACCCGTACGGCAACGCGTTCGCCCGCCGCGCGACCCGGCTCACGACCGAGTCGCAGGGGCAGCGGCTCGCCGACCCGGCGGCCGGGCGCGTCTGGCAGATCGTCAACCCGGAGGTCACCAACCGGCTCGGCCGCCCGGTCGGCTACGCGCTGCACCCGGCCGGCCTGCCGGTGCTGCTCGCCGACGAGTCGTCGTCGATCCATTCCCGCGCGGCGTTCGCCACCCGGCACCTGTGGGTGACCCGGTATGCGCCGGACGAGCGCTACCCGGCCGGTGACCTGGTCAACCAGAGCCCGGCCGGCGCCGGGCTGCCGGCCTGGACGGCGGCCGACCGCTCGATCGACGGCGAGGACATCGTCCTCTGGCACACGTTCGGCCTGACCCACTTCCCGCGCACCGAGGACTGGCCGATCATGCCGGTCGACTACGCCGGGTTCATCCTCAAGCCGTCCGGCTTCTTCGACCGCAACCCGACGCTGGACGTGCCCAAGTCGGCCGCCCGGCACTGCCACTGACCCGTTTGTCGGGGCGCGCGAGGTTGGCTCGCGCGCCCCGGCGGGAGGGCCCGAACTACGAGGACGTGCAGGTGGGTGTCATCGCGGCGCTGTTGCCGCTCGCCTGGAAACCGAACTCGGTGTAGCCGCCGGCCGCGATCTGGCCGTTGTAGGCGACGTTGGTGAACTGGACCGCGCCGCTGTTCCCGCTGCGGTTGGCGTTCCAGGCGTTGGTGATGGCGGCGCCGGACGGGAGCGTCAGGCTCACGTGCCAGCCGTTGACCGCGGACGATCCGGCGGTGATCCGGACCGTCGCCACGAAGCCGCCGGTCCACGAGTTGAGCGCCACCGTGGCCGAACACGCGCCGGCCGGCGGGGTCGTGGGCGGCGTGGTGGGCGGAGTCGTCGGCGGGGTCGTCGGTGGCGTGGTGGGCGGCGTGGTCGGTGGGGTCGTGGGCGGGGTGGTCGGTGGGGTCGTGGGCGGCGTGGTGGGCGGCGTGGTCGGCTGGTTGCCCAGGACCGGAGTGGTCCAGTCGACCCAGTCCGACAGCCGGCCCTGCGCCTTGCTGGAGATCCGCATCTGGCCGGTGTAGCTGCCGTTGCCGACCAGGAACTTCCTGATGTTCTGGGTCAGCGGGTCACGCCACTCGGGCCGGTTGGCGCAGTGCGTGCCGTCGGCGATGTCGGACCAGTAGGTGATGTTGCCGCCCGCGCCGAGCGCCTTGTACACCTCGGCGCCGCCCAGGGCCGCCACACTCGCCGACCGAGGCCCGAGGTTGGCGATGTGCGGGTTGTCCATGATGAACAGGCCGCGCGGGGCGAACATGGCCACGACCTCGTGCGTGTCGACCGGCAGCCGGCTCGGGGCGCTCGTGAACGTGCCGAACGCGTCGCCGAGCCAGGGCTGCTCGCCGTAGGCGCTGCTCAGGCTCTGCGCGCCCTCGCCGGGGATGCCGCGGAAGATCGGCGCCCCGGCGCTGCCCGACTCGATCGGCATGCTCAGCGCGATGCGCTCGTCGAACGCGCCGGTCACGAACGCGCCCTTGCCGAACCGCGAGCAACCGGTCACGCCGGTCGCGTCAGCCCGCAGCACGCTGCCGCCGGACTGCTCGATCACGTCGATGATCCGGCTGACGCCCCAGGCCCAGGCCATGAGCAGGCCGGTCGGGCTGGACGAGCCGTACAGCGTGTAGAAGGCGCCCTGCTTATTGTTGCGCGGGGTGCCCTCCTTGCCGACCGCGTACGGGTCGTAATTGATGACCGCCGCGCCGGCGGCTTTGATCGTTGCCGTGTCGGCGCCGAAGCCGCCGAAGACGACGACTGCCGGGAACGGGCCCGTGCCGCTGGGCAGGCTCAGCGAGGCCGAGAAGCTGGCGCTCCGGCCCTGGTGGGAGACGTTCACGGTGATGTTGGTGGCGGAGACGGTGCCGGTGACGCTCTGCGGCTTGGCCGGCTTCTCGCCGTACACGAACTTCTCGGACAGCTTCTTGATCTCTTCGCGCCGGCAGGTCCAGTCCGCGGTGGTCGTGATCCGCGTTCCGTCCAGCTTCTTGAAGGGGTCGGGAAGCTTCGCGGTGGTGGGCAACGAGCCCGCGTCGGGGAGGGTGGGCACTGCGCAGCCCGCGCCCCCGTCCTCGACGCCGGCCGCGGCGAAAGCCGGTGTGCTGTGCGGAATTGCCGTTGCTGCTCCGCTGATCGCGAGCGCCGCCGCGAGGGCGACGATCGTCGATCGGAGGGTGGAGCGGCCCGAGTCGGTGGTCACCAGGGCTCTCCTTCCGGAAATGGGGAGTCTTGCCCCGAGCGCGTGGGAGCGCTCCCGAGACGAATGTGACCCCAGTCTCCGGCCTTCCATCGAAATCAGTCAATACGCCTCGGATCCGTGGTGACACGCCGACGCGCGGCGCGGCGGTCCGCCCACCGCCGCGCCGCAGCCGGCCCCCCGGGGTTGTGGTCTCAGCGAGCGACGATGTCGCGGATCACGCCCAACACGCGGTCGCGCTCCCGCTCGGTGGCGAGGATGGTCGGCCGGTTGTCGCCGAGGCGCTGGGTCTGTGCGTGCCACTCGAGGCGGCCGACCAGCACCCCGCCGTACCCGGTGAACTCGATGCCGAAGGTGAAGATGCGACGCTCCTCGATCGCATGCTCCACCGCACCGATCGTCTTCACCTCGCCGAAGTCGATGAGCCGGTACTTGGGCTCGCGGCTCATCAGTCGCTTGCGGCCGAGGCACTCGAAGATGCCGTCGGAGAAGACGCCGATCAGCGACGTGCCCTCGGTCAGCGCGCCCAGCGGCGCCTCGCTGAACCGGGCCCAGGTCATGCTCCGGATGCCGCGGGTCGTCAGCCCGGCGACACGCAGCGCGTCGCCGTAGGCGTTCCAGTCGACGCTCTGCGGCTGCTCCCGGCCGACCGGCTTCAGCCGGCTGTACATGGCCCGGAACTCCGGATCCGCCAGGGCGTTGGGCATGCCGGTTCCCTCCGATTCATTGCCGCAGTGCAAGCATCTTACGGATGAGCCGAACGGCTCCACCAGGTCCGATGGGGATGCTCGGACAAGCTCGGACGGCCGAACGGCCACTCGCGGTGGCCCACCGGTAGCCCGTAGTGTTCGGCCACCACTGCCGAACGGGGAGGGCAGCAGGGATTCTCGATCCCGATCTGATCCACAGCCGCGACGATCTGGGCCGTGCGCTCACCGCCCTGCGTCACCGGGCCGGTCTGACCATCCGCGACCTCGCCCGCCGGGCCGACCTGCCCAAGGCGACCGCCGACGACTACCTGCGCGCCCGGCACCTGCCCGGCCCGGCGCAGGGGGAGCAGTTCCAGGCGCTGCTGATCGCGTGCGGGGTGACCGAAGAGGACGAGCTCGCCCGCTGGCAGGACGCGCTCCTGCGGGTGCGGGCCGGCTCGGACGGCCGGTCCCGTCGCCGCCGAGCCGGCGAGACGCCGCCCTATCGCGGGCTGAAGCCGTTCGAGCCCGAGGACGCGGGCCTGTTCTTCGGCCGCGACGCCTTCGTGGCCCGCACGATCGAGCGGCTCGCCGACCGGCCGCCGCTGATGTTCCTCATCGGCGCCTCGGGCTCGGGCAAGTCGTCGGTGCTACGCGCGGGCCTCGTCCCGGCGATCGAGGCGGGCGGCGGCACAGCGTCGATCATGGTGCCCGGCCGGGATCCCGTCGCGGCGCTGGAACGCGCGATCGCCGCGGCCCCGGGCGTGCTGATCGTCGATCAGTTCGAGGAGCTGTACACGCTGGCGGATGAGCCGGCCGCCACCGATTTCGTCCGCCGGCTCGCCGGCCTCGGCCCGGCCACGACCGTCGTCGCGGGCCTGCGCGCCGACTTCTTCTCCCGGGTCGCCAGCGACCCCGCGCTGGTGCCGGCGCTGCAGACCGCGCAGGTCGTGGTGCCGCCGCTGTCCGAGGCCGAGCTGCGCGCCGCGATCGTGGAGCCGGCCGCGGCGCGCGGGGTGACCGTGGACGAGGCGCTGGTCGACCTGGTGCTGACCGAAGTGGAGCGGGGCGCGGCCGGCGCGCTGCCGCTGCTGTCGCACGCGCTGCTGTCGGCGTGGGAGAACGGGCAGGGCGACCGGGTCACGGTCGCGGACTACAAGGCCGCCGGCGGGTTGCGCGGGGCGGTCCAGCAGAGCGCCGAAATCGCGTACGCCGAATTGGACGAGTCCCAGCGTGAGCTGGCCCGCCGGATGTTCCTCCGCCTGGTCGCCGTCGACGACGACGTGATCACCACCAAGCGCCGGATCGACCGCTCCGAGCTGCCCGCCGACTCCGCCGCCGCGCTCGAGGGCTTCGTGACCGGCCGCCTCATCACGGTCGACGAGAAACACGTGGAGATCAGCCACGACGCGCTGCTGACCGCGTGGCCGCGCCTGGCCGAATGGGTGGCGGCCGACCACGCCGGGCTGCTCACCCATCGGCGGCTCACCCGCGCCGCCAACGAGTGGCAGGTCAACGGCAACGACAGCCAACTGCTGCTGCGCGGCACGGTGCTGGCCGGCGCCGAGGAGTGGGCCGCCGACCCCGACCACGACGCCGCCATGAACCGCCTCGAGCGCGCGTTCCTGGTGGCCGGGGTGTCGGCGCGCGAGGCCGAGCAGCGGTCCGCCCGCCGCCGGGTGCGGCTGCTGGTGCGGCTGGTCGGCGCGCTCGTGGTGGCGCTGCTGGTCACGGTCTTCTCGGCGGTGCACGCGGTGCGCTCCGGCGACGAGGCGGCCCGGCAGCAGCGCGCCGCCGAGCGGGCCCGCGACGAGGCGCTCTCCCGGCAGGTGGCGATCGAGTCGACCCGGGCGGCGGCCACCGATCCGGCGCTGTCCCAGCAGCTCGCGCTGGCCGCATATCGGATCTCGCCGACGGTGGACGCCCGGTCGGCACTGCTCGACGCGACCTCGGCGGGCGTGGTCGACCGCCGGCTCGGCGCTTCCGGGCCGACCGCGATGCGGCTCAATCCGGCCGGCACGGTGGTCGCGGTGAGCGACGCGCTGACGGGTGAGGTGGTGCTGCGCGGCTTCGCCGCGAACCGGATCGGCGACCGGCTCGGTGCGGTGCCGGCCGAGGCGAAAACCGATCAGGTGTACGCGCTGGCGTGGGCCCCGGACGGCCGCGCCCTGGCGATCGGCGGGATGGCCGGCCGGGTACGGATCTTCGACGTCGCCGACCCGGCGCATCCGGTCGCGCTGCCGTCCCCGCCCGGCGGTGGCGGCGCGGTCGAGGGCCTGGCCTTCGCGCCCGACGGCTCTCGCCTGGTCGCGGTGGGCGCCGACCCGCCGACGCGGTCGTGGGCCCGCTCGGGCGACGGCTGGCGGGCGACGCCACTCGCGGGCCGATCCGCCGGCGGCCCGGAGGCGGGCGCCGGTGGCGACGACGTCGATCAGGCGGTCGCCTTCAGCCCCGACGGGCGGACCCTGGCGGTGGGCGGGTCGAGCGGGTCGCTGCGGCGCTGGCGCGACGGCAAGCTCACGACCGTACCCATCACCGACTCGACCATCACCGTGGTGGCCTTCGCCCCGGACGGGTCGAGCGTGCTCGTGGGCGCGAAGGACCACTCGGTCACGATCGTCGGCGCGACCCGGCGCCGGCTCGAGACGGGCTTCACGACCTGGGTCAACGCGGCGGCGTACGCGCCGGACGGCCGGCTCGTCGCGGTGGGCGGCTCGAACGGCACGATCGCGGTCTTCGACGCGGCCGGCGCCCGGGTCGACACCATCGCCGGCTCCGCCCAGGTGACCAGCCTGGCGTACACAAGGGACGGCTCGATGCTGCTCGCCGCGGCCGCCGACGGCACCGTGCGCGGCTTCCCGGCGCGGCCGCGCGCGGTGCCGGGCCTGGGCGGGCCGCTGTTCTCGGTCGGCTTCGCCCGGGACGGCAGCCGGCTGGTGGCCGCCTCCACCGGCGACACCGGCCGGGTGTCGACGTGGTCGGCGACGACGTCGGCGGCCTCCCCGGTCGCGCTGCCGGCCTGGCTCGGGCCACCGGACGGCACCTCGGCGATCTCGCCCGACGGGCGGCTCATCGCGGCCGGCAGCGCCACCGGACGGGTCGTGGTGGTCGGGGAGGGACGCCCGCCCGTACGGCTGACCGGCGCCACCGCGGTGATCGAGCAGCTGGTGTTCGGTCCCCGCGGCGACCTGGTGGCGGCCGGGTCGGACGACGGCTTCGTGCACCTGTGGGACGTGGGCGGCAAGGCCTTCCCGCCGTTGAACGCCGGCGGGCTCACCGCGTCGGTGGCCTTCAGCCCCGACGGCAAGCTGCTGGCCGGGGCGAGCGTGGACCGCAGCGTCCACCTCTGGGACGTCCGCGATCCGGCGCACGCCCGGCCGGTGGCGACGCCCGGCGGATTCGACAACTACGCCTGGTCGGTGGCGTTCAGCCCGGACTCGGCGACCCTCGCGGCCGGGGGCGCCGACGACACCATCCGGCGGTGGGACGTGCGGGATCCGGCGCATCCGCGCTCGCTGGGCCCGCCGCTGACCGGGCCGACCCACTACATCGCCGGCCTGGCGTTCAGCCCCGACGGCCGCACCCTGGCCGCGTCGGGCGGCGACGGCTCGGTGTGGGCGTGGCGCGACGGGCAACCGACCATGGCCCTGCACGCGGCGAATCCGGGCGGGCAGACGTACACGGTCGCCTACAGCCCCGACGGCCGGACGCTCGCGGCCGGCGGCAGCAGCGGCAAGGTCGTCTTCTGGGACACGGACCCCGCCGTCGCCGCCGCCGCGATCTGCCGATCCGGCGGCGATCCCCTGTCGCGGCCGGAGTGGGCGGTGTACGTGCCGGGCGCCCCCTATCAGGAGACTTGCGCGTAGTTTCCGTCCACGACTGACTCATCCCGTCGCGCCGCCTGCCGCGTGCGGTGGAAAGCCCATCCGATCAGCGCCGCGGCGACGACGGTGAGCACCAGGCCGGCGATGGTGACCGCCTGCTCGAACTCGGCGGTCTGCGGCGCGGTCCAGTGCGGGGTGGCGACGCTGCCGGTGAAGAGCGCGGCCAGGATCGTCCCGGTGACGGCCACGCCGGCGCCCGAGGTGACCTCGGTGGCGGTGTCGGTGAGCGCCGCGCCGATCGTTGTCCGGTTGGCCGGCAGCCCGCGGAGCACGTTGACCCCGGCGACGACCCCGACCACCCGGATCCCGGCGGCCACGAACACCAGGGCGATCGCGACCCAGACGTACCCGAGACGACCCAGCAGGCCGTAGACGGCCAGGCCGAACACCACCGACGACGCGCTGAGCCAGGCGGCCCGCTCGAGGCCGGCCCACCGCACGAACGGATTGACGAACGCGCCGCCGGCGACGAGAACGACGACCTGCGGCAGCAACCCGATGGCCGCCTGGGCGGGCGTCCAGCCCCAATCGAGCTGCAGCTGCAGCGTCACCAGGTAGCCGACCCCCGCGGTCGCCAGCCCGGCCGCGGCCTTGTACGCCAGGCCGCTGGCGACGAGCGGCCGCGCGACCAGCTTCAGGTCGAGAAGCGGATAGCGGGCCGAGCGCTCGCGGAGCACGAAGGCGATCGCCGCCGCCACGGCCGCGGCGGTGGCCGCCCACGGTCCCCAGGAGCCGCTGCCTTCGTCGACGAAGAGCGTGGGCGCGACCAGCGCGAGCACGATCGTCGCCGTGCCCAGCACGGCGCCGGGCACGTCCACCGGGTCGCGATGCAGATCGGCCACGTCGTCCGCGGCGATGCCGGACCGGATGCCGATGATCGCCAGCACCGCGATCGGCGCGTTCACCAGCAGCAGGACCTGCCACGGCGCGACCGCGAGCAGGAGGCCCCCGGCGGTCGGGCCGATCGCGAGCCCGACCAGGCCGACGGTCGAGATCAGCGTCATCGCGCGGACCCGCAGGCCGTCGTCCTCGAACAGCCGGAAGGCCAGCGCCGCCGATCCGGGAGTCGTCATCGCGGCCGCGACGCCCATCACCGCCCGGACCGCGATCAGTTGTTCCGCCGTCGTGACCAGAGCGGTCGCCAGGCTGGCGAGACCCAGCAGCACGAGCCCGGCGAGCATGATCCGCCGCCGGCCGAACCGGTCCGCGACCGCGCCGAAGACGAGCATCAGGCCGCCGAAGACCACCGCGTACGCGCCCGTCACCCACTGCAGGGCGACCGTCGAGGCGTGCAGCTCGCGCCCGATCGTGGGCAGCGCGACGTTGAGGATCGAGTTGTCCAGCATCTCGAAGAGGAAGACGGATGACAGCCCCGCGAGGGCCAGCCAGGCCGCGCGCAGTTCAGTAGATACGAGCATCGTTCGAGACTAGAACATCGCTCGTATTAATACGAGCGATGTTCGTATGAGGTAGAACACGGTTCCGGCATCGCTAGACTGCTCGCATGCCTCCGACCCCGCAGGAACGGCGCGCCGCCCGGCACCAGCTCGGCGCCGGCCCGGGCGCACCCGCCGGCCGGCGCGGCCCCTCCCGCGGGCACAAGAAGCCGATCACGGTCGACGCCATCCTCGACACCGCGTTCGGCATCGTGGCGGAGGAGGGATACGAGGCCCTCACCATGCGGCGGGTGGCCACCGCGCTCGAGACCGGTTCGTCGTCCCTCTACGCCCACGTGGTCAACAAGGAAGACCTCGACGAGCTGATGATCGGCCGCCTGTGCGCCGAGATCACGCTGCCCGAGCCCGACCCGGCCCGATGGCGGCCGCAGCTCATCGGCGTCTGCACCCAGCTACGCGACCAGTACCTGCGGTTTCCCGGCATCTCCCGGGCCGCCTTCGCCGCCGCCCCGTCCGATCTGGACATCCTGCGGGTCAGCGAGGGCATGCTCGCCATCCTGCTGGCCGGCGGCGTGCCCCCGCAGGCCGCCGCCTGGGCCATCGACTCCCTGACGCTCTACGTCAACGCGTACAGCCTCGAGGTCTCGCTGGCGGCCAAGCGTCAGGCCCGCGCCGGCGACGGCTGGGTGGTGAGCCGCGACGAGCTGCTCACCCGCTTCGCGGCCCTTCCCGACACCTTTCCCGAGACCAAGCGCTACGCCGCCGAGCTGACCGCCGGCACGGTCGATGACCGGTTCGAGTTCACCCTCAACCTCATGCTCGACGGCCTTCTTCGATGAGCTGCTGCCCGCCGCGTCGGCTTGGCGGTTTTGGGTGCGCCGGCCTGGCCGATGTTTGCGTGATGCCCTCCCGCGGTGAAAATCGCCTCAGGGTCGATGCGGATGTCAGCCGGCCCCCGAACGCCGAGTGGAGCCAGCGATGACCGCCAGAACCGTCTTCAACGACATGTGGGTGGCTGCGGAGAACGCCGCGCCGGTGGACGCGGTGGAGGCGGTCACGCGGGAGCTCGGGGTGGCGTTGGGCGCGACGAGTGTGTCGTTCCTGATCGCCGACCTGAGTGGGCGGGCGCTGGTGCGGCTGGCTCACGTGCCGCTCGCCGGCAAGGGGCCGGGCCGGCGCGATGGCGAGGAGGTCGCCACCGTCGTGCCCTTCGATGGCGGGCCGGCCGAGCAAGCCCTACGGACCCAGACGGTGCAGGTGCTGGCACAAGACTCCGGCTGGACGGTGCTGGCGCCGGTTACCGAGCGCGGCGAGACCATCGGGCTGCTGGAGCTGCTATTGCCGGCCGAGCCGGACACGCGATTGCTGGACGAGATCGCCCGTACCGCCCACGTGCTGGCGTTCGTGGTGATCGCCAACCGGCGGCACACCGACCTGTTCGAGTGGGGTCAGCGAACGACCCCGTTCACTCTGTCGGCGGAAATTCAGCGGCGGCTGCTTCCCGGGGCGTTCACCTGCGAGGCCGGCGGGTTCACGCTGTCCGGTTGGCTGGAGCCGGCCGCGAGCGTCGCCGGGGACACCTTCGACTACAGCCTGGCCCGCGACGTGCTGCACTTCAGCGTGACCGACGCGATGGGCCACGAGGTGACCAGCGCCTTGACCGCCACGCTGGGGGTGGGCAGCCTGCGCAACAGTCGCCGCCGGGGGCAGAGCTTGAGCGGACAGGCGGAAGCGGCGAACGCGGCCCTGGCGACGAACCCGGTGGTACGCGGTGGCTACATGACCGCGGTGCTGGGCCGGCTCGACCTCCGTTCCGGCGCCTGCCGGCTGCTCAACGCCGGCCATCTGCCGCCCTTGCTGGTTCGCGACGGCGACGCCGAGCCGGTGGAGTTGCCGCGCAACTTCCCCCTCGGCATGTTCGCCGATACTCCCGACTATCGCTCCGGCGAGGTGGCGCTGCGGCCGGGCGATCGGCTGGTCGTGTTCACCGATGGGATGCGGGAGCGCAACGCGGCCGACCTGGACCTGACGGCGGTCCTGCGTACGGTGGCCGATCTGCACCCCCGCGAAGCCGTCCGGATTCTCGCCGACGCTGTCCTCAGGGTGGCTGGTCCGGCGCTGGCCGACGACGCCACGTTGCTGATCATGGACTGGTACGGCGATCACGGGCAGGCACGCCGGGCCGGCACGGGCGCGGATCAGGGCCGAGCCAGCCCACCATTGGTCGGCTGACTGCCGGTCGGGTTTGCTGCCGCTCGGCCTTTACTGCCGCTCGGGCTGGCTCTCCCTCACGCTGACTTCCGGTCAGGCTGACTCGGTCAGGCCACGGCCGGCGGCATGCTCGCCTCGGCCGCGGCGACGGTGTCGTAGACCTCGATCGCCTGATCCACCGAGGTGATGGCAAGAACGCTGCGGACGGGCTGCTGCGCCGCTGCCACGCACAGGCGGCCACCGCGCTCGGCCGCCGCTTTGAACATGACCACCAGCGCGCCCAGCCCGCTGGAATCCATGAACCCGACCGCGGTCAGATCCACCACCACGTTGGGCGTCCCGGCGTCGAGCACCGCCTGCACCCGCTCGAGCAACCGCGGCGAAGTGGCCATGTCGAGGTCACCGGCCACCTCGACCACCGCGCATTCCTGGCCCGGACGGACCGACAATCGCACGTCCACTTTTCCTCCCGCCCCTGTCTGCCCAGTCATACCTTAAGCAGACCGCCGATCTCACGCTCGGCGACGGCTGCTTGCCTGCTCGGCCGCCCGCCTGCTCGGCCGCAGTTGACCCACGGCGTCCGAAGAGGGCCAGGAACGCCGAACGGCGGCCCGCTGAACCAGTCAGGCCGCCGTTCGGCAGAAAATGAATCAGAGCGTGACCGCCGGCAAGGCGGAAGCTCACGTCAGAGCGGGCGAATGTTCTCCGCCTGCAGGCCCTTCTGGCCCTGGGTGATGTCGAACTCCACCCGCTGGTTCTCGTCGAGGCTGCGGAAGCCGCTCGTCGCGATCGCCGAGAAATGCGCGAAAACGTCGGCGCCGCCGCCGTCCTGGCTGATGAAGCCGAAGCCCTTGTCGCCGTTGAACCACTTCACGGTACCTGTAGCCATGTCTGCTCCTTCGCAGGCTCAGGAGTCCGCACCGTGCGGACTCGCTCGCCGCCGCGTTGATCACCCGCGCCGGAACCGACACGAAAAAACGAAAAGCGCCTCGATAGGTCGTGATAACCCATCAGGCGCTGAAAACGTCTACGGAAATCAAAACTGCAACGCGCCAAACATAGCACACCCGCGCCGAGCCGGCGCGCACTTGCGGATTTCGCGCGGCGCTTCCAGCTGCCTGCGGCTGTCGGCGCCGCTCGCGGACCGACCGGTGCGGGTCCCCAGCGACGTCATCTTCCCGGCCGAAGCTGCGTGACGTCTGCGAGAAAATCTATGCTCGAGTTAGTAGACTTGCTCCCTGGCACGGGTTAGTATTCCTGACGTTCCGAGCAGAGAAACGAAAGACGCAGACGAGACCGCCCGCCGAGGCGGTGGAGCATCGGCCAGCCGCGAGGTGGCCCATGCTCCGGCACGACGAGCACCACCGTGTAGTTGAAGTGTCCGATTCGTCGTACGTGTCGGGGCCATGAAGTTGCGTGGGGCTCCGACACCGGCGAGCAAGTAAGTGCAAGTGAAGGAAATCAGAGGAAAGGGAGGGCCGTACACACCGTTGGATCGCCCGCTTACCGGCCCCAAACGATTGGGCTGGGCGCGGACACCGTTGCTTCCATCGAACGAGAGGTGGTCACCGGTCACGCTTATGCGATCCCCGCACCCGAAACCGACTCGTGCGGTCGGTGCGGACTCAACAGGCCGACGTTCCCGTCGGTGAATGGTGTTTTGACCCGTAACCCTTGGGCCCCGGCGCTACGGCGCCGGGGCCCTCGTGATGGAGGTGTGCATGGCCCAACCGGATGACATGCTCGACGACGAGGACTACCCCGCTTACACGATGGGCCGCGCCGCGGAGATCGTCGGCTGCTCGCCGGACTTCCTGCGCCGGCTGGACGAGGCGAAGCTTTTCAACCCCTACCGTTCCGGCGGCGGTCATCGCCGGTACTCGCGCTACCAGCTGCGGCTTGCGGCCCGCGCTCGCAAGATGTGCGACGACGGCACCGACATGACGTCCGCGGTGCGCATCATCATCCTCGAAGACCAACTCGAGGAAGCCCTGCGGCAGAACCGATCCCCGCAGACAGACTGACCACGGCCGCCCGGACGACCTCGCATCGACACCGGAGGCATCCAAAAACTGTCATACGCCTATGCGATGCTTTTGCCCTTCGGACCTGCACGAGGCCCATCGAACTGCACGGGGGAAACGCATGCACAGGCGTGTGTGTTCACTGAGCTGATCTCAACGACTTTCCGGTAGGTATTTGTATTCGAAATGGGTGAGGTGCAGCGCTGCGGCGAGGATGTCGCTGGTCCGGCGCGGGCTCGCGGTGGTGTGCCGCAGCGTTTTCCACCGCCC
>NZ_JBHTBJ010000064.1:0-26022 GCF_042664765.1 Paractinoplanes rhizophilus | reverse complement strand
TCGCCACCGCCCGGGTGGTCTTCTTCGCCCGATCCTCGAACGCGCCCGCGCAACCCACCCAGAACAAATACTCGAAATCCGCGCCGGAACCGGCCCGCGGCACCTCGAAGCCCAGACCCTTGGTCCAGTCCTCCCGGGTGTTCTGCGGCGCACCCCACGGATTGCCCTTGTTCTCCAGGTTGCGCAGCATCACCCCGGCCTCGGCCGGGAACGACGACTCGATCAGCACCTGATACCGCCGCATGTCCACGATGTGATCGACATGCTCGATGTCCACCGGGCACTGCTCCACACACGCCCCGCACGTGGTGCACGACCACAACACATCCGGGTCGATGATGTCGCCGATCAGCGGCTGCTGCGCCTTCTCGGCCATCGCCAGCACGTCGAACGCGTGATCCCGCAACGACAACACCATCAGCTTCGGCGACAGCGGCTTGGCCGTGTTCCACGCCGGGCACTGCGACTGGCACCGGCCGCACTCGGTGCACGTGGCGAAGTCGAGCAGGCCCTTCCAGGTGAACTGGTCGATGGTGGCGACGCCGAACTGGTCCTTCTCCGGGTCGGCCTCCTCGAAGTCCAGCAGCTTGCCCGCGCTCATCATCGGCCGCAGCGCACCCAGACCGGAACCAGCCGGCTTCTCCGGGCTGCGCTTGAAGAAGATGTTGAAGAACGCCAGGAACCGGTGCCAGGCGACACCCATCGTCGGGTTCAACCCGATCGTGATCAGCCAGCCCATCGAGATCAGCAACTTCACCAGCGCGACCCAGGTCGGCCCGTCGCCCGCTTCCGGCAGGACACTGCCCACCGCGTGCGACAACGGCGTCGCCCAGCCCGGGAACTCGAACGTGCCGTTGGCGACCTTGAAACCCCGGATCAAAAACCCGCACACGAGTACGCCGAGAATCACGCCCTCGACGAAGTAGGCCTGCCACATCGTCGAGCCCAGGAACCTGCTTCTCGGGGCTCGGATCGCCCTTTGGCGGACGAAGATCAGGTAGAGGATCCCGGCCAGGCCGAAGATGCCGATCCACTCGGTGACGAAGCCGTAGACGATCCAGTGCCCGATGACCGGCAAACCGGCCGACGGGTCGGCGACCTCGAAGTACGCCTCCACCACCAGCAGGAACAGGATCAGGAAGGAGACCATCACGAACCAGTGCGCCGCGCCGATCGCCGACCACTTCAGCATCCGGGTATGACCGAGCGTCTCCCGCAGCATCGTCCGGGTCCGGGCGGCTTTGCCGGCGAAGCGGGCCGGATCGGGCTGCCCCCGCCGGATCACCGAGACGATCGTCCGGACCGCCCGCAACGCCAGCACGACGGCGGTGATCGTGACGGCGCCGGCCAGTACGGTGGCGACAATCTGCGCAGTGCCCATGGGGTGCCCTTCAGACGAGACGATCGGCGAAGTCGCGGAGCTGGGCGAGGTCGGCGCACTCCACCACGCGCTCGCAGTACGGCGCGTAGAGGTGGATGGCCGAGTCGCCGGTGTCCCAGTTGACCTGGCGCTCCGGGTTGAGCCAGAACACATGGGCGACGCGGCGGGCGAGCAGGCGCAACCGGTCCTCCTGCGCGGCGCGGTAGTTGTTCCGGCCGTCGCCCAGGATCAGCACGGTCGCCGTCCCGGTGAGGGCCGAGGACGCGTACCGCGCGTCGAACGTCTCCAGCGCGTGGCCGTAGTCCGAGCGCCCGTCCAGCCAGATCAGCCGGGGGTCGGCGGTGATCGTCGCGAACGCCTGCTCGGCGGTCACGCTGTTCGCCAGCACGTCGGTGACCTCGACCAGGTCGTCGATGAACGCGAAGGTGCGGATCCGGCGGAACTGCAGACGCATGGCGTACAGCAGCTGGAGCGTGAAGCGCGCGAACGTGGCCACCGAGCCGGAGACGTCGGCGATCACGATGAGCTCGGGCTTGGGCTTGGCCGGCGGCTTGAAGCGCAGCTGCACCGGGGTGCCGCCGGTGGACAGCGCGGAGCGGATCGTGCGCCGGAAGTCCAGCCGGCCCGGGCGGCCGCGGCGCTTCTGCCGGGCCAGCCGCAGGCCGAGCTTGCGGACCAGGGGCGCGATCCCCCGGCGCATCGCGGCGATCTCGGCGCTGGACGCGTTCATGAAGCCGATCGCGTCGTGCAGCGGCGGCCGGACCAGCCGCGCGACCGCCTCGGCGCCGCGGTCGGCGACCAGGCGGCGGCGGATCTCCAGCTCCACGGCCGACTGGACGTACGCGACGGTGGCCTCAATCCGGTCGCGCCGCAGCCGGTCGGCGAGCGCGCCGGATCCGCCGGGGTCCTCGGCGACCAGGTTCTCCAGGTCCAGCCGGCGCAGCACCCGGAACAGGTAGGCGCGGCCGGCCACCGGGCGGCCGGGCTCCATCTCGGCGTACCGGTCGACCGCGGCCGCGCTGATCCGGCGCAGCACCGGGCGGTTGCCGGCCAGCACGGCGTCGCGGAGCACCCCGGCGAGCCCCTCGTCGCTCAGGGCGGCGAAGGCGTCGTCGCCGGCGGCGGCAGCGGTGGCGCTGGCGGGGGCCGGGCGCACGTCGCCGAAGAACAGGTCGAAGACGACGTCGAACGCCTCCAGGTGCTCGATGCGCTTGATCATCGTGGCGCGCAGCGCGACCCGCAGGTCGTCCCGCTCCCCCAGCGGGACGGTCCGGGTCGCCTCGACCGCGTCGGTGAGCTCGGCCATCGAGATCGGGATCTCGACACGGCGCAGCTCGTTTGCGAACCTAGATATTGTGTCCAGCAACTCGACATCCCGTCTTCAGAATGCACCGGCTGTGCTCCTGGTGCACGGCTTCGGCTCCTCGTTCGAGAACGACTGGCGGCGCAACGGCTGGGTGGACGTGCTGGCCGACCTCGGCCGCACGGTCGTCGGCCGGGACCTGCTCGGTCACGCGGGCTCGGCCCCGGCCGGCTCCGAGGGCCTCGAGGAGCACGCCTTCTCCTCGGCGGCCGGGCTCGCGCCGGTCGACGCGATCGGCTTCTCGATGGGCGGCCTGATCCTGCTGCGGCTGGCCGCCGACGACCCGTCCCGGTTCCGCCGGCTGGTCATCATGGGCGTGGGCGACCCGGTCGTCGGCCTGGCCGAGCCCGACCCGGCCCGCCCGCTGCCCGACGTGCTGGGCGCGCTGGACGGCACGGCCACCGCGGACGACCCGGCGTCGCAGGTCTTCCGCCGCCTCCTGGCCGCGCCCCGAGCCGACCAGGGCGCGCTGGCCGCCGTGCTGCGCCGGCCGCAGCGGCCGCTCGCCCCCGACCTCGGCCGGATCACCAACCCCACGCTGCTGGTCATCGGCGCGGACGACTTCGCCGGGCCGGCGACCCGGCTGGCCGAGCGCCTCCCCGGCGCGTCGCTGGTGGTGCTGCCCCGCACCGATCATTTCGCCACGCCCTCCTCGATGAAGGCGATGAACGCGGCGCTCGCGTTCCTCACGGAGAACCAGAAGGCGGCAGGCTAGGTGCCGAGCAGCTCTTTGCGCGCGAGCTCGATGTCGCTCTGGTACTTCAGCAGCACCTGCAGCGTGCCGTCGACCGCCGCGTCGTCGAGCTCCTCGACGCCGAGCACGCACAGCGTGCGGCACCAGTCGAGGGACTCCGAGATGGACGGCGCCTTGCGCAGGTCGAGCCGGCGCAGGCTGCGCAGGATCGCGGCGGCCTGGCCGGCCAGGTGCGGCAGCAGGCCGGGCACCGCCGCCCGGACGATCTCGGCCTCCCGCTCGGGAGTGGGATAGTCCAGGAACAGGAAGAGACACCGGCGTTTCAGCGCGTCGGACAGGTCGCGGCTGTTGTTCGACGTCAGGAAGACCGCCGGCCGCTGAGCGGCGCGCACCGTGCCCAGCTCGGGGATCGAGACCTGGAACTCGGCGAGGACCTCGAGCAGCAGCGCCTCGGTGTCGACGTCGAGCCGGTCCACCTCGTCGATCAGCAGCACCACCGGGTCGCTCGCGCGGATCGCCTCGAGCAGCGGGCGCTCGATCAGGTACGACTCGCCGAAGACGCCCTCTGCCGACCCGCCCTGGATGCCGAGCAACTGCTTGCGATAGTCCCACTCGTACAGCGCCCGGGCCTCGTCCAGCCCCTCGTAGCACTGCAGGCGGATCAGGCGCCGGCCGGTCACCTCGGCGAAGCTCTTGGCGAGCTGGGTCTTGCCGGTGCCGGCCGGGCCCTCGACGAGCAGTGGCCGGCCGAGCCGCTCGGCCAGCAGCACCGTCGCGGCGGTGGTGGTGTCGGCCAGATAGCCCACCCCACGCAGGCTCGCCGCGACGTCCTCTTTGCTTTCGCCGATCTCCATGACGCCTCCCGCCGGGCCGACCTTCAATTCATCGAAGCATGCACTAGACACGCTGTCAATCGAATGGTTGGAGCGTCGGCGAGGTCGGCGGAGGCCCCGCTCAGAGGCCGCCGGGGGTGGTGATGGTGAGCAGCTCGGCGGCCACCGCGCCGGGGTTCCCGACCGTGCTGATCTGCTCGCTGCGACAGGTCAGGGTGTCGCCGGCGTGCAGCACGCGGCTGCCGTCGGCCATCCCGACCGCGACCGACTCGCGCTGCACGTACAGGCACACGGTGCCGCGGTAGTACTGCGGGTCGTAGAAACCCTGCACCCGGGAGTGCGGGGGCAGCACCGACCGCAGCACGTTGACCTCGCGCTGCCCGCGCGGGGTGAGCAACTCGAAGGAGATCTGCTCGAGCGGCCAGGCCATCGTCCGCCGCTCGTGCCGGCGCACGACGTAGTGGTCGGGCGCGTGCTCGGAGTTGCTCGAGTCGACCAGTTCGACCAGCGAGATGCCGAGCGCGCCGGCCACGCGCAGTAGCGTCTGGAACGACGGATTGCCGATGCCGCGCTCGATCTGGCTGAGCAGGCCGGCACTGACCCCGGAGCGCTCGGCCAGGGTCTCCAGGCTGAAGCGGTCGCCCCGCGCGGCCCGCAGAATCCGGCCGAGCCGGGTCATTTCGGCGGCGAAGTTCTGCGCGGAGACGGTCAGCGAGTCGGCCTCGGCTCCCTCGGTCATCGCGGCCCCTCCCCGATCGGTCCCGATGTTCGCGTCCATCCTCATCTTCCCCCCGTCGCGCACGGTGATGGACCTACAGAACACCGGATCGGCGCGGTTTGTAAACGGCCGGAAACCTTCTTGACACAGTGTCTAGCCAGTCCTAGATTCCTCAATCAATTGAAGCCTAGACACTATGTCGTCTCACTAGATACACGCTCACCTATCAAGACCTGTGGGCTATCTGAACGGTGGGGAAGTCATGGCGCAATCAACCTCCGAACCCGTCCCGGCGAAACCGTCCGTGGTCCTCGACCATCTGGCGTTCGCGGTGACGTCCTGGACCGATCCCCGGGACGTGCTCGTCGACGCCCTCCATGGCCGCTGGCGCTACGGCATCCGCACGCCCGCCTTCAACGCCTGCCAGCTGGCCTACGGCAACAACACCCGGATCGAGCTGCTCACCGAGCCCGACCGGGGCGGCTCGTTCGTCGGCAAGTTCCTCGCCGCCGGGCCGAACCGTCCGCACCACATCACCTTCAAGACCGACAACCTGCGGGCGATCCTGCGCGACGTGCGGGCGTTCGGCATCGAGCCGGTGCTCGTGTCGCTGGACAACCCGGGCTGGCACGAGGGCTTCCTGCACCCGCGGGACACCGGCCTCGGGGTCCTCATCCAGATCGCCCAGGGCGACGGGGACCCGACCAAGGGGCCGGGCCGCGATCTGCTGCTCCCCCGCCCGTGGGAGACGGAGCCCGGCGGCGAGCCGTCCGCCCTGTCGTACCTCGTCGTCCGGGTGCGCGACCTCGATCGGGCCGCGCGGCTGTTTTGCGACGTGCTGCGGGCCGAACGGCTGATCGTCACCGACGACATGGTCCGGCTGCGCTGGCCGTCCGGGGCGCACCTGCTGCTGATCCACGAGTCCGCGTACGACGAGGGCGGGCCGTACCCGATCGGCGTGCGCGGCATCGCCGTCGAGGCCGCCGCGCCCGCCGGCCTGCCGATCACGCCGGCCGGCATGGGCTGGTCCAAGACCGAGGTCGTGCCCGCCCTCGGCGTGAGCCTGCTCTTCAACTCCGTGCCGGTCGCACCGGCACTGGCCTGAGCCGAACAGGAGACGTTATGGAATTCGAACTCGACGACGACCAGCGCGCCTGGCGCGAGGAGGTACGCGCCTTCCTGGCCGAGAACTTCTCGCCGGAGCTGCTGACGCTGCGCAAGGAGCGCGGCTACGAGTCCAACGACGGTGTCCTGCTCGACTTCCGCCGCAAGGTGGGCGAGAAGGGCTGGTTCGGGCTCAACTGGCCCAAGGAGTACGGCGGCCTCGCGCTCGGCCCGATCTACCAGCACATCCTGGTGAACGAGTTCGAGTACTGGGGCGCACCCGGGCCGGACCTGACGGTCACCTCGGTGGCCCCGATGATCATGCGCAACGGCACCGAGATCAACAAGCAGGAGTGGCTGCCGCCGATCGCCCGCGGCGAGATCACCTGCGCGGTCGGCTACTCCGAGCCGAACGCCGGCACCGACCTGGCCAGCCTGCGCACCAAGGCCGAGCTGGACGGCGACGAGTGGGTCATCAACGGCCAGAAGATCTGGAACAGCCAGGCGCACGTGGCCAGCCACGAGTGGCTGTGCGTGCGGACCGATCCGGAGGCGCCCAAGCACCGCGGCATCTCGGTGATCATGGTGCCGATCGACACCCCCGGCATCGAGATCCGCCCGCTGATCACCTGGGACGGGTTCCGCACCAACGAGACCTTCTTCACCGACGTACGCGTGCCCCGGACCAACCTGATCGGCGAGGTCAACCGCGGCTGGCAGTACATCACCGGCGCGCTCGACCTGGAGCGCGGCGCGCTGACCAACGCCGGCGACCTGCGCCGCGCGGTCGACGAGATCATCGAGGCGGCCCGGGTGGTCCGCTCGGACGGCACCCGGCCGATGGACAACCCCGACGTCCGCCGCCGGATCGCCCAGCTCGAGGCGGACGTCGACGTCGCGGTGCTGATGGGCATGGAGGCCGCGTCGCTGCTCGAGACCGGCGGCATCCCGACCGTCGCGGTGACCGCCGAGAAGATCTTCTCCTCCGAGCTGCGGCAGCGCATCGCCGACCTCGGCACCCAGATGCTCGGCCTGGACGGCGTGCTCAGCGGCTCCGATCCGTTCGCGGTTCCGGGCGGCGGCTTCGAAAAGCTCTACCGCAGCGCACCCCTGCTGCGCTTCGGCGGCGGCGCCAACGAGGTGCTGCGCGACGTCATCGCCCAGCGCGGGCACGGCATGCCCGGCTACGGGCGCTGATCCGAAAGGCAAATGATCATGCGACTGACCCTCACCGAGGAACAGCGGGAACTTTCCACGATGCTCCGGCACCTGTTCGCCGACGCCTGCCCGCCGGCCCTGGTCCGCAAGATGAAGGAGCCCGGCTCCGACGGCATCCCCACCGACCTGTGGAAGACCCTGGCCAAGGCCGGCGTCTTCGGCATCGCGGTCGACGACCAGTACGGCGGCGAGGGGGCGGGCCTGTTCGAGCTGGGCCTGGTCTTCGCCGAGGCGGGCCGGGCGCTCTGCCCGACGGCCGTCTACGACACCCTCGGCTTCGCGGTGGCCCTGGCCCGGCTGGGCTCGGCCGAGCAGCGCGCGGCGTACCTGCCCCGCCTGGTCGCCGGCGACCTGCGGGCGACGGCCGCGGTCGGCAACCCGTCGGACGCCGCCGACCTGCGCCCCGGCCTGGTCGCCCAGCGCACCGGGGACGGCTGGTCGCTGAGCGGGACGCTGATGTTCGTCGGCAACGGCGCCACCGCCGAGACGATCCTGGTCACCGCGCGCGCCTCGGCCTTCCCCGAGCCCGAGCGCACCATCGGCGTCCTGCTCGACCCCGCGCGCGACGGCCTCGAGGTGACCGCGCTGAGCACCTTCGCCGGCGACAAGCAGGCCCGCATCGAGCTGCACGACTACCGGGCGACCGACGCCGAGGTGCTGGACCGGCCGTCCACCGACGACCTGGCCTGGGTGGCCAACGCCCTGGTGGCCCTGCAGTGCATGGAGATGGTCGGCGGCGCGACCGCGGTGCTCGAGCGCACCGTCGACTACGTCAAGGTGCGCGAGCAGTTCAAGCGGCCGATCGCCAGCTTCCAGGCGGCCCAGCACCACGTGGCCAACATGCGCATCGCGATCGAGGGCGCCCGGCTCTCGGCCGCCCAGGCGGTGTGGTGGCTCGGCCGCGGCGACGTGGCCCGCCGGGCGGTGGCCATCGCCAAGATGCGCGCCAGCGAGGCGTACAAGTGGACCACGCTGACCGCGCACCAGCTGCACGGCGGCATGGGCTACGTCCGCGAGACCGACCTGCACCTGTGGTCCGAGCGGGCGAAGGTCACCGAGATCAAGGGCGGCACCGCCGACGTCGCGGCCGGCTGGCTGCAGCGCGAACTCGGCCTGGCGCGGTAGGGCGGCCCGCGATGACGTCCTCTCCCTCGCGCGCGGACACCCGGCGGCAGGTGTTCAACGGCCTGCGCGTCGTCGATCTCTCCCGGTGGGTCGCGGGCGAGTTCGCGACCAAGATGTTCGCCGACTTCGGCGCCGACGTCGTCAAGATCGAGAAGCCGGGTGCGGGCAGCCACAGCCGCCGCTGGGCCCTCGTACCCGGCGAGCGGCCCGACCCCGAGGCGAACCCCCTGTTCCTGCACCTGAACACCAACAAGCGCTCGATCGCCGTGGACCTGCGCAGCACCGAGGGGCTCGAGCTGGTCAAGCGGCTGATCGCCCGGGCCGACGCGGTGGTCGAGTCGTTCCGGCCCGGGCACCTCGAGCGGCTCGGGCTCGATCCGGACGAGCTGCGCGCGACCAACCCCCGGCTGGTGGTCACCCGGATCTCGCCGTTCGGCCAGACCGGCCCGTACCGGGACCGGGAGGCGACCGGCATCGTGCTGCAGGCGACCGGCGGCCCGATGAACGCGACCGGCGACGCGCACCGGGCGCCGCAACGCAAGCCGGGGCTGCTCGAGCAGTACACCATCGGCCGGACCGCCGGCGAGGCCACGCTGGCCGGGCTCTACCACGCCCGGCGCACCGGCCGGGGCTCGACGATCGACGTGTCCGGGCAGGAGGTGCTGCTCTCCAGCGCCGACCGGCGGGCGTCGTACCTGCTGACCGCCGAATACTCCGGAGTGAACGCGCCGCGCGGGGTGCGCAGCGCGCACCGCGGGGCGGCCACCTTCACCGGCCCGTTCCGGGCCGCCGACGGGTTCGTGATGATCTACATAACGAACCAGGAGTTCTGGAACCGGCTGATCCGGCTGATCGGCGCGGGCGACGAGGTTTTCCTGGGCAAGTTCCTGGACCGCCCGCACCTGGGCGACGACTGGGACGAGTTCATGGACTACCTCAAGGCCTGGTTCGCCGCCCGGCCCAAGATCCAGATCATGACGGACGCGGAGGCCGCGCGGATCCCGTGCACCGCATTCCTGGAGATGGACGAGCTGTACGCGCACCCGCACTTCCGGGAGCGGGGCGCCTTCGTGACCGCCGAGCACCCGGTCGCCGGGCGGCTGGACTACCTCGGCGCGCCGTGGCGGATGCGCGACGGCTTCGAGATCCGGCACACCGCCCCCCGGCTGGGCGAGCACACCGCCGAGGTCACCGCGGAACTGGAGATGAGCGTGGTGCAGCCATGACCGACACGAACCTTCCCCTGGACGGCATCCGCGTGGTCGACCTGACCGTGGTGTGGTCGGGACCGGGCGCGACCGCCCTGCTCGGCGATCTCGGCGCCGAGGTGATCCGGATCGAGGGCAACAACCGGGTCAGCCGGCAGGCCTCGGCCCGGACCACGAACGCGTCGGTGGCCAACTCCGGGTGGAGCCGCAACACCTACCCGGACGGCAAGCCGGAGCCCCGCCCGTACGATCGCACCGCTCTTTTCAACTGGCACGCCCGCAACAAGCTGGCCGCCTGCATGAACCTCGAAACCCCCGAGGGCCACGAGGCGGCGCTGCGGCTCATCGAGATCAGCGACGTGCTGGTGGAGAACAACACCAACGGGGTGCTGGAGAAGCTCGGGCTCGGCCACGACCGCCTGCTCGAGCTGAACCCGCGGCTGATCGTCGCGCGGATGCCCCCGATGGGCATGACCGGCCCGATGAGCAACTACCTCGGGTACGGCCCGAACTTCAACTCGCTGGTGGGCATCGCCGCCATGGACGGGTACGAGGGCGAGCCGCCGGACAGCGCGGGCGAGAACTACCACATGGACGAGTCGGCGCCGGCCGGCCTGGCGTTCGCCGTGCTGACCGCCCTGTGGGACCGCGAGGTCACCGGCCGCGGCGGGCTGGTCGAGTTCGCCCAGGCCGAGAACGTCATGCAGGACATCGGCGAGTTCTTCCTGGACTACCAGATGAACGACCGGAAGCCGGCGGTGCTCGGCAACACCGATCCGGCCCTGCTGCAGGACGCGTTCCGGACCGCGGAGGACGACCGCTGGGTGGTCGTGTCGATCCGCGACGACCGGGACTGGGCGGCGCTGACCGGCGTGGTCGGCGACGCCGGGTGGACGGCGCTGGGCCGCACCGCGGCCGACCGCCGGGCCAACTCGCGGGCGCTGCGCGACGGCATCGCCGCGTGGTGCGCGCCGCTGTCGTCGGACGACGTGGTCCGGCGGCTGGCGGCGGTGCGGGTGCCGGCCGCCGAGGTGATGAGCGAACTGCGCCTGCTGGCCGATCCCCACCTGGCCGCGCGGGAGTGGTTCAAGGCACGCTCGCACCCGTCGGTCGGCACCTACCGCTACCCGGGGCACCCGTGGCGGGCGGACGGCTTCGACCTCGCGTTCGGCCGTCCCCTGCCCGGGTTCGGCGAGGACAACGAGTACGTCTACAAGACCCTGCTCGGGTACGGCGACGAGAAGTACGACGACCTCGTCAGCCGCCGGCTCGTCACCGATGAGCAGTTCGCATGAGCGCCCCGATGCTGGACGTCCAGGACGTCGAACTGCGCTTCGGCGGCGTACGGGCCCTGGCCGGGCTCAGCTTCTCCGTCGAGCGCGGGCAACTGTGCGCGGTGGTCGGGCCGAACGGCGCCGGCAAGAGCAGCCTGTTCAACTGCGTCGGCGGGCTCTACCGGCCGCAGGAGGGCCGGATCCTGGTCGACGGCGTGGACGTGCGCAACAAGCGGCCGCACGCGGTGGCCCGGCTGGGCGTGGGCCGCACGTTCCAGAACCTCGCGCTCTTCCCGCGCCAGACCGTGCTGGAGAACGTGCTGCTCGGCGGATACAACCGGCACACCAGCGGGCTGTTCAGCTGCGCCACCCACGGGTTCGGCCAGCGCGGCAAGGAGCGCCGGCTGCGCGAGGAGGCGTTCGACATCCTCGAGCACCTCGAGCTCGAGCGGTACGAGCACGCGACGGCGTCCAGTCTGTCGTTCGGCATCCTCAAGCGGGTCGAGCTGGCCCGGGCGCTGATGTCGCGTCCGCGGCTGCTGCTGCTCGACGAGCCGGCCGCCGGGCTCAGCCACGGCCTGGTCGCCGAGTTCGGCGGCTACATCGCCCGGGTCCGCGAGCAGTTCGACGTCACCATCGTGCTGGTCGAGCACCACATGGGCCTGGTGATGTCGATCTCCGACCACATCGTGGTGCTCAACCTCGGCAAGGTCCTGGCCACCGGCACCCCGGCCGAGGTCTCCAAGAACCCGGCAGTCATCGAGGCGTACCTGGGGGTGTCGGCATGACGGCGATGCTGGAGGCGACCGGCCTCACGGCGGGGTACGGGCCCATCTCCGTACTCGAAGACCTGGAGATCCATGTCGACGAGGGTGAGATCGTCGTGGTGCTCGGCGCCAACGGCGCCGGAAAGACCACCACCCTGCGCGCGCTGAGTGGGTTGATCGGCAGCAAGGGACGCGTACGGTTCGGCGGCGTCGACATCAGCCGCAGCAAGCCCGACGCCCGGGCGAAGATGGGGCTCGGCCACATCCCGGAAGGCCGCGGCACCTTCCCGTTCCTGTCCGTCGAGGACAACCTGCGGATGGGCGGGCACCTGCTCAAGGGGCGCGAGCGGCACGCGTTCGACACCTGGTTCGAGCTGTTCCCGATCCTGGCCGAGCGCCGCAAGCAGGCGGCCGGCAGCCTCAGCGGGGGCGAGCAGCAGATGCTCGCGGTCGCCCGGGCGCTGATGAACCGGCCCAAGATGCTGCTGCTGGACGAGCCCTCGATGGGGCTGGCGCCGATGGTGACCGCCAGCCTGTTCCAGAAGATCGAGGCGATCAACCAGCAGTTCGGCACCTCGATGCTGATCGTCGAGCAGAACGCCAACCTGTCCCTGAAGATCGCCACCCGCGGCTACGTCCTTGAGTCCGGCCGGGTCGTGCTGCACGGCAAGGCCGCCGACCTGCTCGACGACGACGGCATCCGCCGCGCCTACCTGGGGAGCTGACGATGACCCTGCTCATCCAACGCCTCATCGACGGGGTGCAGAGCGGCGTGCTGTACGGGTCGATCGCGCTCGCGCTCGTCCTGGTCTACCGCGCGACCGGCCTGCTCAACTTCGCCACCGGTGAGATCGCGATGTTCTGCACCTTCATCATCTGGGAGCTGGCCGGCGGCGGGCTCGGCGTGCCGATCGTGGTGGCGATCATCGGCGGCATGATCTTCGGCTTCGGCTTCGGGGCCGGACTCGAACGGTTCGTGATCCGGCCGTTCGAGACGGCCGACCACCTGAGACAGTCGATGGTCACGATGGGCCTGTTCCTCGGCATCAACGCGCTGGCCGGCTGGCTGTTCACGCTCGATGTGCAGCGCCTGGAGTCGCCGTTCCCGGACGGCCGCTGGCATCTCGGCGGCGTCTCCATCTCGTACCACAAGCTCGGCTCGATCGTGCTGCTCATCCTGGTCGCGGCCGGCCTGCGGCTGCTGTTCGCGAAGACCCGGATCGGCCTGGCGATGACCGGCGCCGCGATGAACCCGACCTCCGCGCAGCTGCTCGGCGTCAACCCGTCGCGGATGCTGGCGTTCGGCTGGGGCCTGTCGGCCGCGCTCGGCGCCCTGGTCGGCGCGATGGTCGCGCCCGACCTGTTCCTCAGCACCAACATGATGCAAACCCTGCTGCTGTACGGCATGGCAGCGGCGGTGCTCGGCGGGATGGACAGCTATGTCGGCGCCCTGGTCGGCGGCGTGGCCCTCGGCGTGATCCAGGCGCTGGCCGGCGGCTACATCTCGTTCATCGGCACGCAGTTGCAGCTCGCGGTGGCCTTCGCCGCGATCATCATCGTCCTGCTGGTCAAGCCGGAGGGCCTGTTCGGAAAGCGACAGGTGGAACGCGTATGAACACCGACTTCGCGCGGCGGGCCACCGTCCCCGCCGCCTGGCTGGTCCTGCTCGCCGTCGCCGCGTACCTGCCGTTCGGGGTGGGCGGTCCCACCCTGGTCAACCTCCAGCAGGTGATCTACACGGCGGTCGGCGTGATGAGCCTCAACCTGCTGTCCGGGCTGGCCGGGCAGATCTCCATCGGACAGAGCGCCTACATCGGGCTCGCCGCGTACGCCACCGCCCTGCTGGTGCAGCACGCGGGCTGGTCGTACTGGGCGGCGCTGCCGGTCGCGGTGCTCCTCGCCTTCGTCCTCGGCGCGCTCACCGGCCTGCCGGCGCTGCGGATCACCGGCATCCGGCTGGCGCTCACCACCCTGGCGATCGCCATCATCTTCCCCACCATCCCGGTGAAGTTCTCCGCCCAGACCGGCGGCACCCCGGGCATGAACGTCGACCCGCTCACCGCCCCCGCGTCCTGGGGCATCTCCACCGTCGCCTTCAACTACTGGGTGCTGCTAGCCGGCCTGGTGGTGATCTGGGTGATCGTGCGCAACGTGCTGGACAGCCGGATCGGGCGCTCGCTGCTCGCCGTACGGGATCATCAGATCGCCGCGCACACGGTGGGCATCAATGTCAGCGTGACCAAGGTCCTGGTCTTCGGCGCCAGCGCCGCCGTCTGCGGCGTCGCCGGCTGGATGTTCGTCGTCACCAACCAGTTCGTCGCCCCGGGCGACTTCTCCGTGCTGCTCGCCATCTACCTGCTCGCGGGCATGGCGATCGGTGGCGCGGGCACGCTGATCGGCCCCATCTTCGGCGGTCTGTTCATCGTGTACGCGCCGCAGTCGATCAGCTCGGCCGGGCTCAGCCCCCTGCTGACCCCGCTGATCTACGGCGTCGTGCTGATCCTCATCCTGCTGGTGCTGCCGCAGGGTCTCGGCGGCCTGCTCGCCAAGCTGGGCGCCCGGATCCGGGGTCCGCTGCCACCGACCCGGGTTCGTCCCGCGCCCGCCCCGGAAGTACCCGCCAAAGAGCTCGTCTAAATCCCGACATTTTCCTTCAATCCCGCCGGCGTCGCCGGTGGGGCGGCCTTCCACACCCGTTTCCAGGAAGGGCATGATCATGAAAAGGTTGCATTTCCTCTCCGTCGCGGCCTGTTTGGCGTTGGTGACCAGTGGCTGCGGCGGCGGCGCGGTCTCGCAGAGCGTGGCCGGCGGCGGCGCCGGCTCGGAGAAGACCGCCTACCTGACCAAGACCTGCACCGACTACCAGCCGACCGTCGGCGTCACCGACGACACCATCAAGATCGGTTACAGCGGCGCCCTCGGCGGGCCGTTCGCCACGGTCGGCGTGGGCCTGTGGGGCATGCTCGGCTACTTCGACATGGTCAACGCCGAGGGCGGCATCGCGGGCGCCGACGGCAAGAAGCGCAAGGTCGAGGTCGTCTACAAGGACGACCAGTACCAGGTCGCGACGACCAAGGCCAACGTGCAGAAGCTGGTCGACGACGACAAGGTCTTCGCGCTGCTGGGCATCGTCGGGTCCTCGGCCAACCAGGCCATCCGGCCGATCGTGAACAACGGCTGCGTGCCCGACCTGTTCGCCACGGCCGGCGCGCCCGAGCTCGGCGACCCCGGCTACCCCTGGGCGATGAACGGGCCGGTCTCGGTCTACTCGGGCGAGGGCCTGACCTACGCCAACTACCTCAAGAAGCACTCGCCGAACGCGACCGTCGCGATCATGTCGCAGCACGACGACTACGGCAAGGCCGAGGTCGGCTCGTTCAAGGACGGCATCGACGGCAGCCAGGTGAAGATCGCCAAGGAGGTGACCTTCGAGACCACCGACGCCGACCTCTCCGGCCAGGTCACCACGCTCGCCGCCACCAAGGCGGACGTGATCATCGTGATCGCGCTCGGCGCCCAGATGCTCCAGGCGATCAACCTGGTCTCCGGCCACACCGAGTGGAAGCCGCAGATCATCGCCGCGCCGATCAGCGTCGCCCAGCTGTCCCAGCTCAACCCGGGGGCCGGCGATGGGCTGCTCACCGGCAGCAGCATCAACGTCGACGACCCGGCGCTGGCGAGCGACCCCAAGGTGGCGCTGTTCCGCAAGTGGGTCCAGCCGCAGTTCGACAAGAACAACGTGAAGCTGCCGGTCTCGGCCGGTGTCGGCGGCTGGAACATGGCCGCGCTGTTCGCCCAGTCGGTCACCAACGCCGCCGCGGTCACCCGCGCCGACGTGATGGACGCGGCGCACAACCTCAAGCCGGACCTGTCCAAGATCATCTTTGTCGAAGGTCTCACCCTCGAGACCACCCCGGACGACCCGTACCTGGTCGAGGGGATGGTCATCGGCAAGTGGGACGCCAAGGCCAAGACGCTGTCCACGGTCGACACGATCGACCTCAACGGGCAAGTCAAGTTCAAGTCGTACAAGTAGAAGGGCTTGCTGTGACCCAGGTACAGGAAGAACCACTCATCTCCGACGAGGCCCGCGCCTTCATCGGCAAGGTCACCAACGAGTCGTCCGGCATCGTCGTCAAGAAGGAGTTCCAGCGCTGGGCGGCCGCGGTCAAGGACCGCAACCCGCTCTACTTCGACGCCGACCACGCCCGGGCGGCCGGCTACCGGGACGTGATCGCGCCGCCGCTGTACTTCCAGTACGTCGTGCTCGGCGTGGCCGACCTCGACAAGCTCCGGCCGGACGGGATCCCCGGCGGCACCGGCTCGGGCGACATCCCGCTGCCCAAGTGCCCACGGCGGATGGCCGGCGGCGAGGACATCACGTTCTACGAGCCGCTCTACGACGGTGATGTCATCACGGCCGTCCGCACCGTCACCGACATCCAGGAGAAGAAGGGCCGGTCCGGGGCGTTCGTCCTGGTCACCTCGACGACCACGTACACCCGCCAGGACGGGACGGTGGTCGCCGTGAACAAGGCCTCGATGATCGCCCGTCCCTAGGTTCCGCAGAAAGGCAGCCATGACCTCGCAGATCTTCTTCGACGACGTGCAGGAGGGTGACCAGATCCCCACCCTCGCGATCACCGTCGACGCGACCCAGATGTTCTTCTTCAGCGCCGCCACCTACAACGGCCACCGCATCCACTACGACCGCACCTGGGCGAAGGACGTCGAGGGCTACCCCGACATCCTGGTGCACGGCCCGCTGCAGGCGGCGCTGCTGGCCCGCGCGCTCACCGACTGGGCCGGGCCGGGCGGCCGGCTGGTCCGCTACTCGATCCAGAACCGGGCCAGCGCCTACCCCGGCGAGGAGCTCCGGTTCGTCGGGAAGGTGACCGGCACCCGGGAGGAGGACGGGCAGACGCTGGTCGACCTGGCCATCCACGGCGAGAAGGGCGAAGGCGAGGTGCTCATGCCGGGCACCGCCACCGTGGCCCTGCCGAAGCGAGCGTCATGACCGGGCTGCGCGGGGAGGCGGCGATCGTCGGCTTCGTCGAGCTCCCCCCGGAACGCAAGCCGACCCGGCCGCAGCTGTTCACCATCGAGCAGTACGCGAAGCTGGCCAAGGCGGCGCTGGACGACGCCGGGCTGGACGGGTCGTCGATCGACGGCCTGGTCACCCACGGCATCGCCGAGTCCGACATGTTCGCCCCGGCGACGCTGTCGGAGTACCTCGGCATCCCGATCAACTACGGCGAGGTGGTCGACCTCGGCGGGGCCACCTCGGCCGGCATGGTCTGGCGGGCGGCGGCCGCGATCGAGCTCGGCCTGTGCGAGGCGGTGCTGGTGATCGTGCCCGGCGCGTACAACCTGCCGGCGTCGAAGCAGCGGCCGCCCAAGGAGTTCGGGTATTTCGGGGCCTCGAGCAACAACTTCGGCTCGCCGCAGGCGGAGTTCGAGATCCCGTACGGCAACCTCGGGCAGAACGCGCCGTACGCGCAGATCGCCCGCCGGTACGCGGCCGAGTTCGGGTACGACCCGCGCGCGGTCGCGAAGATCGCGGCCGACCAGCGCACCAACGCGTGCGCGACGCCGGACGCGGTCTTCCACGGCCGGCCGATCACCATCGACGACGTGCTGGCCAGCCCGATGATCGCCGACCCGCTGCACCGGCTGGAGATCGTGATGCCCTGCATGGGCGGCGCCGGGGTCATCGTGACCAGCGCCGACGTCGCCCGCCGCGCGCGCAACCGGCCGGTCTGGGTCAAGGGGTTCGGCGAGCACATCGCCTTCAAGACCCCGACGTACGCGGAGGACCTGCTGCGCTCGCCGATCTCGAAGGCGGCCGACCGGGCGTTCGACATGGCCGACCTGCGACGGTCCGACATGGACATGGCGTCCATCTACGACTGCTACACGATCACCGTGCTGATGAGCGTCGAGGACGCCGGCTTCTGCGAGAAGGGCAAGGGGATGGAGTTCATGGCCTCCCACGACCTGACGTACGCCGGCGACTTCCCGCTCAACACCGCGGGCGGGCAGCTTTCGTTCGGGCAGGCCGGCATGGCCGGCGGCATGCACCACGTGGTCGACGGCGCCCGGCAGATCATGGGCCGGGCCGGGGACGCCCAGGTGCGCGACTGCAACCGGGCCTTCGTATCGGGCAACGGCGGGATCATGAGCGAGCAGGTCGCGCTCATCCTCGAGGGCAACTGAGGAGCGGAAGATGGACAAGCCATTGCCGGAGCCGACCCCGGTGACCCAGCCGTACTGGGACGGGCTGCGCGAGCACAAGGTGCGCATCCAGTACTCGCCGTCGGCGCAGCAGTACGTCTTCTATCCCCGGGTGCTGGCCCCGCGGACGCTCGCCGACGACCTGGAATGGCGGGAGGTGTCGGGGGAGGCCACGCTCTACACCTTCACGGTGGCGGATCGCCCGACCGCGCCGCCGTGGCAGGACGCGGTGCCGCAGTTGCTGGCGGTCGTCGAGCTGGCCGAGGGGCCGCGGCTGACCACCGAGATGGTCGGCGTGGAACCGGCCGCGTTGCAGGTGGGCATGCGGGTCAGACCGGTGTTCGAGGACCACCCCGACATAACGTTGCTGAAGTACACCGTTTGAGATGAGGCCCGGTGGATCCCCACCGGGCCTCTTTTCTCATTTGTGAAGTGCTCTGCGCAGCGCCTCGGTGCGCTCGGCGACCATCCGCTCGGAGATCGCCGTGCCCGCGCCGGCCCCGGACGAGCCGTGGAACGTGCCCGGGAAGTGGTGCAGCTCGGTGGGGACACCGGCCTGCATGAGCCGCTGGGCGTACTCGATGCCCTCGTCGCGCAGCGGGTCGAACTCGCAGGTGACCACGTACGCCGGCGGCAGCCCGCTCAGGTCGGTGGCCCGGGCCGGCGCCGCGTACGGCGAGGTGTCGCCGTTGTGGCCGGGCCCGAGGTACGCCTCCCAGCTGAGGATCGCGTTGGGGTGATGCCACAGCGGCGTGTCGGTGAACTGCTTCATCGACGGCGTGCTCAGCCGGTCGTCGACCTCGGGGATGTCGAGCAGCTGGAAGCAGAGCGCCGGACCGCCCCGGTCGCGCGCCATCAGGGCCACGGCGGCGGCCAGTCCCCCGCCGGCGCTGAGCCCGCCCACGGCCAGCCGGCCCGGGTCGATGCCGAGCTCGGCGGCGTGCTCCGCGGTCCACGTCAGCGCCGCGTAGCAGTCCTCCACGGGCGCCGGGAAGGGATGCTCGGGGGCCAGCCGGTACTCGACCGAGACGACGACCGCGCCGGCGCCCTCGGCCAGGCCCGCCGCGACCGGCATGTCGCCCTCGACGTCGCCGAGGACGAAGCCGCCGCCGTGGATCCACAGCAGACCGGGCCGTTCTGCCGCGCCGCCGGGGCCTTCTGCCGCGCCGCCGGGGCCTTCTGCCGCGCCGCCGGGGCCTTCTGCCGCCGCGCCGCGTGGCCGGATGACGGTGATCTCGACGTCCGGATCGCCGGCCGGGCCGGGGATCGAGCGTTTCGTGATGTCGAGGGAGGCGGGCGGCTCGAACGCGGGCATCGCCTCGCGCATCTGGAGCATCTGGGCGCGCGCGGCGGCCAGGTCGCTGATGTCGAGGACCGGAAGCACCTCGACGACTGCTGCCAACTCTGGATCGTATGAGTATCCCATGGACTAAGCGTATGTTCGCTGGACGCTACGTCAAGAGAGTGGTTTCTTCGACTGTCACCGGCGGCTCCAGCACCAGCGCGGCGAACCCGGCGCCGACCACCGCCATGCCGGCGGCCACCGCGAACGCCCAGGTGTAGCCGGCCGGGATCAGGCCGTCCGCGCCGACCCGGGAGGCCACGATCGAGACGCCGACCTGCGAGCCGACCGACGAGCCGAGGTTCTGGGCGAGCGTGTTCGCGGCCAGCGCCGCGCCGGTCCGGTCGCGGGGCGCCCAGCCGACGATGATGTTCGGCGCGGCGGCGAGCGAGGCGGCGAAGCCGATGCCCAGCACGCCGCAGCCGATCGCGATCTCGGCCGGGCTCGCGTGCCGGGCGCTCAGCCAGGCCAGCCCGGCCGCCGCGATCAGCGCGCCGGCCAGCAGCGGCAGCTTCGAGCCGTGCGCCCGGCTCACCAGGCCGACCAGCGGCGCCACGGCGGCGTTGACGGTCGCGGTCGGCAGCATCAGCACGCCCGCGCCCAGCGCCGTGAACCCGAGGCCGCCGACCGCCTCGGGCGCCTGGGCCAGCTGCGGCACCAGGCTGAACGCCCCGAACAACCCGAAGCCCATGACCGCGGTGGCGAGGATCGTCGCCGCGATCGGCCGGCTCGTCAGCAGCGCGGTGTCGACCAGCGGCGCGGGGCGGCGGGCCTGCAGCCGCCACCACAGCGGCAGCACGACCAGCCCGGCGGCGAACAGCGCCAGCGCCCGCGGGTCACCCCAGCCCCAGCGGGGCGCGAAGCTGACCCCGATGAGCGGCGTGACCAGGCCGACCGCGAGCAGCGCCGCGCCCGCGACGTCCAGCCGGCCCGCGGTCCGCCCGGCCGACCGGGGCACGGTCAGCAGGCTGCCGACCACGCCGATCAGGCCGAAGCCGGCCGAGGTCCAGAAGATGACGCCGACCGGCGCGTGCTGCACCAGGAAGCCGCCGAGCAGCAGCCCGACCGAGCCGCCGATCGCGAGCATCGCGCCGAGCATCGCCATCCCCAGCGACACCCGCTTCTCCGGCAGCACGTCGGCCACCACGCCGAAGGCCAGCGGCACGACCGCGCCGCCGAGGCCCTGCAGCGCGCGCCAGGCGATCAGCTCGGGCAGGTTGTGGGCCAGCGCCGAGCCGATCGACGCGATCAGGAACAGGGTCAGCACCGCGACCAGCACCGGGCGGCGGCCGTACATGTCGCCGAGCCGGCCGGCCAGCGGCGTCGCCGGCGCGGAGACCAGCAGGTACGCGGTGAACACCCAGGCGACCGCGCTCGGCGAGGCGCCGAACGCCACCTGCAGGCGCGGCAGTGCGGGAAGCAGCTGGGTCGCCGCCAGGGAGTACCCACAGACGCTGACGGCGAGCACGGTGAGAGTGATCGCGGGCGGCACGGCTCTTCGCACCACCGCAGCATACGTTTGACATAGTGTCTTTTCTATAGACGATGCGACCGGTGTGTGTGCGAAGCTTCCAGTGCCTAGAATGAGCGGATGGCCAATCCGACGACACCCGACGCCCCGGCCGAGGCATCGGAAAGCCGCGCCCGCCCCCGCGGGCGGATGCGCGCGGCGCAGCGGGAATTCACCCGCACGCGACTGATCGACGCGGCGATCGAGATCTTCGCCGAGCGCGGTTACGCCAAGGCCACCGTCGACGAGATCGCCGACCGGGCCGGCGCCACCCGTGCCACCTTCTACCTGCACTTCAAGTCGAAAAGCGATCTGATCAGCGAGCTCATGGAGCGCGGCAAGGATCACTTCCACGACGTGTACGCCGACCTCAGCCCGATCGCGCACTCGCCGACCATCGCCTCGATCCGCGGCTGGCTGGCCCTCGCCATGCGGGAGTGGAACACCATCGCGCCGTACGCGCGGCCGGTCCAGGAGGCCGCGTCGATCGAGCCCGAGATCCTCGCGCTGCGGGTGGCGCAGCAGTCCACCGAGGTGGCCGAGCTCGCCGACGCGCTGCGCAACGGCACGCCGACGCTCAGCGCCCGCGACGCCGAGGTGTATGCGAGCGTCCTGCTGGCCCCGCTGCGCTACTACTTCGAGCTGTTCCTGCGCGGACAGCAGTTCGACGAGCGCCGCGTCCTCGACGTCATGGCGACGACGTGGATGGCCGCCATCGGCAAGGTCGCGGAGGAGCCCAAGCGGCGCCGAAAGGCGTGACGTTTGTTTAATTGACACTGTGTCGCGTCAGTGGGTAGCTTGCTGCAATAGCTACCCACTGAGCCTTTCCGCCTGGCCGCGTCGAAAGGCTCACGGCTGACGCGAGGGCAGACAAATGGTCTCCAGGCTCGAGGGCAAGGTCGCAGTCATCACCGGCGCCGCGATGGGAATGGGGGCCGGGGCCGCGCGCCGATTCATCACCGAGGGCGCCCGGGTGGTCCTCGCCGACATCGATCTGCCGGCCGCGGCGGCGCTCGCCAAGGAGTTGGGCGACAACGCCGTCGCCGTCGGCCACGACGTGAGCGACGAGGGCAGCTGGGAGACCGTGGTCGGCACCGCCGAGGCGGCGTTCGGCGGCATCGACATCCTGCTCAACAACGCCGGCATCTGGCGGACCGCGCCGCTGGTCGAGCAGTCGGCCGAGGGCTTCGACCGGATCATCGCGGTCAACCTGCGCGGCGTCTTCCTCGGCATGCGGGCGGTCGCGACCCCGATGCGGGCGCGCGGCGGCGGCTCGATCGTCAACACCTCGTCGACGGCCGGCCTCGTCGGCTTGGCCAACATGGTGGCGTACGGCGCGTCCAAGTGGGGCGTCCGCGGCATCACCAAGGTGGCGGCGGTCGAGCTCGGCCCGTGGGGCATCCGGGTCAACTCGATCCACCCCGGCGGCGTCGACACCCCGATGACCGCGTCGCTGCGCTTCGGGCGCGAGGACGCCGTGGCAACGCATCCGCCGATCGGCCGGCACGGAACGCCCTCAGACATCGCCGACTTACACGTCTTCCTGTCGAGCGACGAATCCTCTTGGATCACAGGTTCCGAGATCTACATAGACGGCGGCCTGATGGCCGGCCCCACCCCCCACTGACCCCACCCCACCCCGCCCCGCCCCACTCCCCGCGCCGCAGCCCTCCCCCGCGCCCCTCCCCGCGCCGCGCCCTCCCTTCGCCGCGATCTTGATAAGGCGCAGCGCGAAGCGAACGCCAACTCATCAAGATCGGCCGCGGCCGCCGCACCCCACTCCCCGCGCCCTCCACGCCCCGCCCCGCCCCGCCCCGATCTTGATGAACCGCCGCGCGGAGCGAACGCCGACTCATCAAGATCGCTCGCGCCCGCCACCCACCCTCGCGATCTTGATGACGCGCGGCGCGCAGTAAGCGCCAACTCATCAAGATCGCCCCGCGCACCCGCCCCGCGCACCCGCCCCGCCCCGCCCCGCCCCGCCCCGCGCGATCTTGATGAAACGGTGCGCGGCTCGGACGCCAACTCATCAAGATCGCCCCGCCACTCAGGCCCCGCGCACCCCGCACCGCGCGCCCGCCGCGCCCCATCGTGCGCGCGACTCGGTACGCGAATCGACGGTGGAACCATTCGATTGACGGTGTGACTAGTTAGTGGTTAACCTGCTCGCAACGTGGAGCTCGGGAGGCAGTCATGACAGGCTCGGAGGAGTACGACGTCGTCATCGTCGGGGCGGGGTTCAGTGGCCTCTACGCCATCCACCGCATCCGGCAGCTGGGCCTGAGCCTGCGCTGCTTCGAGGCCGGCGACGGCGTCGGCGGCACCTGGTACTGGAACCGCTACCCCGGCGCCCGGGTCGACATCGAGAGCATGCAGTACTCGTACTCGTTCGACGAGGGCCTCCAGCAGGACTGGAAGTGGCCCGAGTACTTCTCCCCGCAGGCCGACCTGGAGGCGTACGCGAACCACGTGGCCGACCGGTTCGGCCTGCGCGAGCACATCGAGTTCGAGACCCGGGTCAACCGGCTGCGGTTCGACGAGGCCGAGAACCGCTGGCACATCGCCGCCGAGAACGGGCGGACGGCCACCGCGAAGTACGTCGTCGCCGCGTGCGGCAGCCTGGACGCGACCAACGTGCCCGCCTTCCCCGGCCTCGACACGTTCCGCGGGCAGTGGTACCACACCTCGAAGTGGCCGAAGGAGGGCGTGCCGTTCGAGGGCAAGCGGGTCGGCATCATCGGCACCGGCTCGACCGGCATCCAGGCCGTACCCGTGATCGCCAGAACCGCCGAGCACCTGACCGTCTTCCAGCGCACCCCGGCCTACAGCCTGCCCGCCTACAACCGGGCCACCGACCCCGAGTACGAGCAGGCGTGGAAGGCCAACTACCCGGACCGGCGGGCGGCGATGTTCGGCAACTTCGCGGCGTCCTACATGGAGAACGAGCAGTACCGGTCGGTCTTCGACTACACGCCCGAGGAGCGGCTGCGGATCCTGGAGGAGGCGTGGGCGGCCCGCAACGGCCTGCTGTTCATGCGCACCTTCAGCGACATCGGGACGAGCCTCGAGGCCAACACGATCGTGGCCGAGTTCGTCCGGGGCAAGATCCGCAGCATCGTCAAGGATCCGGCGGTCGCCGAGATGCTGTGCCCCAAGACGTACCCGATCGGCGCGAAGCGCATCTGCATGGACACCGGCTATTTCGAGGCCTACAACCGCGACAACGTCACCCTCGTGGACGTGCGGGCCGACCCGATCACCGAGGTCACGCCGACCGGCCTGCGCACCACGGCCGGCGAGCACGAGCTCGACATCATCGTGTTCGCCACCGGGTTCGACGCGGTGACCGGCTCGATGACCCGGATGAACGTCACCGGTCTCGACGGCCGCGACCTGCGCGACAAGTGGGCCGACGGCCCGACCACGTACCTCGGGTTCCTGGTCGCCGGCTTCCCCAACCTGTTCATGATCCACGGGCCGGGCAGCCCCGGCGTGCTGGCCCAGATGATCACCGCGGGCGAGTGGCAGGTCGACTTCGTGGCCGGGGTGATCGCCGACATGGAGGCCGCGGGCCGGCAGCGAATCGACACCGCGCCCGAGTGGGAGCAGCGGTGGAACCTCGAGGTCGAGCAGGCGGCCGGCCAGACGCTCTACAACGAGGCCGACTCCTGGTACGTCGGCGCCAACATCCCCGGCAAGCCGCGGGTCTTCATGATCTACATCGGTGGGTTCGATCGCTACAAACAGCGATGCGCCGAGCAGGTCGCGAACGGCTATGAGGGTTTCGTGTTCGACGCGCCGATCGGAGCTTCGCGATGAACATCGTCGTCCTGGTCAAGCAGGTGCCCGACTCGAGCTCGGCCCGCTCGCTGAACGCGAGCGACAACACCGTCGAGCGGGCGTCGGCGAGCAACATCGTCAACGAGATGGACGAGTACGCCATCGAGGAGGCGCTCAAGCTCAAAGAGGCGCACGGCGGCGAGGTGACCGTGCTGACCATGGGCCCGCCGTCCGCCACCGAGTCGATCCGCAAGGCGCTGTCGATGGGCCCCGACCGGGCCGTGCACGTGACCGACGAGGCGCTGCACGGCGCCTGCGCGCTGATCACTTCCAAGGTCCTCGCCGCGGCGCTGCACCGGCTGCGCGCCGACGTGGTGCTCTGCGGCGCCGAGTCGACCGACGGCCGGGTGCAGGTGATGCCGCACATGCTGGCCGAGCGGCTGGGGGTGGCGGCGCTGACCGGCGCCCGGTCGCTGACGGTGGACGGCGATCGCCTGACGGCCCAAAGACAGACCGATGACGGGTACGAGGTGGTCACGGCCGCCACTCCGGTCGTCGTGAGCGTGTGGGACACGATCAACGAGCCGCGCTACCCGTCGTTCAAGGGGATCATGGCGGCCAAGAAGAAGCCGGTCGAAACCCTGTCGCTCGCCGATCTCGGAATGGAGGCCGGCGAGCCGACCAGCCGGGTGCTTTCGTTCGCGCCGCGTCCGCCGCGCTCGGCCGGCATCAAGGTCACCGATGACGGCGAGGGCGGCGCCGAGCTGGTCGCCTACCTGGCCGCCGAGAAGCTCGTCTGAGAGGACATCCGATATGGCTGAGGTTCTGGTTGTCGTCGAGGCCGGCGTCAAGAAGGTCACCCTGGAGATGCTGACCCTCGCCCGCTCGCTCGGGTCGCCGAGCGCCGTGGTGTTCGGCGAGGTCTCCGACCAGCTCGCCGAGTACGGCGCCGAGAAGGTCTACGTCGCCGCGGGCGAGGACATCGAGGGCTACCTGGTAGCGCCGAAGGCGACCGTGCTGGCCTCGCTGGTACGCGAGAAGCAGCCGGCCGCCGTGCTACTGGCCTCCACCCAGGAGGGCAAGGAAATCGCCGCCCGCCTCGCGGTGAAGCTCGACAACGGCCTGCTCACCGACGCGGTCGCGGTCGACGCCGACGGCACCGCCACCCAGGCGATCTTCGCGGGCACCGTGATCGTGACGTCGAAGGTCACCCGGGGACTGCCGATCATCACACTTCGCCCCAACTCCGTCGCCCCCTCCCCCGCGCCGGCGACCCCGGCGATCGAGCAGCTCTCCGTCGCCATCCCGGAGGCCGACAAACTGACCAAGGTGGTCGAGCGAGTCGCCGAGAAGAAGGGCTCGCGCCCCGAGCTGACCGAGGCGTCGATCGTGGTCGCCGGCGGTCGCGGCGTCGGCAACGCCGACAACTTCAAGCTGGTCGAGGAGCTGGCCGATCTGCTCGGCGGCGCGG
>NZ_JBHTBJ010000063.1:0-27351 GCF_042664765.1 Paractinoplanes rhizophilus | reverse complement strand
CACCGTCACCCTCACCGCCGCCGCCTGAACACATCACACGCCACCCCGGACCGGCCACCGGCCCGGCACCCCCACCTGCCCAAACACCCCACCATGGCCAAGCTTCTATTTTCCGGTCAGAGCAAAGTTTGTCGCTTCCTCTGTAAGCAGAGCAAAGTTTGTCCGCGCCCCTGCTGGTAGGTAGAGCAAAGCGGAGCGCGCGCCCAGGTTGGGCCCCGAGGCACGGAAGTGGACTCGACCGCGGAGGCTGAGTCGAGCGGTCCACATTGGCCCACCGGGCTGGGACGACGCGGCTGGTTGGCTCAGCCCAAACTCGAACCCCCGGCGAGGTCGGCGGCGGCGATGTCGTTGACACAGCGGAGGACCGGCCGGGTCGTCAGCGCCGCGGGATCGAGTGGCTGTGTGGAGTGGACGGTGAAGGTGACCGACTCGCCGGGCAGGAGGGTGACGCCGGCACGGTCGGTTTCGGCGGTGGGGTCCAGACGGTCGGGGTAGAGCGTCAGCGAGCGCAGGAGCGACTCCGCGGTCACGGTGACCTTTGTGGACGATTCGTCGGCGCTGACCTCGGTCGTGAAGGACGGCGCCGGCCAGGGGACGTCCTTGTCGAGTGCGAAGAACCACAGTGGACCGCCGTCGGTGGCGATCAGCTCGGTGGTGGGATCGCCGGGGGTGGTGACGTCGGCGGGCAGCGGGATGGTGGTCGCCGCGCCGGGGGCGACGGTGACCTCGACGGCGGCCGAGGCCAGGATGTCGCCGGCCAGGTTGCGGCGGGTCACGGTGGTCCGGACCGGCCACGGCTCGCGGCCGTCGTTGACGGCGACCAGGGCGGGTGCGCCCGGCGGCGTGAAGACCTCGCCGACCGGCACCGGTGGCGGGCCGCCGGGGGTCAGGGGCGCGCCCGTACGCGGCTGCAGGGTGAGCAGGCGGTCGGCGTACGCGTCGCGCATGGCGTACCAGAGCGGCTTTTTGCGGCCGTCGCCGTCGACCGCGGCCCATGAGGTGACCGGCCAGCAGTCGTTGAGCTGCCACATGATGCTGCCCATGCAGAGCGGGCGCAGCGCGCGGAAGTGCTCGATGCCGAAGGCGACCGCGCGGGCCTGGTTGAGCTGGGTCAGATAGTGCCAGTCGTCGAAGTCGCGCGCGGCGGGCAAATGGTTGGCCAGGCCGCGGGCGAGCTTCCGGTCGCCGCCGGCGGCCTTCTGGTGGGCGGCCATGCCGGGCGAGTCGGGAGCCAACGGCCGGTCGGACAGGGCGCGCCGCAATGTCGCGTACGCGGGTGGGGCCTGAAAGCCGAACTCCGCCACGAAGCGTGGGCGGTACGCGGCGTATTTCGTGTAGTCGTCGGTGTTCCACACGTCCCAGATGTGGGTGGTGCCGGACGACGGGTCGTTCGGGTGCCGGGCGAGGTCGCCGGAGTACGGGCTGCCGGGCCAGTACGGCCGGGTCGGGTCGAGCTCGGCCACGATGCGCGGCAGCAGCTCGACGTAGTAGCCGAGGCCCCAGCTGCGGCCGGCCAGGGCGGGCTTCCAGTCCCAGTCCTCGTGACCCCACAGGTTCTCGTTGTTGCCCGTCCACAGCACCAGGCTGGGATGCGAGCTGAGGCGGACCACGTGCTCGCGGGCCTCGGCCTCGACCTCGGCGGCGAACGGCTCCTCCTCGGGGTAGGCCGCGCAGGCGAACAGGAAGTCCTGCCCGACCAGGAAGCCCATCTCGTCGGCCAGGTCATAGAAGTCCGAAGACTCGTAGCGGCCGCCGCCCCAGACGCGCAGGTAATTGACGTTGGCGTCGGCCGCCTGCCGGAAGCGGGCCGCCAACCGCGAACGGGTGACCCGGTTGTCGAAGACGTCGTCGGGGATCCAGTTGACGCCTTTCACGAAGACGGGCACGTCGTTGACGACCACGGTGAACGCGTCGTCGGTGTGGTCGACGCGCACGTCACGGAAGCCGATCCGGCGCGACCATGTGTCCAAAGTGTCGCCATCAGCCGAGGCCACGGTCACGGTCAGGTCATACAAGGCCGGGGAGCCGTAACCGCGGGGCCACCAGAGGGCGGGGTCGTCGACGGACAGGATCAGCAGCGCCTCGATGCCGTCGACAGTGGCGGTGGCGCGGTGGCCGGCGATTTCCCATCGGGTTTGCATGGGTTTTCCGCCGCTGGTCAGCGCAGCAGTGATGGTCACCGGATCCTCGGCCGCCCGCTTGAGCCGCACGCGCACCTCGACCCGGCCGGTGCCGTCCGACACCGTGACCTGCGGCCGGACCTCGGCGAGCCGGGCAACCGACCAGCCGTGCAGGCCGATCGGCTGCCAGATGCCCGACGTGACCAGGGTGGGTCCCCAGTCCCAGCCGAAGTTGCAGGCCTGCTTGCGGATGAAGTTGAACGGCTCGTCGTACGCGTTGGGCCGGCTCCCCAGACGGCGTTGCTGCTCCTCGGCGTACGCGTAAGGGCTGTCGAATTTGATCTTCAAGGTGTTGTCGCCCGCCCGGAGCAGCGACCGCACATCGAAGCGGTAGCTCCGGTGCATGTTGGCGGTCCGGCCGACCTCCTGCCCGTTCAGCTCGATGCCGGCGACCGTGTCGAGGCCCGCGCAGACGAGGTCGATCCGGGGCGTGTCGAGGGTGGCCGCGAACGTGGTGGAATACGTCCACTCCGTGCGGCCGATCCAGGACAGCTTCGTCTCGTTCTCGTCGAGGTACGGGTCCTCGATCCGGCCGGCCGCGAGCAGATCGGTGTGCACGCACCCGGGCACACTCGCCGGCAGCTCGCTCACATCGCCGCCGGAGAGGGTCCAGCCGTCGTGCAGAGGTCGGTAACTCATCAGTTCTTTACAGCACCTTCCATGATTCCCCGGACGATCTGCCGGCCGCCGATCAGCAACAGAATGATCAACGGAACGGTAGCCGCGAAGGCACCCGCCAGCACGCGGCGATAGATCACATAGTTGCCGCTGGCCAGGTCGCTGAGGGCGACCATCGAGGTGGGGAAGTCGGTGCCGTTCAGCGTGATCAGCGGCCACTGAAAGTCGTTCCAGGCCATCACGAAGGTCAGCAGCCCGAGCACGGCGAGCGCCGGCCGGATCGCCGGCAGCACGATGCTCCAGTAGACGCGCATGGTCATCGCACCGTCGATGCGTGCCGATTCGACCAGCTCATCGGGTACGGCGTGCGCGATGAACTGCCGCATGTAGAAGACCCCGAACGCGCTGACCAGACCGGGGGCGATCACCGCGAGCAGGGTGCCATTCCAGCCGAGCTTGCCCATCAGGATGTACAGCGCCACGACGCCGAGCTGGTTGGGCACGGTGAGCGTGAGGATCACCACGAACATCAGCGCGTTGCGGGCCGGGAAGCGCAGCTTGGCGAAGGCGAAGCCGGCCAGCGAGCAGAAGAACAGCGTCGCCCCGGTGATCACGCTCGACACGATCATGCTGTTGATCAGCGAGGCCGTGAAGTAGACGTCCTGCAGCGTGAAGACCTCGCGCAGGTTGTTGAAGAACTCGCCGCCGGGGATCACCGACGGCGGGATCTGGGACACGGCCGCGTCGGTGCTCGTCGCGATGACGAACATCCAGTAGACCGGAAAGGCCGAGACGAGCAGCACCACGACCAGGCCGAGGTACGTCTTCCAGCTGCCGCGGGTCTCCTGCGGCGCCCGGTTCACGAAGGTGGTCACCGGTCCCCTCCGATGCGCTTGGTGAGCAGGACGTTGATGCCGGCGACGACCAGGATGATCAGGAAGAGCGCCCAGGACATCGCGGCCGCGTACCCGAGATTGAGGTCCTTCCAGCCGACCTTGTAGATCAGCTGGGCAATGGTCTGGAACTGGTGCGCCGAGCCGCCGCTCGCCGACTGCGGGTTCTGGTCGAACATCATCGGCTCGTTGAACAGCTGCAGCCCCCCGATGGTCGACAGGATCACGGTGAACACCACGACCGGCTGGATCATGGGCACGGTGATCCGCCACAGCTGCCGCCACGGGCCGGCGCCGTCGACCGCCGCCGCCTCGTACACGTCCTTGGGGATCGACTGCATGGCGGAGAGGTAGAGCAAGGCGTTGTAGCCGATCCACTTCCAGTTGACCATCGTGGCGATCGCGACCCAGCTGGTCCACTTCTCGGCCCGCCAGTCGAGCGGCTGCTCCTGGCCGAAGCCGACCAGCGAGAGGAACCAGTTGGCCATGCCGTTGTCGCGGGCGAAGAAGACCGAGAACACCAGCGTCGAGGCGACCACCGGCGTGAGGTACGGCAACAGGATGCCGATCCGCCAGAACGTCTGTCCCCGCAGCTTGCGGTTGAGCAGGTTGGCGATGATCAGGGCGAGCAGCAGCTGCGGCACGGTCGAGAGCAGGAAGATGCCGAACGTGTTGAACAGCGCGTTCCAGAAGTCGGAGTCGCTGAGCAGCTTGGTGAAGTTGGCGAAGCCGGCCCAGCCGTCCTTGTCCGGCTCGTCGAGCCGCCAGGTACGCAGCGACACGATCGCGTTGTACACGATCGGGAACAGGCCGAAGATCCCGAACAGGATGAAGAACGGCGCGATGAAGACGTACGGGATCGTCTTGGTGTCGAAACGATAGATCCAGATCTTGAACTTGCTGGGCCGGGCCGGCGGCGCCGCGTGCTGCGGCGGCGGCCTGAGCTGGGTGAGGGACACGGCCACTCCTAACTGAGCGGGCGGGGCGGCATGCGCCGCCCCGCCACACGTGCGAACAAGGATCAGGAGTTGGCGGCCTTCTCGGCCTCCTTGACCGCTACCGCCCAGGCCTCACTCGACTTGAGCTTGCCCTCCTGGACCCGAGTGATCACGTTCTCCACCGCGACGCGGGTCGGGCCGGCCTTCTTGCCCAGGTACTGCGGCTTGAGGTTCTCCGCGGTGGCCGCGAAGATCTGGCCGGTCGGGGCGTTGCTCATGAACTCCTTCTTGTAGTCCAGAACAGCCGGGTCCTTGTAGAGCGCGGGCTGCGAGGGCAGGTTGCCGACGGTCTTGAAGACCTCGATCTGCTGCTCGGGCGCGACCAGCCACTTCACGAAGTCGGCCGCGGCGTCGATGTTCTTGCCCTGGCTCGGGATGGTCCACCACGAGCCGCCCCAGTTGCCGCCGCCGCCGGGGATCGCGGCGATGTCCCACTTGCCCTTCTGCTCGGGGGCGGTGTCCTGGATGTGGCCGAGCATCCACGCCGGGCAGGCCAGGACCGCGAACTGGTCCTTCTTGAAGCCCTGGTCCCAGTTGGGCTGGAAGCTGGCCAGGTTGGCCGAGATGCCGGCGTCGAGCGCCTTCATGCTGACGTCGAACGCGATCTTGGGGCCGCCCTCCATCTGCAGCTGCTCGCTGGTGTCGAAGAAGCCGACCGGCTGCTGGGCGAGCACCGGGTTGAACATGTTGGTGCCCGAGTCGACGAACTTCTTGCCGGTCTTCTGGGTGTACTGCTTGCCGACGTTGATGAAGTCGTCCCAGGTGGTCCAGAGCTTGCTGACCGCGTCCCGGTCGGTGGGCAGGCCGGCCTTCTTGAACAGGTCGGAGCGGTAGCACATGGCCAGGCCGCCGACGTCGGTGCCGAGGCCGATCTGCTTGCCGTCGGTGGACATGGACTGCTGCCACTTCCAGGGCAGGTACTTCGACTCGTACTCGGCGCCGCCCTTGTCGAGGAAGTTCACGAACTTGTCCGCCTGGCTGCGGAACTGAACGATGAAGCCCTCGTCGACGGCCGAGATGTCCGGGGCGCCGGAGCCGGCGACCAGCTTCTTCTGCAGGTCCTCGTGCTGGGCGTTGTACTCGCCCGAGTTGAGCACGATCTTCACGTTGGGGTGGGCCGCCTCGTACTGGGTCTTGAGCTTGTCGAGGCCCATGTCGCCCCAGAACGCGATCTTGAGAGTGACCGTGCCCTCGGCCTTGTCGCTGTTGCCCTCGAGGCTCTGCCCGCTGCAGCCCGTCAGGGCCAGGGTTGCCGCGAGGCCGGCCGCCGCCGTGGCTTTGCCAAGCCGTTTCATTGCGCCTCCACAGAGGAGAGAATTTACTGAACCGGGTAAGTTGTGGAGACGCTAAGCCCCACCTCGATGGCTGTCAATACCGTGTTGCGAGGTTGATTTCCCGTCGTTGTCAGCGAGGGTTAAGTAGGACTAAAGGGACTTCTATGTCGAACGGGGTTTACAAAGAACCCTGTGTCCCGCAACACTTAACCGATCAAGCCCACCCGCCGACGCTTGTTCATGTCACCATGCTGTGGCGTGAGAGCGCTCTATCGCTTCGCGTGCCGGTAAGCTTCAGCCGGAAAGTAGAGGGAGACCGAGTGAAGCGGCCCACGATCGCCGACATCGCGCGGCGGGCGGGCGTGTCCAAGGGCGCCGTCTCGTACGCGCTCAATGGACAGCCCGGAGTCTCCGAGGCGACGCGGCAGCGCATCGTTGCCATCGCCCAGGAAATCGGGTTCAACCCGAACAGCGCTGCCCGTGCACTGTCCGGGGCGTCGGCGCGTGCCGTCGGCCTGACCCTGTGCCGGCCGGCCCGGATCCTCGGCATCGAGCCGTGGTTCATGGGGCTGATCAGCGGTTTCGAGGCCGAGCTCTCGGCCCGGTCGTACGCGTTGACCCTCCAGGTCGTGGCGACGCCCGAGCTCGAGGTCGAGGTGTACCGGCGGTGGTGGGGCGAGCGCCGGATCGACGGCGTGATCGTCACCGACCTGCGGGAGAACGACATCCGCATCCCGGTGCTCCAGCAACTGCAACTGCCGGCGGTGGTGATCGGCGGGCCCGGCGAGACCGGCACAATCGCGCAGATCTGGTCGGACGACGCGGGCGCGATCACCGAGGCGGTGCGCTACCTGGTCGCCCTCGGTCACCGGCGGGTCGCCCGGGTCAGCGGCCTGCCGGGGCTGCTGCACACCCAGACGCGTACGCGGGCTTTCGACGACATTTGCGGGTCGCTGGGGTTGTCCGCGATCACCGTGCCTTCGGACTACACGGGCGAAGAGGGCAGCCGCGCCACCCGGCGGCTGCTGATCGACACCGATCGGCCCACGGCGATCATCTACGACAACGACGTGATGGCGGTGGCCGGGCTCGCGGTGGCGCAGGAGATGGGCCTGGCCGTGCCGGGCGATCTGTCCATCGTGGCCTGGGACGACTCTCCGCTGTGCAGCCTGGTGCACCCGCCGCTGACCGCGCTGACCCGCGACATCGCCGAGTACGGCGCGCACGCGGCCCGCGAGCTGCTGGCCTCGATCGACGGCAAGCAGGTCGGCAACGTGGAGGCCGGCACCGCCCACCTGACGCCCCGCGGGAGCACGGCCCCGCCGCGCTAGGCACGGCCCCGCCGCGCTAGGCACGGCCCCACCACGCTAGGCACGGCCCCGCCGCGTCAGGCGCGATGGCTTTCCAGGTACGCCTCGATCCGCTCGGCCGGCGCCGGGCGCCCGAGCGCGAAGCCCTGGCCGTACGGGCAGCCCGCCTTCGCCGCGCGCTCGATCTGCTCGGGGGTCTCGAGTCCCTTCGCCACGATCTCCAGGCCGAGCCGGCGGCCCAGGCTCACCACGACGTCGATCACCGCGGGCCCGGTGCCAGCCTTCACATCGGACGCGCTGTTCACCAGCGACGTGCTCAGCTTGAGCATGTCGACCGGCAGGCGGCGCAGGTGCGACAGCGACGCCTGCCCGGCCCCGAAGTCGTCGAGCGCCGCCCGCACCCCAAGCTTGCGCAGCCCGGCCAGCGACGCCACGATCGTCGGCACGTCCTCGGCGATCCAGTCCTCGGCGACCTCCACCACCAGCCGCTCGGGCACCAGCCCGTACCGGTTGAGCGTCGTCGCGACCCGGTCGGGAAAGCGGGCCGTGAGCAGCTCGCGGGGCGACACGTTGATCGACAGCCAGAACGCCTTGTCGCCGGTCGACCAGGCCGTCAGGTGCTTGCAGGCCGCGTCGAGCATCCACTCGTCGATCTCGGCCGCGATGCCGACCGCCCGCGCGATCGGGAGCAGCTCGCCGGGCAGGATCGTGCCCCGCTCGGGGTGCCGCCAGCGCAACAAGGCCTCGACGCCGACCGGCTGGTGGCCGCGCAGGTCGACCACCGGCTGGAAGACCAGATCGAGCTCGCCACGCTCGGCCGCGCCGAGCACCTGCTGCTCCAGCTCCATCCGCCGGTTGAGCTTCATCTCGACGTCCGGGTCGTACCACTCCACCCGGTCCAGGCCCAGCTGGCGGGCGCGCTTGCGGGCCAGGTCGGCCTGGCGCAGCACCTCGTCGGAGTCGGCGCCGCCGGCCAGCTCGGCCAGGCCGATGCTGGTGTGCAGCTCGACCACCGCGCCGGGCAGCACGTACGGCTCGGCCAGCACCGTGGCGATCCGGCTGGCCAGCGCGTACGCCAGCACCGCGCCGTCGCCGGTGAGCACCGCGAACTCGTCGCCGCCCAGCCGGGCCGGGATGTCGTCCTCGGCGAGCAGCATCCGGATACGGCGGCCGACCTCGATCAGCACGGCGTCGCCGGTCTCGCGCCCCCGGCTGTCGTTGGTCTCGGCCAGCCCGTGCAGGTCGATCACCAGCAGTGTGCCCTGCTGGCCGGCCCGGCGGCGGTAGGTCAGCAGGTCGCGCATCAGCGCCCGCCGGTTGGCCAGGCCGGTGAGCTGGTCGGTGTACGAGAGCTTGTGCAGCGCCCGCTCGAGGTGCTTGCGCTCGCCGATGTCGCGCACGTGCACCACCAGGGCGGCCACCTCGGGCACCGAGCGCTGGTCGGAGATCGTCGACTCGGTGTCGCGCCACATCCGGGCGCCGTCCCGCAGCCGGGCGGTGACCAGCGCCGGCGGGCCGTCGGCGTGCTCGCCGGCCAGCACCGAGTCGATCACCGCCTGGGCGGCGGAGACATCGTCGGGGTGGATCAGGTCGCCGAACGCGCGGCCGACCACCTCGTCGTCGGAGAGCCCGAACAGGCGGGACGCGGCCGGCGACTGCCACCTGATCCGCAGCCGCTCGTCCAGGACCAGGGTGAGGTCGGTGGCGCCGGCCACCAGCGAGCGGAAGTGCGCCTCGGCGGTCTGCAGCTGCGCCGCGTACTGCCGGATGTCGCGGACCACGAGCAGCTCGCGCATCGCCAGCACGGCCACCATGCCGACGCCGAGGCTGATGGCGACGGTGTCGAAGTCGCGCACGGTGATCAGGTGCCAGATGGCGGCGACCACGCCGACGGCGGCCGGCACCGCCAGCAGCGGATAGCTCGCCAGGTATTGATCCGGGCTGCGTGGCTCGAGCGGGGGCGGCGGCAGGTCGCGCCGGGAGCCGCCGTCGGCCGAGAGCACGAGCCCGGCCACGATCGGCAGGGCGAGCAGCGGCAGCAGCCGGCCGTCGCCGCCGAGCACGATCATCGTGGTGAGGATGCCGAGCGTCACCAGCGAGGCGATCGCGCCGGCCCCGCAGCGCACCGAGGGACCGCCGTGCGGGCGGCTGCGCAGCACGGCAATCACCGTGATCGAGATGCCGAGCGCGCCGAGCAGGGTGACCGGCAGGGTCTCGAGGTGCTCGTCCTTGACCGGGGGGATCAGATAACCCGCGAACGCGAGGCTCACCCCCAGGCCGGCGCCGTCGAAGGCACGCCGGGTGCGCATCACCCAGTTCGTGGCGCTGCCGGGGAGGAACAGCACGCCGGTGGAATAGAGCGCCGCGGCCAACCCGTACCCGATGGTCGCCCAGACGCCCGCCGCCGGCGGGCCCCAGAGCGGCAGCACGGCGGTGAGGCCGGTCGCCAGCGCGGCCAGGCCGATGAAGCCGGCGCCGCGACAGGCGACGAACGTGCCGTCGGCGTGATGGATCTCGAGGGCGGCCCGGACCAGATGGGTGCCGGCCCACAGGCCCGTGCCGCCGACCCCGATGGCCAGCGCGGCCTCGGGCGGCATGCGGCCCGCGACCCCGGCCAGCAGCACGACCGCCGCCACCACCGGGACGCCGAGCAGCGCCACCCGGTCGGTGAGCCGGGAGTGCACGGGGGGTTGCACTGCCACGTCGACGGATCCTCTGCGATGCCGGTCGGACAAGGGGGAGCGGCTCTGGGATCAACGATTGTCCCTCCGACAGGTTACGGCCGGGCCGTCGCCTGTGGACAACCCTTGCCGCGTCCCTTTCTCGAAACGCGAGGTGGGACAATGGGCGAGTGAGTCGAAAGCCCCTCCTTCGCGTCCGCAAGACCGGCGCGCTCATGGTCGCCGCGGTCATCGCGTTCGTCGGCACGGTCCCGCTCGCCGGGGCGTCCTGGGGCCTGGCGCCGGTCCTGCTCATCCCGGCCGCGCTCTTCGTGTGGGCCTGGCGGGCCGGCACCGACGTCTACGCCGACGAGCTGCGGGTCCGGGCGCTGGTCGGCAGCACCCGGGTCCCCTGGGCCCGGATCACCGAGCTGGCGCCCGACCAGCGCGGCCAGATCTCGGCGCTGCTCGACAACGGCAACGTGATTCGTCTGACCGGCGTCACCCAGGGCAACCTCGCCCGGGTGCTGAGCGCCGGCCAGCAACAGATCAGCCACCCCGACTGATCGCCAGGGCTCTTCCAGGCAGCGCCGCTACCCTGGTTGCGTCGAGTCGAGGAGGTCGCGTTGACGGTGCGTTCCCGCCGCCGGGCGCTGATGGCTGCGTCGGTCGCGGCCGTGCTGGCGCTGACCGCCGCCTGCAGCTTCGGCCCGCCCGATGCCGATCAGCAGGGCACCCCGCCCAACCTGCCGAAACCGTCGGGCGAGGCGTCCGCGAGCAGCGCCCCCGAGGGTGACTCCGAGGTGGCGGTCACCGTCCTCGCCAAGGGTCTGGAGGTCCCGTGGGGCATGGCGTTCCTGCCCGACGGCGCCGCCCTGGTCACCGAGCGCGACACCGGCCGCATCCTGCAGGTCGGCCCCGAGTCCGACGCGAACGGGCTGACCGTCGCCGAGGTGCAGCGGCTCACCGAGGTGCAGTCGTCCGGGGACGGCGGCCTGCTCGGCATCGCCGTGTCCCCGAAATACACGGCCGACAAGACCGTCTTCGTCTACTACTCGACGGCCAAGGACAACCGGATCGGCAAGCTGGTGCTCAAGGGCAAGCTGCAGCCGATCGTGACCGGCATCCCGCGCTCGCCGGCCGACAACGGCGGCGCGCTGGCCTTCGGACCCGACGGCTACCTGTACGCCGGCACCGGCGACGCGACCAACGGCACGCAGGCGCAAAACCCGAAGAGCCTGGGCGGCAAGATCCTGCGGATGACCGCGGCGGGCAAGCCCGCCCCCGGCAATCCGATCAAGAATTCGCTGGTCTGGTCGCTCGGCCACCGCAATGTGCAGGGCTTGACGTGGGACAAGACCAAGCGGATGTACGCGACGGAGAACGGCCAGCCCAAGACCGGCGAGCTCAACGTGATCGTCAAGGGCAAGAACTACGGCTGGGCCAAGGCCGACGGCGCGAGCGGCGACGCGACGCTGACCAGCCCGCTCTACTCCTGGCCGATCGCCGACTCGTACTGCTCCGGGGTGGGCGTCATCGAGCGGGCCGTGGCCACCGCCTGCCTGCTCGGCAAGCGGGTCTGGCTGCTCGACACCACCGACAACGGCACCGTGCTGGGCACCCCGCAGGCGCTGCTCACCGGCGAGTACGGCCGGTTGCGCGGCATGGTGGCGGCCCCCGACGGCTCACTGTGGGTGAGCACATCCAACCAGGAGGACGCCGGTGACCCGGCCCCCGACGACGACCGGATCATCCGGCTCGTTTTCTCCGCCGGCGGCGCGGGAATCACCTGATCACATATGACCGCGATCTGGCTCCGCTGCCTGTCCGCCATCCGCCGCTACGCGGCGGCGACCGGTCGACTCCTGCGCCGGCCCTGGGCTCGCCGGGCCCGCATCGGCGCCGCGATCGCCCTGATCAGCATCGGCGGCGTGGTGATCGGCACCATGCTGTTCGCCCACGCGGACATCAACGTGGGACCGTTCCGGGCCGAGATGTCGATCAGCCCGTCGATCCAGGGCGGCACCGAGGTCGACATCCCGCCGCTCGGCTCGCTGCATCTGGACAGCCACGACGGCCCGATCCACCTCAAGGTCAACCTGTCGGCCCTCGACCAGGACCGCACCGAAGCGCTGATCGACGATCCGTCGGCGATCAGCTCCGCCGGCGAGAACGCGGTCGAGGACGTCCGGATGGGCGTGATCCGGCTCGGCGTGCGGGCGCTGGGCATCGCCGTCCTGTCCGCGCTGATCCTCTCGGGCCTGATCTTCCGCGACATCCGCCGGGTGGCGGCGGCCGGCGTGACGGCGCTGGTGGTGACCCTCAGTAGCCTGGGCCTGGCCGCCTTCACGCTGCGCCCCGACTCGATCGCCGAGCCGAGATACGAGGGTCTGCTGGTCAACGCGCCCGCCGTGGTCGGTGACGCCCGCCGCATCGCCGACAACTACGGCCGCTACGCCGATCAGCTCCAGCAGATCGTCAGCAACGTGAGCCGCCTCTACACCACGGTCTCGACGCTGCCGGTGTACCAGCCGGAGGGCAACACCACGCGCATCCTGCACGTCTCCGACCTGCACCTCAACCCGTCGTCGTGGGGGCTGATCCGCACCGTGGTGCAAACCTTCGACATCGACGCGGTGGTCGACACGGGCGACATGGTCGACTGGGGCTCGAGCGCCGAGACCGGGTACGTGAGCTCGATCCCGTCGCTCGACGTGCCGTACATCTACGTGCGCGGCAACCACGACTCCGGCGCGATCCAGGCCGCGGTGGCCCGCCAGCGCAACGCGGTGGTGCTCGACAACAGCATCACCACGGTCGACGGGCTCACCATCGCCGGCATCGGCGACCCCGAGTTCACGCCGGACAAGAGCGAGACCCCGGCGGCGCTCAACGCGGACGACCCGGCGATCAGCCCGCTGCTGCAGTCGGGCGAGCGGCTCCGGGAGACCATCCAGCAGAGCGGCAAGCCGGTCGACATCGCGATGGTGCACGACCCGGCGATGGCGCCGCCGCTGTCGGGGGTGGTGCCGCTGGTGCTCGCCGGTCACCTGCACCACCGCGAGGTCAGCCTGCTGGCGCCGCCACCGGCGCCCGCGCCCTCCGCCGAGTCCGCCGGGCCGTCGTCCTCCGCCCCCGCGGCCGGCCCCGCTGGGCCGTCGCCGTCCGCCGTGGCCGTCGCGGCCGCACCGACCCGGCTCATGGTCGAGGGGTCCACGGGCGGCGCCGGGCTGCGCGGGCTGGAGAAGGAGGAGCCGACGCCGTTGAGCCTGTCGGTGCTCTACTTCGACGAGAAAAACCAGCTCAAGGCGTACGACGACATCGAGTTGGGCGGCACCGGCCAGTCGAACGTGGAGATGCAGCGAAACGTCATCGGCGCGCGGAACGACGCGGTGACCACCGTCACGCCCGACGCCTCGCCCAGCTAGAGCCCTCCGCCGGCGAAGGGCCCAGCGCGCCCCTCAGGAGGACAGGCGGGCCAGGATCAGCTCGCGCACGGCCTTGGCGTCCGCCTGGCCGCGGGTGGTCTTCATGACCGCGCCCACCAGCGCGCCCGCCGCCGCGACCTTGCCGTCGCGGACCTTCGCGGCGATGTCGGGGTTGGCCGCGATCGCCTCGTCGACCGCCGCCGTCAGCGCGCCCTCGTCGTTGACCACCTCGAGGCCCCGGGCCGCCATGATCGCCGCCGGGTCGCCCTCGCCGGCCACGACGCCCTCGAGCACGCTGCGGGCCAGCTTGTCGTTGAGCTTGCCGTCGTCGACCAGCTTCTGCAGGGCGGCGACCTGCGCCGGGGTGGCGCCCACCGCGGACAGCTCGATGCCGGTCTCGTTGGCGCGGCGGGCCAACTCGCCCATCCACCACTTGCGAGCACCCGCGGGCGATGCGCCGGCCGCGATCGTCTCCTCGATCAGCTCGACCGCGCCCGCGTTGGCCACCGACTGCATCTCGACGGCGGTGATCCCCCATTCCTCCCGCAGCCGGGCCCGCTTGACGCTCGGCTTTTCCGGCAGGGCCGCCTTGAGCTCGGCCACCCACGCCGGGTCGGGCGCGATCGGCACCAGGTCGGGCTCGGGGAAGTACCGATAGTCGGTCGCTTCCTCCTTGGACCGGCCCGAGCTGGTGTCGCCGCGGTCCTCGTGGAAGTGGCGGGTCTCCTGGATGATGCGGCCGCCCTCGTCGAGCACCCCGGCCTGCCGGATGATCTCGGAACGGACGGCGCGCTCGACCGAGCGAAGCGAGTTCACGTTCTTGGTCTCGGTGCGGGTGCCCCACTCCTCGCCCGGCTTGTTGAGCGAGGTGTTGACGTCGCATCGCAGCGAGCCCTGCTCCATGCGCACGTCGGAGACGCCGAGCGACCGGATGATGTCGCGGAGCTCGGTGACGTAGGCCCGCGCCACCTCGGGGGCGAGCGCGCCGAGGCCCGGCACCGGCTTGGTCACGATCTCGACCAGCGGGATGCCGGCCCGGTTGTAGTCGACCAGCGACTCGGTCGCGCCGTGGATGCGCCCGGTGGCGCCGCCCACGTGCAGCGTCTTGCCGGTGTCCTCCTCGAGGTGCACCCGCTCGATGCCGATCCGGTACGACGTGCCGTCCACCTCGACGTCGACATAGCCGTCGACGCAGAGCGGCTCGTCGTACTGCGACGTCTGGAAGTTCTTTGGCATGTCGGGGTAGAAGTAGTTCTTCCGGGCCATGCGGCACCAGGTGGCGATCTCGCAGTTGAGCGCGAGGCCGATGCGGATCGTCGCCTCGATGCCGGCGCGGTTGGCCACCGGGAGGGCGCCGGGCAGGCCGAGGCAGACCGGGCAGACCTGGGTGTTGGGCTCCGCGCCGAACTCGGTGCGGCAGCCGCAGAACATCTTGGTCCGCGTGCCCAGCTCGACGTGCGTCTCGAGGCCGATGACCGGCTCGTAGCGGGCGACGGCGTCCTCATACGTCGGCAGGGCGATGGTGGTCATGCGGTGAGCTCCCCGACTGGATCCGGTGACTTTCGCCCTCCAGCCTAGTGGCCCGGTCCGACGGAATTCCCGCCGACCTCGGGCTGCCCCCACGAGTGATGATCAATTAGGTAGCGTCCCGGCCATGCACCGCTCCCCGCTCCTGGCCGTCGCCCTCGCCGCGGTCGTCCTGATCGCCGGCTGCGACGACAAGCCCGCGGCCGACAAGCCCGCCGCCGGCGCCTCGGCCGACCCCGCCGCCCCGGCCAAGGACTATTCGGCCTGGGCGAGGGGCGAGTCGACCCCGGTCGCCGACCCGATCTACCCCAAGCACGGCAACGCGAGCCTCGACGTGCTGCACTACGACCTGAAGCTGTCCTGGGCGCTGCCGGCCAAGACGCTCACCGGGCTGGCCACCCTGCAGATCCGCCCGGCCGCCGACGCCGCCTCGATCGAGCTCGACTTCAAGCCGTACACGCTGGACCGGGTGACGGTCGACGACGAGGCCGTGACGGGTGCGAGGGTGAGCGCCGAGCGGCTGGTCGTGCCGGTGGCGGTCACCAAGGACAAGCCGGTCACGCTGGCCGTGGCGTACCACGGCAAGCCCGCCACCACCCCGATGCCGTCGCATCGCAGCGACGCCGAGCCGCTCGGCCTGACCGTGACCAAGGAGGGCGGCCTCTACACGATGCAGGAGCCGTTCGGGGCGTTCACCTGGTATCCGGCCAACGACCAGCCGTCCGACAAGGCGCTCTACGACATCGAGGTGACCGTGCCGGCCGGCTACTCGGCGATCGCGGCGGGCACGCCGGCCGGGGTCAAGGGCACCACGTTCACCTACGCGAGCGACCAGCCGATGGCGACGTACCTGCAGACCCTCGCGGTCGGCCGGTACAAGAAGGCCACCGGCAAGGGCCCGCGCGGCATCCCGCTGACGTACTGGTACCGCGCCGGCACCGACAACAAGATGCTGCCCTCGCTCAAGAAGTCGCCGAAGTTCCTGGCGTTCCTCGAGAAGCGATTCGGGCCGTACCCGTTCGCCAGCGGCGGCATCGTGCTGGTCGACTCGCCCTCGGGCATGGAGACCCAGCAGATGATCACCATGGGCCGCGAGATCAAGAAGTTCGACGCCGCGTACTTCGAGGAGGACCTGCTCCACGAGTACGCGCACCAGTGGTTCGGCGACGCCGTGACCACGTCCACCTGGACCGACCTGTGGCTCAACGAGGGCTGGGCGATGTACGTGCAGTTCCTCTGGGAGCAGGAGCTCTACCACTTCAGTGACAAGGAGCTCGAGGAATACCTGCGCAAGTACGACGCGCTCGACCGCAAGAAGATCGGGCCGCCCGGGCACCCCAAGGCGGCCAACTTCGCCGAGGACAACGTCTACATCTGCCCGGCCGCGATGCTCAAGGAGCTCAACGACGCGCTGGGCGACGCGAAGTTCTTCGCGCTGGCCAAGGCCTGGGTGCAGACGCAGAAGGGCAGCCAGCAGGACAGGGCGTCGTTCATCGCGTTCGTCAACAAGCAGACCGGCAAGGACTTCACCAAGCTGATCAACTCGTGGCTGGACTCGAAGACGACGCCCCGTTGACCGCTGTCTCCTACAGGGCCGGCTTCTTCTACAGGGCCGGCGGCGTGAGGATCCCGACCGCGGACTCGAGCGCCGCCGCCACCCGGTACATCCGGTCGTCGGCCATGGTCGGCGCCATGATCTGGAAGCCGACCGGCAGCCCCTCGGACAGCCCGCACGGGACCGAGATGGCCGGACCGCCGTACAGGTTGGTCGGGATCGTGAACAGGTCGGCCAGATACATCTGGTACGGATCGGACGTGCGCGACCCGAACGGGAACGCCACGAACGGGGTGGTCGGCGAGACCAGCACGTCGACCCGCTCGAACGCCTGCTGGAAGTCGCGCGTGATCAGGGTGCGGACCTTCTGGGCCTGCCCGTAGTAGGCGTCGTAGTAGCCGCTGGACAACGCGTACGTCCCCAGGATGATCCGGCGCTTGACCTCGGGGCCGAAGCCGGCGTCGCGGGTCAGCGACATGACCTCCTCGAGCGACCGGTTGCCGTCGTCGCCGACCCGCAGGCCGTAGCGGACGCCGTCGAAGCGGGCCAGGTTGGAGGAGCACTCGCTCGGCGCGATCAGGTAGTAGGCCGGCAACGCGTACTCGAAGTGCGGGCAGGAGACCTCGACGACCTCGGCGCCCAGCTTGACCAGCGCCTCCAGCGACTCGCGGAAGGCCGCCGACACTCCCGGCTCGGAGCCGTCGCCGGCGAACTCCTTGACCAGGCCGAGCTTGACCCCGCTCAAGTCGCCGCCCGCGCCCCGCCGGGCCGCGCCGACCACGTCGGGAACCGGCTGCGGGATCGAGGTGGAGTCGCGCACGTCGTGCCCGGCGATCACCGAGTGCAGCAGGGCCGCGTCCTCGACGTTGCGCGCGCAGGGGCCCGGGGTGTCCAGCGAGGACGAGAACGCGATCAGCCCGTAGCGGGACGTGCCGCCATAAGTCGGCTTGGCGCCGACGGTGCCGGTGACCGCACCCGGCTGCCGGATCGAGCCGCCGGTGTCGGTGCCGATCGCGAGGGGCGCCTCGTAGGCGGCGATCGCCGCCGCGCTTCCCCCGCCCGAACCACCCGGGATCCGCCCGAGGTCCCACGGGTTGTTGGTCGGGCCGTAGGCCGAATACTCCGTCGACGAGCCCATCGCGAACTCGTCCATGTTGGTCTTGCCGAGCATGACCGTGCCGGCCGCCTGCAGCCGCTCCACGATCGTCGCGTTGTACGGCGGACGCCAGCCCTCGAGGATCTTCGACGCCGCGGTGGTGGGCACGCCCTTGGTGACGATCACGTCCTTGACCGCGACCGGCACGCCCGCGAGCGGCCCGTCGACCTCGCCGTTGTCGACGCGTGCGGCGGCGGCCAGGGCGCCCGCCCGGTCGACATGCAGGAAGGCATGGACGCGGGAATCGACGGCCTCGATCCGGTCGAGATGCGCCTGCGCCACCTCGACGGCCGAGACCTCCTTGCTCTTGATCTTGCTGGCGAGCTCGGCCGCCGACATCCGGATCAGATCGGTCATCTCAGGCCTCCTCGTCCAGGATCCGCGGCACCCGGAAGCGGCCCTCGAACGCGTCGGGCGCGCCGGACAGCGCTTCCTCCTGCGTGAGGCACGGCTGCGGGATGTCGTCGCGGTAGACATTCGTCAGCGGCACGGAGTGCGAGGTGGGCGGAATATCGTCCGCGGCCACCTCGCCGACCCGCGCGACCGACTGCAGGATCACGTCCAGCTGGCCCGCGAACTGATCCAGTTCCTGCTCGGTCACGGCGAGCCGCGACAGGCGCGCGAGATGCGCGACCTCTTCGCGGGAGATGGCCATAGCTCCTACTTTCTCGAACTCCGTCGCTGACGGGTCGAGTCTATTTCGACCCCCCGACAGCTTTTCCGGCGGGACACGAAAGGCCTCAAGATCAAATTCATGATGTCGTGCGTGGGTGGTGGGTACGGACCGTCCCTCCCGGCGGGACCCGGGCGGGCCGAGCAGGGCGCTGACGCGCCCAGAACGCTCGGCCCACCCGGGCGACCTGCGTAAGTGGTCGCGCTCAAGGCTCCCCGCGATTGTCGCCAACCGCAGGCGGGACCAGCCCGGGCGACCACGTTCGCGCAGGTGGGGATTAAGGTCAAGCCCCGTATATCCAACTATATCGATGACTTGTCGCGCCCGTCCCGCAGGGCATGCCGGAGTCGTGGGGCGGGAGGGCGATGACGACTGTTCGGGCGGTCTTGCGGGCCGGCACACCGGCACGCCGGCTCACGTGGACGGCCGGGAAACGGCCAGCGGGCTGGCGGCCGGGCGCAATGGGCGGTAGCGGGCGAGCCAGCGGGCCAGGTCGTCCGGGGGCATGGGACGGGCGTGGAACCAGCCCTGGGCCGCATGACAGCCGGCCGCGGCCAGCAGGCGCCACGTGCGCTCGTCCTCGACGCCCTCGGCCACCGCGCGCAGGCCGAGCGCCTCGGCGAGCCCGATCACCGAGCGGACGATCGCGGCGTCGCCCCGATCGGTGGCCATGCCGAGCACGAACGAGCGGTCGATCTTCACCTCGGCCAGCGGCAGGCGGCGCAGGTGCTGCAGCGACGAGTACCCGGTGCCGAAGTCGTCGAGCGAGATCGCCACGCCCATCCGGTCGAGCCGGGTGATCGTGTTCAGCACCCGGTGCGGGTCGGCCATCAGCGCGCTCTCGGTGATCTCGAGCTGAATGAGGTCGGCCGGCACGGCGTACTCGTCAAGAAGTTGTTCGACACGGTCCGCGATGCCGCCCGCGTGCAGGTCCCGGGCGCTGACGTTTACCGCCGCCCGCAGCGGACGTCCCGCGTCCCGCCAGGCCGCCACCTGGGCCACCACGTCGTGCAGCACCCGCTGGGTGAGCAGCCGCATCACCGGCGTCGGCTCGGCCACCCGGATCAGCTCCTCGGGCCCGACCATGCCCCGCTCCGGATGCTGCCACCGCAGCAGCGCCTCGACCCCGACCACCTCGCCGGTCGCGATGGCGATCTGCGGTTGGTAGAACAGTACGATCCCGTCGCCGGGCGCGTCGTCGCGCAGCGCCCGGCGCAGGTCGGCCAGCAGCGTCAGCCGGTCCGGCGAGTGGTGGGCCGCGTCCGGGCCGTAGACCGCGACCTGGTCACCCCGCTGCTTCGCGTCGTACATCGCGGCCTCCGCCTCGCGCAGCAGCGCCGCGCAGTCGTCCCCGGAGTCGCCCTGCAACGCGATGCCGATCGAGGCGCTGACGTCCACCGGCAACCCGTCGAGCGCGAACGGCCGGTTCAACGCCTCGGCCAGGTGGCAGGCGATCCGCCGGGCCTCCGGCGCCCCGTCCACCCGGTTGGCGAGCACCGCGAACTCGTCCCCGCCCAGCCGTACCACGAGATCGTGCGCCGGCACCACCTCCGCCAGCCGCCGCGCCACCTCCACCAGCAACCGATCCCCCACCCGATGCCCGAGCGCGTCGTTCACGGTCCGGAACCGGTCGAGGTCGAGCAGCAGCAGCGCCCGGTGCCGGCCGCCCTTGTCGCCCACCGAGGCCTGCAGCGCCCGCCGGTTGGGCAGCCCGGTCAACGCGTCCACCCGCTCCGCCCGCTCGGACTCGCCGGCCGACCGCACCATCCGGTGCACCGCGTGCAGCGCCAGCAGCACCAACGGCACGAAGGCCAGCCCCACCTGCGCCGTCGCCAGCACGATCGGCCCGAGCAGCAGAAGCGAGGCCGTGGCCAGCACCTCCACCCCGCGCCGCCGCCCGCGGGGCCGCCGGCGCCGATGCGAGCCCATCCGGGCGACCCCCGCGGCCAGCCCGTAGCGAGCGACAATCCAGGCCGCGGCCGCCGCCACGGTCAGCACCGCGTCATCCCAGTCCGGCTGGGGCCCGATCCGCAGCGAGACGACCGCCGCCACGCCGGCCGCCGCCCCGATCGCCACCGCGTGCTGCACGGCAAGGTGGAACGTGCGCCGCACGGCTTGCCGCATCCGAGCGCCCGCCACCGCCACGGCCGCCACCTGTACGGCGAGCGCCGGCACCACTCCCCAGGCCAGCGCGATCGCGAAGGTAAAACAAATGGACGGCAGGATCACCGAGCTCGCCCGCCGGTCGGCAAGCACATAGGGTCGCGCGTCGACCACCACGGCAAGCGCCGCCATCAGCCAATAGGCTCCCGGCAGCCCCGCGAAGGTCCGCCAGCCCAGCGCCCACAGAACCCCGTCGGCCACCAGGGCGGCGCCCGCCGTGACCACCAGCGCCCGCCGCCGCTGCACGGCCCCGCGCCGCGGCTCGTCTCGGCCCGGGTGGCCCGACGCCGCGCCGTCGCTGCTCGCGTGCGTATTCGCCACGCGTTTGCGAGGGCGTGCGGCGTCCATGCGACCTCCACAATGGCGGGGATCTACCGATCGTTTTCACCATAGATCCGCATTGTCTGTTGGCCGCGAAACAGCTTCGGCGTTATCAAATCGGCATAAGCCCTCAAACGCTCATTATTCGCAAATTACTTCTTTCGGGTGATGGCGCGACCGCCGCGCGACGTGAAACGAGCGCGGCCATCCTCGCGTTCGTCAGCCCTCGGCCGGAGCCTCCGGCGCCATCTCGGCAACCGCGCGCGCCGCCTCCGGGCCGTCGGCGAGCAGGACCGCGAAGCCCGCCTCGTCCAGCACCGGCACCTTCAGCGACAGGGCCTTGTCGTACTTGCTGCCCGGGTTGTCGCCGACCACCACGAACGACGTCTTCTTGGAGACCGAGCCGCTGACCTTGCCGCCGCGCGCGGTGACCGCCTCGGTCGCCTGGTCGCGCGAATGGGTGGAAAGCGTGCCGGTGACCACGACCGTCAGCCCCTCCAGCGGGCGCGGCCCCTCGTCCACCCGTTCGTCGGCCATACGCACGCCGGCCGCACGCCACTTGCGAACGATCTCGCGGTGCCAGTCGACCGCGAACCACTCGCGCAGGCTCTCGGCGATCGTCGGCCCGACGCCCTCCACCGACGACAGCGGGTCGGGCTCGGCCTTGGGTTTGCGCTTGGCGCCCTCGCCCTCCTCGACCGGCTCGGGGGCGGGCGGCGGCGTGGCCACCGCCCGCTCGATCGCCTCCATCGAGCCGAACTCGCGGGCCAGCGCCTGGGCGGCGGTCGGGCCCACGTGCCGGATCGACAGCGCCACCAGCACCCGCCAGAGCGGCTGCTCCTTGGCCTTTTCCAGGTTGTCGAGCAGGCGCACCGCGTTGCTGCCGAGGCTGCCGTCCTGGTTGACGAAGAACGGCGACTCCCGCAGCTGATCGGCGGTGAGCGCGAACAGGTCGCCCTCGTCGCTGATCACGCCCGAGTCGAGCAGGGCCTGACCCGCCTTGTAGCCCAGCACCTCGATGTCGAACGCGCCCCGCCCGGCCAGGTGGAACACTCGCTCGCGCAGCTGCGCGGGGCAGGACCGCGTGTTGGGGCAGCGGATGTCGACGTCGCTCTCCTTGGCCGGCGCCAGCTTGGTGCCGCAGGCCGGGCACTCGGTCGGCATCACGAACGCCCGCGCGTCGTCGGGCCGCAGGTCGATGACCGGGCCGAGCACCTCGGGGATGACGTCGCCGGCCTTGCGCAGCACGATGGTGTCGCCGATGAGCACGCCCTTGCGCTCGACCTCGCGCGCGTTGTGCAGCGTCGCCTGGGCCACCGTGGAGCCCGCCACCTTGACCGGCTCGAGAATCGCATACGGCGTCACGCGGCCGGTGCGCCCCACGTTCACCGCGATGTCGAGCAGCTTGGTGGTGACCTCCTCGGGCGGATATTTGTAGGCGATCGCCCAGCGCGGCGCCCGGCTGGTCGAGCCGAGCCGCCCCTGGATCGACACCGAGTCGACCTTGACCACCACGCCGTCGATCTCGTGCTCGACGTCGTGCCGGTGCTCGCCGTAATACGCGATGTACTCCCGGACGCCGGCCAAGTCGTCCACCAGCTTCCAGCGCTCGCTCGTGGGCAGACCCCAAGCCTTCAGCGCCTCGTACGCATGCGACTGCGACGTCGGCGTGAAGCCGACCCGCGCGCCGATGCCGTGCACCACCATGCGCAGCCCGCGCGAGGCGGTGATGCGCGGGTCTTTCTGCCGGAGGCTGCCGGCCGCGGCGTTGCGCGGGTTGGCGAACGGCGCCTTGCCCTGCTCGACCAGCGACGCGTTGAGGTCGGCGAAGGCCGAGACCGGGAAATAGATCTCGCCGCGCACCTCGAGCAGCTCGGGCGGGTTGTCGTCGGCCAGCCGCTCGGGGATCTGGCGGATCGTGCGCACGTTGGGCGTGACGTCCTCGCCGGTGCGGCCGTCGCCGCGGGTGGCGCCCCGGACCAGCCGCCCCTTCTCATACGTCAGGTTGATGGCCAGGCCGTCCACCTTGAGCTCGCAGATGAACTGCGTCGGCCCGCCGGCGTCGCGGATCGTGCGCTCGGCCCAGCCGACCAGCTCGTTCTCGTCGAACACGTTGTCGAGCGAGAGCATGCGCTCGGCGTGCTCCACCGGCGTGAAGGTGGTGGAGAACGTGCCGCCGACATTCTGCGTCGGCGAGTCGGGCGTGCGGAGCGACGGATACTCCTCCTCGATCGCCTCGAGCTCACGCAGCAGGCGGTCGAAGTCGGCGTCGGCGATGGTCGGCGAGTCGAGCACGTAATACCGATATTGATGGCCGCGGATCTCGTCGCTCAGCTCGGCGTGCCGCGCGCTCACCTCGGACGTCGGGTCCTTGCCCGCGGCCGCCTCCTGCGCGGCGGTCGGCCGGCCCTCGGCGATCCCCTCGGCCACCTCGACCTCGACCGGCGACTCCCCGTCACGCATCGCATCCGCCTTCCGTCTCGATTGAGCTAAGAGGCACGGTAGCCCGGACCCCCGACATTTTCGCCCCGCCACCAGCGCGAAGACCCGCATCGAATCGGTCGGAAGGCCGACGCGAGTTGATCGTGATCGCCGGCTACCGGGGTTGCCCGGGCCACCCTGTTTCGGGTGGACCACGTCCCGCATGCCGGCGGACTGTCCCGAGCACCGAACCTGCGCACCACATAGTGGGAGCAGGGCCGCGTCGCCGCCCGAAATATCCGGTTATTTCGGCAACCCGTCGCGGCGACCAGCGCAGGATGATGAATTGGCGCTCGCGCCGAACGGCCAATCATCAAGATCTGTGCGGGCGGCCGGCCGCGCGGGCGTCAGGCCTCGGCGAGGCGCTGGCCGGCCTCGCGACACGCGGCGAGCACGGCTCGGGCGTAGGGCTCGGTCGCGCCGGCGAGGCCGCAGGCGGGCGTGACGATGACCTGCTCGGGCAGGCGCGCGGCGGGGAAGCCCAGCCTCGTCCAGAGCTTGGTCACGCGCTCGGCCACCTGCTTGCCGGTCAGCGCCCGGCCGTCGGAGGGCGGGCGGGTAGGTGCGGCGCCGGCGAAGAGGCCGAGTCCGGCCTCGATCGCCTCGCCCAGCGGGTCGAGATCTTTCAGCAGCGAGAGGTCGAGAGCGACGGCCGCGGCCCGCGAGTCGCGAAAAACCTGCAAGGGTACGGCCGGAGCACAGCAATGCGCGACCACGGGCACCCCGACGGTCTCGACAACCGTGCGCAGCGCGGTGGCGGCGTCGGGCGCGTCGATGACCCGGTAGGCGCCCAGGCCGCTCTCGGTGGGCACCTCGCCGGCCAGCACGGCCGGGAGCGAGGGCTCGTCCAACTGGAGGATGATGCTCGCCCGCGGCAGCCGCTTGCGCACGTCGTCGACATGCCGGCGCAGCCCCTCGGCGAGCGAGTCGGTGAGGTCGCGCACGGCGCCGGGGTCGCGCAACACCCGCCCGCCGATCTGCAGGTCGAGCGAGGCGGCCAGGCTCCAGGGGCCGGCCGCCTGCACCTTGAACGTGCCGGCGAACCCGTCGCCCTGCTCGGTCATCTGATCGAGGTCGCGCTCCAGCAGGTCGGCGGTGCGGCGCAGGTCTTTGCCCGGTCGCGGCGCCATCTGCCAGCGACCGGCGTAAAGCTGCACGGGCAGCTCGACCAGAAATCCCGCGCTGCGGCCGATGACGTCGGCACCCGGGCCGCGGGCCGGCAGCTCGGGCAGGTGCGGCAGGTCGGGCAGCTCGCCGAAGACCACGCGCTGCGCCTCGGCCACATCGGTGCCGGGCAGCGACCCGATGCCGGTAGCCGCGCCGGCCGGCCACGGAAACTCAACCACGGGCCACCCCACCGACCGGCTCCGGCTCCGCCACCGCGGAGCCGACGGCCGGCGTAACAGCGACGCCGGCGGGCGCCGCTGCAGAGCCGGAAACCTCAGAGCCCAACGCCGCCCCAGACCCAGACGCCGCAGACCCAGACGCCGCAGACCCAGACCCGGACGCCGCGGAAGCCGCATCCGAAGACACGCCGGCCGTGATGGTCGCCGAGCCGAGCACGATGTCGCCGCCGTCGTCGCGGCGGTACGCGACGATCGCCTGGCCGGCGGCGACGCCGCGGGCGGGCTCGCGCAGGCGGGCGGTCAGCGTGTCGCCCTCGACCCTGACCTCGGCGGGCACCACCTCGCCGTGCGCGCGCAGCTGCACGTCGCACTCGACGGGAGTGGGGGCGCCGTGCCAGATCACCTTGCGGGCGGTCACCACGTCGACCGCCAGCGCCTCGCGCGGGCCGACGGTCACGGTGTTGGTCTTCGGGGTGATGGACAGCACGTAGCGCGGGCGCCCGTCGGGAGCCGGCACGCGCAGGTCGAGGCCCTTGCGCTGGCCGATCGTGTAGGCGTAGGCGCCGTTGTGGATGCCGATGGACTCGCCCGTACGCGAATCGACGATGTCGCCCGGGGCGCTGCCCAGCTTGCGCTCGAGGAAGCCGCGGGTGTCGCCGTCGGCGATGAAGCAGATGTCGTGGGAGTCGGGCTTGTCGGCGACGGCCAGGCCCCGCTCGGCGGCCTCGGCCCGCACCTGGGCCTTGGTCGAGTCGCCCAGCGGGAAGACGGCCCGGTCGAGCTGGGCGCGGGTCAGCACGGCCAGCACGTACGACTGGTCCTTGCCCTCGTCGACGCTGCGGCGCAGGAGTCCGTCGTCGCCCAGGCGGGCGTGGTGACCGGTGACCACCGCGTCGAAGCCGAGGGCGACGGCGCGGTCGAGCACGGCCGCGAACTTGATCTTCTCGTTGCAGCGCAGGCAGGGGTTGGGCGTGCGGCCGGCCGCATACTCCGCCACGAAGTCGTCGACGACATTCTCGTGGAACTGGTCGGCCATGTCCCACACGTAGAAGGGGATGCCGATCACGTCGGCGGCGCGCCGGGCGTCGCGGGAGTCTTCCAGCGTGCAGCAGCCTCTCGCACCCGTCCGATAGGTCTGGGGGTTGCGCGCCAGCGCCAAATGCACCCCGGTGACGTCGTGGCCGGCGTCATGGGCGCGCGCGGCGGCAACGGCGGAATCGACCCCGCCTGACATGGCCGCTAGAACTCGCATGCCGGCAAGCCTATCCGCCACCCAAGACCACGACGATCCCGATTGCCCGCAGCACAGACCCGACGCCAGCCAGCTCAGCTCAGCCCAGCTCAGCGGGTCTTCCAGGCGGTCGCCCGGCGGGCCCGCTCGACTGCGGCGGGGAGCGCCGCCAGCAGGGCGTCCACGTCCTCGGCCGTACTGGTGTGGCCGAGCGTGAAGCGCAGCGACGAGCGGGCCCGGTCGTCGTCGGCGCCCATCGCGAGCAGGACGTGGCTGGGCTGGGCCACGCCGGCCGAGCAGGCGGAACCGGTGGAGCAGGCGATCCCCTGCGCGTCCAGGAGCAGCAGCAGGGCGTCGCCCTCGCAACCCGGGAAGCTGAAGTGCGCGTTGCCGGGGAGGCGCTCGTCGCCGGTCGCGCCGTTGTACACGGCGTCGGGGACGATCTCGCGGACCCGGGCGACCAGGTCGTCGCGGAGGGCGCCGACGCGGGCCGCGTGATCCTGCTGGGCCTTGACGGACATCTCGACGGCGACCGCCAAGGCCGCCACGCCCGGGGTGTCGAGGGTGCCCGAGCGGACGTCCCGCTCCTGGCCGCCACCGTGGAGCAACGGCGTGCACGGGACGTCGCGGCCGAGCAGCAGCGCGCCCACGCCGACCGGGCCGCCGACCTTGTGGCCGGTGACGGTCATCGCGGCGGCGCCGCTGGCGGCGAAGTCGACGGGGATGGCGCCCACGGCCTGGACGGCGTCGGTGTGGAACGGGATGCCGGCCTCGGCGGACAGCCGGGCCAGCTCCTGGACCGGCTGGATGGTGCCGACCTCGTTGTTGGCCCACTGGACGCTCACCACCGCGATCTCGTCGCGGTAGCGCGCGAGCAGATCCGCCAAGCCGGCCGGGTCGACCCAGCCGCGCGCGTCCACCGGCAGCAGGTCGACCGTGGCGCCCTCGTGGGTGGCCAGCCAGTCGACCGCGTCCAGGACAGCGTGGTGCTCGACCGCGGAGGCGATCACCCGGGTGCGGTTGAGCGAGAGCGTGCGCCGCGCCCAGAAGATGCCCTTCGTGGCGAGGTTGTCGCTTTCGGTGCCGCCGCTGGTGAAGATGACTTCCGAGGGGCGGGCGTTCAGGGCGGCGGCGATGCGCTCGCGGGATTCCTCGACGATGCGGCGGGCGCAGCGGCCGGCGGCGTGCAGCGAGGAAGGGTTGCCGACATCGCGGGCGGCGGAGATGTAGGCGTCCAGCGCTTCCGCAAGCATCGGCGTGGTCGCCGCGTGATCCAGGTAGGCCATCAGTGGACAAGCTTATGCCTATGCGCTCGGGTGGTCTCCCGGCGAGGAGACCACCCGAGTCGGCGGGCGCCGGAGACGGCTACTTGCGCTTGCGGATCTCGTCGGCGGCCTGGGGTACGACCTTGAACAGGTCACCCACGACGCCGTAGTCGGCGAGCTCGAAGATCGGGGCTTCGGGGTCCTTGTTGACCGCGACGATGGTCTTGGAGGTCTGCATGCCGGCCCGGTGCTGGATCGCGCCGGAGATGCCC
>NZ_JBHTBJ010000062.1:6082-27771 GCF_042664765.1 Paractinoplanes rhizophilus | reverse complement strand
CACCGCAGCCCCCGTCCCTGAATCACCTCAAACAGGACGAAGTCTCACCCGATCCGCAGCCCCTGAACGCCAGGACCTGGGCACGTTCATCCGTACGTGGCTGGGCACATTCACGCGTACCCCGACACCCGCCAGACCCAGAACACAGAGTGATCGGTCCAGCCGAACAGACGGGCACTCGCACCAAACGAATACGCAACCCTGCCAGTTGCCTGCCTGGCCGACACCCCGGAACTGGCCGACGATCTTGACGGCTTGGCTGCCGACCTGGGGTACCTGCCACTGGCGCTGGCTCAGGCGACCGCGTTCATGCTCGATGACGGGGTGTCCTGCTCTACCTACCGGCGCCGGTAGGTCGACCGGCGCCGACGCCTCGAGGACCTCGTCCCCCCGCTGGCCGATCTGCCCGAGGACTACGCGCGGACCGTGGCCGTCACCCTGTCGCTGTCGGTGGACGCCGCCGACGCCGCCCGTCCCGACCTGTTGGCTACCCCGCTGTTGCGGCTGGCCAGCGTGCTCGACCCCGCCGGCATACCCCTGTCGGCATTCACCACGCCAGCCGCCCGCACCTGGCTGAGCTACGCCCGCAGCCTGCATCACCAGGCCGCCGCTCTGCTGGAGCTGGATGAGGATACGGTCACGGCCGGGCTGCGCTGCCTGCATCGGTTCAACCTGGTCACCGTTGACGACACCACCGTCCGGGTGCACGGCCTGGTCCAACGCGTGCTTAGGGAACCCCTGACTGATGACGAGGTGTCCGAGGTGGCCAAGGCCGCCGCTGACGCTCTCCTGGCCATCTGGCCTTACATCGAACGCGACCCTAGCCAAAGCCAGACATTGCGTGACAACACCACCGCCCTACGCCACCACGTCGGCGACGCTCTGCTCACGCCGAGTCCTCACAACGTCCTGTTCCGGGCCGCGCAAAGCCTCGGGGAGACCGGCCTCGTCCAATCTGCCATCGCTGCCTTCGAACAGTTACTCGACGACAGGTTGCGAATGCTTGGCCCGGACCATCCCGACACTTTGGCCAACCGTGGTCACCTCGCCCGTTGGCACAGCCAACTCGGCCACCACGCAGGCGCGATCGGGAGCTTGCAGCAGTTGCTCGGCGACCAGCTGCGCGTCCTCGGCCCCGACCACCACGACACCCTGGCCACCCGCGGCCTCCTCGCCTTGTACGGCTTGCCTGGTGGTCGCGCCTCTGCTTACCGACAGCTCCTTGATGATCAGCTACGCGTACTTGGCCCGGACCATCCCGACACTTTGACCACGCGCAGCCACCTCGCCCGCTGGCAAGGCGAGATCGGCCACCATGCGGGCGCGACCGCAGCCTTGCAGCTGTTGCTGGATGATCAAATGCGGGTGCTCGGCCCGGACCATCCCGACACTTTGGCCACCCGACGGGGGCTCGCCAAGGTGCGTGGTCAGGCCGGCGACCCAGCCGGCGCCGCCAGCGTCTACCGCCAGCTCCTCGACGACGTTGCGCGGGTGTTCGGGCGCGATCACCCCAACACTCTGGCCACCCGCGGAGACCTTGCCCAGTGGCACGGTGCCGCTGGCGACCCCACCGGCGCGGCCGCAGCCTTGCAGTTATTGCTCGATGATCAGATGCAGGTGCTCGGCCCGGACCATCCCGACACTTTGGCCACCCGCGGCGACCTCGCCATGTGGCGTGGTGAGGCCGGCGACCCCGCTGGCGCCGCCACCGCCTTCGCGCACCTTTTCGACGACATGGTACGGGTATTGGGGCGCGATCACGCCAACACTCTGGCCACCAGCGGTCGCCCGCTGGCGACGTAGGGCCGCCAGAGCTTCACAGCCATAGTCATCAGTCCTGCCAAGGAAGATGAATCATCACCCAACGTGGTTTCCAGCCTTATGCCGGTGAACTCGCACTGATCGAATACGCGAGGTTGCCAATCTCTCGCGCCTGCCGCTGCCTCGGCGACCGCACGGGCCTGAACCTGGCAGGCGTTACCACTAGCGCCGACGGAGGCTGGTTCGATCACGCAGCGGCCCCTCAAGTTGACGAGAACAAGCCCTCGGATGCCTTGCCCGCCGGCGCTGTGATGGAAGTCACAATGGGTTTTCAGGGGCGTCCGGGGCGACTGCGGCGGAGCGAGGGCCAGGTGTGCTCGAGGCCCGGTGGGTTGGATCGTCCGCCGCCAGGCCGCCGCGATCGACTCTCGGGTCCGGCGGCGGGGCCGTGATCGCGCCTCGCAGGATGGCCCTGGCGGGGGCAGGGCAACCCGGCGGTGGTGGCATGGGGTCCGGCCAAGCGGCTTCCAGTCAGACTGGTAGCAGTCGTCTGATGCGGGCCGGATCTCGGGGCTGACCTGGCGCGGCGGTTTCCGCGGCGCGGGAAATCCATCGATGATCACCGCTTGCCGATCGTTCTGATGCGGGGCAGCGGGGGCTTGTGAAACTTGGCAATATTCGAACGTTGGTTACTTTGGGTTATCTTTTTTCTGAATCTGTCTGTGAGGTTCGCGACGGCGAACTTTACTTTCCAACTCGTTCTGCTCGTTCTTATATAAGTTCATGGACCTGCTATAACAAGGCCATCAGGGGTGCTGAGGGCAGCTCTCGTCTGTCCAGTGTGGCGGCAGGAGCGTGCGATCGCTACTCTTGCCGCAGCTACCCACTGTAATCGAGGGTGGGGCGCGGAGAGGAGGTGGAGAAGACCTTGGAAGCAGCAATCGCAGAGGTGGGACGTACGGTGCGCTACGCCGTCCAGAGCAATGAGCGCACCGTCCGTCTCGGAGCCTTGATGATGCTCATCGCAGTGATCATCTGGCCCGTGATGCTCTAGCAACACCCAAAAGTTAGCAGGCCGGATGCGCTCCTACCACTTCGGCGGGGGCGCATCCGGTCTGTCGCAGCAGCAAGCGTGTCCGCGAGTGCGAACGCTGGCCGGCGACGCCCGGACCTTGCCCCGGCCCAAGCGGGCCGCTGCCTCCAACCAGTTCGCCGCCACCAACCGGTTCGACGCCAGGCAGTTGCTCGAGCAGACGATCGCCGAAGGCCCGAAACCGCCGGCCCCGTAGCGCACCACCCGCGCGGCCCGTCGGCGGGCGGCGTCCTCCACCCTCCAGCTTGACAAGAACGAACCCTCGGATGTCTTGCTCAAACCAGTGCGTGGCTACAGGTCTAGGCCGAGGTCGTGGCGGGCGACCGCCAGGAACTCGCGGCAGAACTCAGCGAAGCAGGCCGGATCATGCGGATCCGGCAGATCGGTCCACGTGGCCAGGATCGCGCGGGCCTCTGGGCTTCCATAGAGCTCGAACAGCGCCTCATGCTCGATCAGAATGCTCATCCGCGTATTCCGTGGCCACTGCGCAGTCAGCTCGGCCAGTTTCTCCGTGTCTCCGCGTCTCTTGTACTTCTCCCGCTGCTCGTTGATCTGGGCCAGCTGAAGAATCCCGAGGTAGGCGTTACGACGCTGTGTCTCGATCCGCTCGTGCGTCGTGCGGCGATCGGCGGCCGCCGACAGCTCGGCAACCTGTGCGCGGCCCTGCCGGCCGGTCAGCCAGGTGAAGAACGCGCCCATCGTTCCCGCAGCGCCGGCGGTCACCGGCGCGATCCATTCCCATGCCACCGCGCCATTCTGGCAACGCATCGGTCGGACACAGGCGGCTGGCCCAACTACGGGTTCTCGGCCCCGACACACTTACGGCCCTGGCCGCCTGCAGCAACCTCGCCTACTGGTTCGAGCGGTTGGGGACAGCGATTACCGGTAGTGACAGCGGCTGCGAATCGGCTGAGAACTCGCACCATACGAATACGCGAGCCTGCCAGTCAGTGCACTCCAACCAGCGCGGCCGCGGTGGTAGTGCCGGGCAAGCCGGCTGTCCGTTAGGCCGCTGATATCCATCCGTTCGGGTGAGCCCGGGCGGGTGCGAGGTGAATGCGGCGCGCCTGGGCCTCAGCACGGTCCCCGCCGTGACGACACCGAACAGCAAGACCAAGTACCTTGTCGAGTTCCTCGAGTCGGTCGGCGAGATGCTCGACAACATCCTTGATGCGCTTGAGGCGTACACCGCCGGGCTGCCCGCCGCGCTGCAATGGGCGCTCGCGGTCGTGCCGTTGGTCCTGGGGCACCTGAGCATCGTGCTCGCCGTCGTGTTGTACGGCACTCGCGCAGTACGCAGCATTGCAAACGCCGGATGGCGCTGGCTTACCCACGTGGCTCGGCTGCCGCGCCGCCCCGGTCGATGACCTGCATGGAGGCCAACAACGCTCAGTGAGCGTCGTGGCTGTCTATGAGGAGAACTCGCACCGAACGAATAAGCAACCCTGCCAATAAGTGCGGGTTGCTCCGACGGCTACGGGATCGTTGGGCGGTGTCTGGTGCGCGCGAACCTAGCGAGCGTCCGGGCAAGTCTGCGAGTGATCTTGCGAGCCGTCCGGAACAGGTTGCGATTCACCTTACGCGCCCGGGTTGGTCGCCGAAGAACGGCATTGACAGGCCCAAGTGGCGACGCTCCGCTAGCTCGTCCAACAGGCGCCGACGCCGTCATCGCCGTGCGCGGCGGCCGGGTGGGCGAAGGTGATCACCGCCCGGACGCCAGCGACGAGCAGCAGGGTGCGGCACCGGGCGAGCCTGCTTGCGCAGGTCCTCGTAGATCGCCTGCCGGTTACGTCAGGCGACGCGGGCCAGCTCGGCGACATTGCGATTGCCAGCTCGCCACGCTGCGGCGACCAGTTCGTCGCGGATGGTCGCCGACGGGGTCGATGAAGGCCGGGACGTCCAGGGCGTTGGGATCGCGGCCCGGGGTTCGCGCTGCTGGCCGCGGCCGGCGTGAGTCTGTGGCGCCGCCGGGATCTGACCCTGCCGGCCTGACGACCGGTCCTACTTCAGGACCAGAGCGATGAGGCCGGTGCCGTCGTCGGTGAGCGTTCCGACCCTGATCCGGCACAGCCGGTCGAGCGCGCGGCCGCCGCGTCCGTCCGGCGGGCCGGACCGCGGCAGCCGGGACAGTCCCTTCCGCGTCAGATCGAGGGGGAGGACGTGGTTCATCGTCCATTCCGAGTACCGCCGCACTACGGACGGGGAGAAGGCGCCACCCTCGATGCGCCAGACCACGGGGTGTCGGCCGGTGCCGGCGACCAGCAGCTCGCGCAGCCCGGGCAACGTCAGCGTGCCGACGTGCGGCCGATAGGCCGAGGTGCCCCGCGGATAGCGGCTCTCGTCCGGTGTGGACAGCACCAGAAGACCACCGTCCGAGACCCGCGAGAAGACCTGCCGGACGAACGCCGCCTGCGCGGGGCGCTCGACGTGTTCGATCACCTCCATGGCCGTCACCACGTCGGCGCACGGAGCCGCGGCGAGGTCGGTGGAGATGCTGGCCGGGCGCAATGCCCGGTCCGCCACGGCCAGGACGGCGGCGTCCCGGTCGTGCAGATGGAGCGGCACGCTGAGCTGGCCGGCCAGCCAGCCCGCCACGGCGGCGGTACCGCAACCCACGTCCAGCACGTGCCGCGCCCCGGGACACAGCTGCTCGGCGAGCATGGCCGCGGCACTGTAGTTCGCCACGTGCCGGACCACGGTCCGCCGCGACCCCCATTGGGCGACATCGCCGCCGTCGGCGTGCGTGGCGTAGCCGCGTCGCAGGTGAGCCACCGTCGCGAGGTAGGGGATCGCAGCCAGGACGTGGTCCTTCAACCGCCCGAAGTCCAGCGACAGGCTCCCGTCCCGTCCGCCGGTCCCGTCGAGATCCCGGCCATCCGTGTCACCGTCGGACGAGGTCGGGTGGTTGCCCTTCGCCGGTCGCATTCTCGTCGAGCCTCCTTCTCGCCGTCGCGGCCTCCGGCGCGCCCAGATCCTCGAGAAGCCGGACGGCGGTCGACCAGTGAGTCACCGCCGCCGAGGACCCGTCGGTCCGGATCGCGATGTCGCCCAGGCACAGGTGATTGCGTGCCACCCAGAGCCGGTCCCCCACCCGGCTGAACGCGGCCAGACTCGCCTCCAGCGACAAGGCCGCCTCGTCCCACCGGCCCTCCGCGGCCAGGACACGGCCGACGGAGTAGAGGCTCATCGCCTCGACGCGGTCGTCGCCGATCCGGCGCGCGATGGCGAGGCTCTCGGCGAACGCCGCTCCGGCCGGCTCCCGCCTCTCCTCGGCACGGTGCGCCTCGCCGATGCAGTACAGCGTGTAGGCGGTCCAGCGCGGCAGATCGAGCTCGCGGAACATGCCGAGCGCGTGCTGCAGCTCGGTCAGAGCCTCCGGCAGCCGGCCCTGTTCCGTGTAGATGATGCCGATCTCCCGGATGGTGTGCGCCTCCCAGATCCGGTCGCCGACCTCGCGGAACCGGGCCAACGCGCCCCGGTGATGGTCGGCACCGTCGTCGAGCCGGGACAGGAGCCGGTCGAGGACGCCCCGCTGATGGAGCATGTATCCCTGCGCCCGGATGTCACCGGCCTCGGTCGCCGCCGACAGCCCCAGCTGGTTGACCGTTGCCCAATCGTGCCAATGGCCGTGCATGTCGCAGAAGTCCGACAGCGTGCCCGCCAGCTCCCACGTCGCATCCCAGAGCCCGCAGTCGTACGTCTGCCGGGTCAGCGCCACGAGCGACTCCCGCTCGCTGTCGAACCAGGCGAGGGGGTCCTCCCGCAGAACCGTCTCGACCTCGGCGCTCTCGGTGCGGACGCGGACGGCGGGCCCGGTGAGGATCGTCCGCTTCCGGTCCGGGCGCAATTGGGCGTCGGCCCGTTCCGCCCAGTACAGATAGGCCCCCGCCGCCCGTTCCACACAGCGAGAAGCGAATTCCGGCGGATCCTCCTCGGCCGACAGCTGCCGGGCGAACAGGCGAAGCAGATCGTGGTACTGGTACCTGAGCACGCCGGAGGCATCGACGTCGAGGTCCTTGATGAGTTCCGCGTCGGCCAAGTGCTCGAGCAACAGGCCCGCGTCGGGCGCCGGTTCCTCGACGATCGCGGGCAACAGCCAGCACGGAATGTTGTGGACGGTGGGCACGCCCAACCGGCGGAAGGCCGACCTCTCCTCGTCGTTGCGATCGGCGTAACTGAGCTGGAACGAGGCGCGCACCTCGAGATCACCGGCGTAGAGCTCGGCCAGCCGCTGACGCTCGTCCTCCAGGCGTCGCCGCAACGTCGCCAGGCTCCAGCCCGGTCGGGCCGCCAGGCGACGACCGCAGATCCGGACCGCGAGCGGAAGGTAGCCACACATCGTCACGATCGCGGCCGCGTCGGCCGGGCTGGACGCCACGCGGTGGTCGCCGACGGTCCTGCTAAGCAGAAGCACCGCCTCCTCGGCCGCGAGGACGTCCAGGCGGAACAGGTGGGCCTCCTCCAACCCGGCGAGCACGGTGCGGCTCGTGACGATGGCGGCGTTGGTGCGGGACCACGGGATGAGCGGCCGGACCTGCCGCTCGTCCCGCGCGTTGTCCAGCACGAGCAGCATCCGCATGCCGGAGAGCCGGTCGTTGTACATCTGGACCCGTTCCGCCGGGCTCTCCGGCACGGCGCCGGCGACGACGCCGAGCCGCTGCAGGATCGATGTCATCGCGACGTGCGGGTCGAGCCGGTCGGACTCGAGACCGTGCAGATTCAGGTACATCGCCCCGCCGGCGAACTCGGACCTCAGGTCGCGGGCGACATGGAGGGCCAGGGCGGTCTTCCCGATTCCGCCCGGTCCCGACAGGGCCGCGATCGTCGGCGTGTCGCCCGGCGTCCGCAGATCGTCCAGCAGCTGACGGCGAAGTGCCGAGACGACGTCCTGCCGGTCGGTGAAGTGCGGAACCTCCGGCGGCAGCGCGAAGCCGGCCGCCCGCACCCCTTCTGCCTGGGTCTTCGCGGTGGCGGCCGGCTGGGCGAGCGGCAATGACTCCGGGGAGGGCAGGGCCAGCTCGACCGCGATCGCCCGTACGGTCGCATGGGCGTTTCCGGCGATGTGGTCGAAGGGCACGATCCGGATCGCGGCCCGTCCCTGCCGGCGCTGATGCTGCACCACCACACCGAGCGCGATGCCGGCGTAGAACACCAGTGCCCCGGACAGTCCGCCCCAGGACGACCGGACGTCCGGACCGAAGGCGGCCTCGGCCGCGACGGACTCGAGGAGCCGGTCCCGCATCACCAGATAGTGGGAGCCGGCGTCCTCGGTCCGGCGTATCGTCCCGTGGAACTCGGCCAGGTCCCGGTGGTGGCTGGCCGGGTCGAACTGCCACACGGGATAGCCGACCGTCTCGCAGTCGTGCAACTCGCCGCTCCGGGAGCGGTCCACCCGGCCGAACTGGGCCGGCATCGCGGTGTGCGGCCACCAGTCCGCCGTGACCTCGAGGACCGCCACATCGACCTCGTCCGAGGCGGCCCGGACGCGGGCCGTCGTCCGCTCGCCGTCGAAGGCGCGAACGACTGAGAGCGCGGCCGGCTGTTCCTGCGTCCGCTTGTCGACGGTGCAGTGCGCCGCCGTCACCACCCGGCCGGGCAGAGCGAGGAAGCCGGACCCGACCTGTTCGCGCCCGTCGGCCAGCGTGGCGATGACCGCGACCACCTGCTTGGTGGAGATACCGCCCCACTCCATGGCATCGTCCCGTCGGCGCTGGGATGTCCGCGCGGAGCTACTCGTCCGCGGCCGCCGGATCGTCGCGCGGACCGAACCTTTGCGGCGCGGACGCATCGTCGGCGATGGTGAAGTCTGACGTGACGCTCCCGTCGGGGCGCACCATCAGCGGCCGCAGGTTCAGCTTCAAGGTCTGCGTCGTGGCGGCGGAGTACGACCCGCCGATGCCCAGTGCGCCCCAGCCGATCCGGCCGTTGGCATCCTTGGTTATCACCGCCTGCATCGTCAGCTCCACCGGTTCGACCTCGAATCTGATCGACGATCCGCGGCCCCGGTCGATCGCATCGGCGAGGGCGGCTCGGAGGCTGTTGATAGCGTCGGGGATGCCGATTATCTCGTCCATGGGACTGTCTTCCTCTCACGCCTCGTGGCTGGGTCGCCGCTTGCCTACGTAGTACCGGTAGGTTTTCCACCTCTTGCCCAGGGCGGCCACGTCGGCCTCCTCGGCACAAGTCGTGCCGCCGGCCCGCCGCACTATCTCCCGGACCGCCTCTCGCCGTAGGCGATGGACCTCGCGGACGCCATGGCGTCCCCGCCTGGTCGCGACGACCGCGTTCACCACGGTCCGGGGGACCGCGGCGGTCATGAGTCCGAGCGGGGAGAGGGAGACCTGGCTGGGCATGTTCATGACCAGCATGCCGCCGGGGGCGAGAACTCTCACCAGCTCGCCGATAAAGGTGGAGCTGTACCTCGGCTCCATGTGCTGCAGAACGAGAAGGGACAGAACGAAGTCGTAGGAGTTGCTGGTGAAGGCCTTGAGGTCGTGCGCATTGTTCAGGAAGTACCGGCATCGGAGACCATGACGATTCAGCGCCCGGGCCTGGCGGACCATGGAGGGCGCGATGTCGACGCCGTCGACGATCTGGAACCGCGTGGCCATGGCCTGGGTCAGCCGGCCGACGCCGCACCCGAAGTCGAGGGCGCTGGCCCGTCTGATCTCGTACCCGAAGCTGGTGATCCGCTCGAAGGTGAGCTCGACCTCTTCCTCACCCGTACGGAAGAAGTCCTCGGACAACCACCGGTGGCTCCCTTTGCCGGGAAGTGAGAGTATTGCCCACATCGGATCGGCCGTCCCGAGGTGGTCCCAGTTTCGCTGAAGCCCATGAAGATCCACGGCGACTCCCAGGGCGAGAGGTCATGAGCGGTGCCGCTGGTGGAGCCAGAGTGGCATGGCCGGCCGCGCATCGCTGTCCGGTCGGCGACTGCGGCCGCTCAGGCGCGCTTCTCGCGGAGGTCGAGCCAGTCGACCTGTTCCTGCGTCAGATGCACAGCCAGAGCGTCCGCCGACGACCGGGTCTCCTCGATCGACCGCGGTCCGATCAGGGCGAAGGCCGGGAACCGCTGCGCCAGGACGTACGCCAGCGCAATCGCCGTGGAGGCGACGCCCAGGTCGGCGCCCAGCCGGCGCGCGCGATCGAGGCGTTCGAAGTTGTCCTCGCGGTAGTAGCAGCGCACGAGTTGGTCGTCGGAACGGTCCTCCCGCCGCGCGCGCCCGGCGAAGAAGCCGCCCGACTGTGACGACCACGCCAGGAGGGGGGTCGCCCGGCGTTCTAGCCATTCCCGGCTGACGTCGTCGGTCATGTGCCGGGAGCCGGGCCAGGGCACGTCCAGCGCGCGAGCCAGTCCGAAGTGGTTGCTCAGGGCGGCGAAGCCCGTCCGGCCGCGGGCCGCCGCGTACGCGTTCGCCTCCTCGAACCGGTCGATGCCCCAGTTGGAAGCGCCGAACGCGCCGATCTTCCCGGTCCGGGCGTGCTCGTCGAGCACGTCGACGAACTCGCCGACCGGCACCTCGGTGTTGTCGCGGTGCAGCAGGTACAGATCGATGCGATCGGTCCGCAGCCGCTCGAGACTCTCGGGGATCTGCCGGGCGACCGACTCCGGGTCGCAATGCGGAGTGTGCCCGCCCTTGCCGACGATCACCACGTCGTCCCGGATGCCGCGATCGGCTATCCACTCGCCGAGGAGCCGCTCCATCAGGCCCTCGCCGTACCAGTGTGCGCAGTCGAAGGCGTTGCCACCGCGATCGGCGAAATCGTCGAAGAGCGCGGCGGCGTGGGACAGCGTCTTCTGGTTGTCGCATCCCATGACGAGCCGGGAGATGTCGCGCTCGACGCCCGGGATGCGGCCGAAGCGCATGGCGATCTCGGGTCGCACCCGGCGAGCCTATCCCACGCGGTGGGTAATGACCCCTGCGCTTGCCCGGCGCCCCGGTGAGCCGCACGCTGAGAGCGACGCCTGGCGAGACGGGAGCTTCGTGGTGGTTGGCCGAAACGAGCGGCTGGGCGGCATCGCGTTCATCGCCCTCGGGTTCGCGGTCGCCGGATTTGGCGGCATCACTCTGGTGGATCAGCGTCTCAAGCAATGGCTACGGCAGCGGTGGACCGCCATCACCACCGACCCCGAACCTCATCAGGCAGACGACGCAGAGTGACCAGCACGGCCGGGTGGGCCGGCACTCGCGCCACACGAATACGCCAAGCTGCCAGTCAACCGTCGCCTGTTCGATCAGATGCGATTCCGCGACCGGTGATTGTGTCGCACGCCCCGATGAGGCGTTCTGACCTGCCAACCTAGTGGGCATTCGCCTTGCAGCGGACTGAGATCATGGAAGAGGTCGTGGTATCCAACCTTGCTCGGCATGTAGTTTGACCATCGCGCCACGGCCGCGCCGTTGCAATAGATGCGGGATTCCCCCATCGGATGCCGGCTGGTTCCATTACACAGAGCGTGACTACCCGCTGTGTGGCGTTCCCTCCCGGCGAGGCGTGTCTCACCACCCTATTGATCCTCGTTTCGGCGTTGGTGTCGGCGGTGCGGGGAGCAGAATCTTGAGGACTTTGCGGGCGTCGCGTCGGCGGCCCGCGTCGCGGGCGAACACGGCGGTCAGTCCGGCTGTGGTGAGCGTGCCGGTATAAGCCGCGGTCGCCGCGCGAGCGCCGTCGTGGCCTGAGGGGCAATTCCGTCAGGTGGGATGGTGGGCCACAATGGGCTGTGACCTCGCGAATACGCAAGGTGATGATCGCGGTCGCGCTGGCAGGGTGCGCCGCCGCGCTGGCGTGGATGTACCGGGCCCGCGGTGAAGATCTGGTCGGCCGGGCCAATGTGGTCGGCGGGCTCGCCGGCGCGGTCGGGGTCGTCTTGGCCGTGCTGGCGTTGTGGCCGAGGGGACCCCAATTACCCGGGCTCGACGAGGTCGAGCGGCGACTGGATGCGGCGCTGGAGTATCTGGCGCAGCAGACCTTGTCAGCCTGGCAGCGGCAGGCCAAGGACCGTCGGATCACAACGCCGGCCCCGGCGCTGGTGTCCTGGCAGTGGGCCGGCCCGGACATCGCGACCCCTGCCACCGACCTGACCGGGCCCGACAGGCCGGCACTGCTGACCGCAGGGGAGATCACCCGACTTCGGCAGCTGTACGAGCAGTTGCCCACCCCGGCCCGGATGGTCATCCTGGGCGGGCCCGGAGCAGGCAAGACCACCGCGATGTTGTTACTGCTCATCGACATCCTCATTCACCGCGCCCCACCCACCAACACCGACAGCGGGAGTGGCGCGGGTGGATTCGTGCCGGTTTGGGTAACCCTGGGCGGCTGGAACCCCGCCACGACCCCGCTGATCGACTGGGCCGCGGGCACCCTCAACCGTGACTACCCCGGCCTCGCCGGGCACGGCGGCCCCGGCGCCGCCCGTACCCTGCTGGAGGCTGGCCGGATCGCGTTGTTCCTCGACGGCCTCGACGAGATGCCCGAACCCACGCGGGGCCGCGCCCTGCACACCATCGACCAAGCCACCACAGGCCTAGCGGTCGTACTGACCAGCCGCCCCGACGAATACCAACACGCCATCGGCCTGCACCGACTCTGGAACGCCGCGGTCATCGACCTGCAACCGGTCGCCCTCGACGACGCCTGCACCTTCCTGCTGCACGAACAGATCGGCGAGCGTTACACCGCGTGGTGCGCGGTCACCGCCCACCTGACAGCCCACCCCGAAAGCGTCGCCGCCCGCACCCTGCGAGACCCCCTCGCCCTGAACCTGGCCCGCGACACCTACACCCACACCACCGCCGACCCGATCGGCCTGCTCGATTACCGCAGCTCCGACGCGCTACGCCGCCACCTGTTCACACGGCTGTTAGCTCATGCCTACCCGGACCCCGCCGAACACGCCCGCGCTCTCTTCTGGCTTACCTGGATCGCCCGGCACCTGCACGGCACCCGGGATATCCGCTGGTGGGAGATCCCCACCTGGACCGCCCGCACCACCCTCACCCGACTCGTGGTCGGGTTTCTGGGTGGACTCGTGGCTGGGCTAATTGGCGGGCTCATGTTCGGGCTCGTGGGCGGGTTGGCGATCGGCCCCCCGGTTGGGCTCATGGTTGGCCTCACGACCGGTCGGGGGACTGAACCGAGGATGATCGCTGTGCGGCGGCTAACCCGCGGCGGCCTCGTGGTCGGGCTCGTGGTCGGGCTCCTGTTGGCGCTCGTCGTCGGGCTAATCGTCGGGCTCGTGGTCGAGCCCGCGGTCGGGCTCCCGATCGGGCTCGTGGTCGGGCTTGTGGGCGGGCTTTCAGCGGTCATAGAGGATTGGAGCAAGCCACTTCCTACCGTGGGTGCGGCGAGCCCCGAGGACACCTACAGTGTCGACCTCCGTCGCTTGCTTGTGGCCGGACTTGTGGTCGGGGTGGGGTTCATGGTCGTGTTCGGGGTCGGGTTCGTGCTTGTAGGCGGGCTCGTGGTTGGGCTCGCGGTCGGGCTCGTGGTCGTGTTCGGAGGCATGTTCGGGCTCAGGGTCCCGGGCGCCGCGGGCGCCCTGGCAATCGCCGAGGGGCTGGTGATGGCACGCGGGCGCCGGGTGCGGTTCATAGCGCTACTTAAGACCGCCGCGGACCGGCAGGTCCTGCGCCGGGCCGGCGCCATCTACCAGTTCCGTCACGCCGCCCTGCAAGACCATCTCCTCGCTACATCTACGCCCGCTGACACCGATGCACCAGTGCCGCGCACATGATCGATCGCCGTCATAGAGACGAATATTCCGGGCCTTTCACGACCTGCGTCGCCGCCCAACGGGTCTGCTTCCGTCCGAGCAGCGCGTCCACAAATGGCTTCCGGGGTGGTGCGTTCGCTGACAATGCCCGGGCGGTGTCGTGATTCCGACCGAGTGCCGTCTCGGAGCGCCGAAGGCCAGACGAGGCGCCAGGTCAGGGCACTCCCTAAATGGACCGAAAGCGGCGATCACAGGTCGTAGCGGAGGCTACCCCTTCGCGAAGAACTCGCACCGAACGAATACGCACTCCTGCCAGTCGACCGGCTCAGGCGAGGTTGCGGCGCTCGCTCCAGGCAACCGCGGCCGCCGCGGTGGGCATCGGCGTCGAATGCCTCGCCTGAGCCGACTGCTTCCAGCCCGAAATCAACGATAGCGGCGTGCCCCGGCCGCTGCTGGCCGGGGCACGCGCCGAGATTCAGCGCCGGCTTCGCTCCTGGACGAGGGCCGGGTCGACCCCGGCCTCGCGCAGGAGATCATGCAGGCGCTGCTTGACGTCGACCGTGGCGTCCAGGGACTTCACGATCGACGCGGACGCCCGCTGCATGAGCTGGTCGAGGGCCAGCTCTTTGTCGATTTTCTTGTTACGGTCCATGGGTTGCCTCCTTCCTGATCGACTCGGAGTCCAGCATGCGGATGAGCTTCTGGCGAGCGTAGCGCCGGTTCGACCGCACGGTGTCCGGGTGCGTCCCGGTGATCTGCGCGATCTCAGCGTCGTCGTGGCCGTCGACATGCAGCGCGAACGCCATCCGCTGTGCGGGCGACAGCGCCGCCAGCATTTCCAGCGCCTTGTCGGCGTCTTCGTTGGCGTCGAGGGCCGCCACCATGGTGTCCTGCGTGACGCGCCGCTCCGCGATATCGCCGCGCTCGGCCTTTTCCCAGGTGCGGTACAGCGTCCGGGTGGCCACCGTGCGCACGTACGCCTTCGGGCTGGCGATGGTGGGCCAATCCTTCAGAGCGGCGAGCATCGCCTCCTGCGCGGCATCCTCAGCGTCCGCCCGGGACGCCCCGGCGCGGATCAGCAGTCCGACCAGCCGGCTGCGGTCCCCCTCGTAGAAGGCGGCGAACTCCTCCAGCTGCTCATCGGGGAGCTGGATCTTGATCTGTGACGGCATGGGTGTTTCCTCCTTAAAGGCCGACAAAGTCGGCGCAGCGGTTGTTGCTCGCACATAGCGATCTCCTTCTCTGCGCTCGACCGGCTTTTCCGGTCGAAACTCTTGCGCCAGGCAGGCGCACATCGGTCGTCGTGCGCGACGACGGCCGATGAACAGCGACCTGGGCTCTTCGGAGGTTAAGTACGAGGCGAGCGCTCTACGTGCAAGGCTTCCCAGAAATCTCTGAACCCTCTTGGCGGACGCGGATCACCGGCACCGTTGCGCCAGGTGCGCGACGACTAGGCCGACCGCAAGGACGGTGGCGATCAGGGTGACCGCGACCGAGTCCGACACCGCGTACGCCGCCGGCACCCCGACCAGGGCGCCGTTCATCACCATGAGGAGCTTGCCGACGTCGTCGCCGCCCGGGAGCCGGCGCTCGCGCGGCTCGCCGGCCTCCGGGGCCAGCGCCACGCTTACCGCCGACTCCTGGACAAAGTCGTTCATCTCCGACATGTGATCTCCCAACCGCTCCAACCTCCCGCTCGGAGGCTCTCCGGAGGTAGTGCACGGCAACGGGCCTGCCGTGCAATTCGTCCAAAAGAGCACGGTGCCGGATGTGCTGAATTATGGCTGCTGACCAGCGTTGCCGTTGATTCAGCCCGGAGACTACGGCTAGGCCAATAGACCCCTGGCCACCGTCGCGCACAGTAGTTGCTTGGCGAGTAGAAGCGGGGCATTCGCGCCACATGAACACGCGAGCCTGCCAGTAGACTGTCTTTGAACCTAAATCCGCAGCTCGCGCACGTTCTGGCTGGCGATAGTGGATGAACGGCCGTTCGGATCGGCGTCACGGTGACGCCGATCCGAACGCGCCACCAACCGTCTGATCGGCCCATGACGGTCTTGGAGAAGCTCGCGATCCCGATCAATCGCTGCGCAACAGCTCGTTGATCACGAAGGCCAGGACGCCTCCGGTGACCTGGAAAACCAGGGCGACGACGGTCAGCGCCGTCAGGGTGGCGTCGGACGCCGCGACGTAGGGATGGATCTTGCCGACGGCCAGGACTCCCTGGATCACGATGCCGGCGATGAGCAGGACGAGTCCGGCCAGCACGAGCCGCCCCCGCGGGCCGGATTTCAGCTGCGCCCAGTTGTAGCTGGCCCGGCCGATGACGAGCACCTCGCAGGTGCTCTTGTCGGGCAGGATGTCCTTCGCGACGAAGATCTGCTCGCCAGTGGCGCCCGGCCTCGTCTCGACCCGGAAGCTACGCGCGCGGCTCCCGGCGATCACCCGGACGTGTGTCGGCATCGTCGCGAGCGCGTCCTCGGCGATGGTGGCCACCTTCGCGGAGGAGACCGAGCTGTGGTGCCGCAGGGTCCACGGGTTTCCGCTCTTCGCGACGACCGGGTGGGGCACCATCAGTCGCCCCGGGACAGCGTTCTCGCGAACCGCTCCAGGTTGGGGTCGACTCGGTGACCCTCAACCAGGTGGAACCTGACGCAGATGAACGCCGCCAGGTGCAGCAGCCCGGCCGCATCGGGGGGCATTTGCTGCCACGACGCGTACAGCGGTCCGGGGTCGACCTCGCTGCCTGGCGGCAGCCGGACCGAGCTGCGCTCGAAGGCGGTCACGAACTCCGTAGACCTGCTGTATCCGGGACGCCGGGCCAGGAAATCGGCGACCGACGGCGCCAGCCACCGGGGGGCTAGGTCGCCCGGCCGCACGTCGGTGTATCGGGGGTAGCCGGCGGCCGTCTCCTGCAGGTCCGCGGTGAGGCCTTGCCCGCCTGCCAACTGAGCCAGCACGGCCGCGCAGGCCGCGGCGAAGTTCGGGTCACACTGGACGCAAATGAACTCTGGGACGTTGCCGTCGCGATGCCCGTGGTGCTCGCAGGCCAGCACGTGACAGGTGGCGCAGCAGCCGGACGGGCTGCCCCGGCGACCGACCTGCACGCCCATCGCCGGCACCCTCGCATTGCACACCTGACAGTCGGCCATCCCGAGCCACCTCGTCTTATCCTCGGACTGTTCTCGCTCCACCTGCTCGGCCCTCAGCCGGGCCGCGATCGGGCGCAGCTCCCCCCGCGCCTCATCACGCGGGAATCCCGGCTGCCCGATGATGCTCTGCAGTTTCTCCAGGTAACAGAGGTGCGCTGGGTCGCCGGCCCGGCGGAACTCGGCAGTCTCGGCCCCGGTGCCAGGCCCATCGAGGAGCTCGCCCAGCCGCTCCAACGCCTCCATGCCGAGAACTTGCTTGTCGACGAGTCCCTGGACGTAGCTGGCGAAAACGAGTAGCGCCGATGCGGTCCGATCGTCATGCCCGGAATTCTTCGCTTCGAAGAAGATCAATGCCATGAGCCGGACGGTCGGTGCGCGCGCTACGGGTGGAGGACGGTGCCGCTGCCCGGGACGAGCATCTCGGCGGCTACAGCGAGTAACCACGGCAGCCTGCCGACGCAGAACTCGCACCAATCGAATACGCGAGCCTGCCAGTCCGTTCGCGGTCGGGGCACTAGCGCTTTGGCCTGCGGGTTCAACTGTCCTGTATCGCGGATGGTTGCGAGTGTCAGACTTAGGTTGCGAGTGATCTTGCGAGGGTCAGAATTACTCTGCGAGTCGCTGCCAGCGTTGGGCATGACCGACGAGGTCATCTCCCGCGTCCACCGCCGGCTCGCGCAACGCTGATCCGATAATCGCCGGCCCGGCCACGTTCTCCGAACGGCACGCCAACCTCGACGCGGGGTAGGCCCTATGCGGTCGTGGTTGAAGCACGCCATCACGGGCACCGCTGGCTTGCAGCCCGGCCGGAGGTTACTGTCCGATCATGAACTGCTGCTTCGCTTCAGGGCGCACGCGCCGCCAGTAGGCGGCGAGCTTAAACGATCATGGGCTTACGTTCCGTAGTCGTTTGACATCGTTTACTTGTGCCGCATCTGATCATGAATCGGGCGGAGCTGAGCCGAGTCTTCGTGTCCTTCAGGGCCCGAGTCGCCCACGTTGTCGATTCGGCACGCGTGGGAGTCGAGCTGGCGAGCAGGAGACGGCGGTCGCAGCCGAACGCGGTCGACTGCCCGCAGGAGTGATAGTCAGGTCGGGCCGAGCGTCGGCAGGGTGATTGTCGAGGGTGGGGTATCGCTGGACTGTCTGGTCGGTGGTAGCGGTAGGGGAGTTCATCCTCTCGGATCGCGGTGATGGATATGCCGTCTCCCAGCTCGTCTTCGTCGGCGCTCGGCTCGTTTGATTCCTGGCTTGAGGTGCCGCAGACCGTGCGGCGTCGTGGCCGGTCGTTCGCTGGGCCGGGTCGGGGTGGGTTGCGGTTCGCGTTCTACGGGCGGATCTCGACGGTGGAGTATCAGGATCCGGTGTCGTCGAGGGCGTGGCAGGTGGAGGCGGCCGGTCGGGTGATCGCGGGGCGTGGGCGGACCGTGGTGGAGTTCTTCGACGCGGGTGCGTCGCGGAGTTTGCCGTGGGCGCGCCGCCCGCAGGCGGCGGCGTTGTTGGCGGCCGCGGAGGACCCGGATCGTGGGTTTGATGCTGTGGTGGTGGGGGAGTTCGAGCGGGCGTTCGCCGGTGGCGAGGCGCAGGTGGTGATCGCGTTGCTGGCGTCGTTCGGCGTGGCGGTGTGGTTGCCGGAGGCGCGTGGCCCGGTGGACTTTGGCCGGTCGGAGCATCAAGCGTTGCTGATGATGCTGGGGCATCAGGCGGAGCGCGAGGTGCTGCGGAACAGGTTCCGGACGAGTGCGGCGATGGCGGCCCAGGTCCGGGAGCAGGGCCGTAACCTCGGCGGCCGGCCACCCTACGGTTACCGCTTGGTGGATGCGGGCCCGCATCCGAAGGCGATGCACGCGGCCTGGGATAGACGGCGGCATCGGCTAGAGGTGGATCCGGTGACCGCCGGGATCGTGCAGTGGATGTTCGCATCCCGGTTGGAGGGGATGAGTGCGGCGGGGATCGCGCGGCTGCTCAATGAGCGTGGTGTTCCGTCGCCGGGGATGTACGACCAGGCGCGGAACCGGCATCGCCACGGCACGGTGTGGACGTTGCGGACGGTGGCGGCGATGCTGGCGAATCCGCGGTACACCGGCCGGCAGGTGTGGAACCGGCAGTTCACCGATCACCGGGAGGCGGTACCAGGGGACAAGCGATCCAGCCGGGGGCCGGTGCGAGTGTGGAACCCGCGATCGGACTGGGTGATCTCCAGCGAGGCGACCCACGCCGGGCTGGTCAGTGACGCCGACTTCCTCGCCGCGCAGCAGGTCACTGTTCTGGCGATGCCGGAGGACGGCCGGGTGCACCGGTATCAGCTGACTGGTCTGTTGGTGTGCGGGGTGTGCGGGCGCCGTTTGGAAGGACATTGGGTCAACCGGCGGCCCGGCTACCGTTGCCGGCACGGGCACACCAGTGCGCAGCCGGCCGAGGCGGACGGGCCGCGTTGGGTGTACTGGTCGCAGGCGCGCATCGTCGAGCAGGTCCTCACCGCATGCGGCACCGAGTTGACGGGTTGTGCTGATGCAGGCCAGGTGGCCGCTCATCTACGGGCACGGGACAGACTGATCGTGTGCGGCCCCGACACGGTGACACTCGAAGATCTCGCCCAGGATGACGGGGAATCCAACGGCCGGCCGGTGGAAGCGGAACGGCATGACGAGCTGGTGGAAGAGGCTCTCGGCAACGGCCAGCTCATCCTGCCGCTGCCCACCGGTCCGACCCGAAAGAAGAGTGGATTCGGCCAATGGATCCCGCAGCGGAGGCCGGGAAAGAGAAACCCCCATCGAGATGACCCGAAATGTGAATGATCTCTTTGGGGGTTAACGTGTCCGGGCCGAACAAGACTATACATAACCTTGCGCTTGGCATTGGGTGAAACGCGGCGATTGTGATGAGTCCAGTTGGCAGTCAAATAGGCGTTGGCTATTGCGGAATCCGCCCGATTGGAGACTCGCCGGCCGGCTACTCTGTTTGGTGTCGCGGTCTGGACGTTGCGCGAGGCATGTTTCCTTGGCGTAGTGCGGAATTTCGATAGCTTCGCACGCCGAGCGGCGACGATTGTTGGGCAGAGACACGTTGCCCTATTTGACCGAGGATGCACTCATCCGCGAAACCGGATAGGACCTCGGTGTCGATACGACCAATAGCCTCCAGCGGAATCGTCCATTGCCCGACGGCAAGCGCGGCTACAATCAACGATCGGGCAGTGACAGGGTCAGCATCGTTGCTCAAGCTAGTTAGGGCCTGTGCCCGCTTTTCTGTGTCGGTGATGGAGTTGGCGATCTGCTCGGCACGGTCGTACTCCCCAGCTGCCGAGGCTGCCTTGGCCGCATCCGTCAGTGCCCGCACTTGCCAGTCCTTGTCGGTGATGGAGCTTGTGATCTGTTCGGCGGCGGTGGCGAGCCGTCGGGCATATTCGTGCTCACCGGTTGTGGCTACGGTGCGGGCCAGTTCGGTCAGGGCTTGCGCTCGCCAGTCCGGGTCGGCGATGGACTGGGCCGTCTGCTCGGCGGCTATGGCCAACTGCCGTGCCTGCTTCGGCGCGCCGGCGGCCGCAACGGCCTGGGCTAGCCGAGCCAGCGCCTGAGCCCGCTGATTCGGGTTGGTGATCAAGCGGGTGATCTGTTCAGCATCAGCGGCAAACTGCCGGGCCCGCTCGTGATCGCCAGCGGCCGCAGTCTCGCGAGCCAGGTCCGTCAGGGCACGTGCACGCCGTTCCGGGTCTGCAATATAGCTGGCGATCTTCTCAGCCTGCTCGTGTTCGCCGGCGGCCGCAAGTGCGTGAACCAAGTCCGTCAAGGCTTGTGCCTGCCGGTTCCGGTCGGTGATGGAATTGACGATCTGTTCGGCCCGCTGGTGTTCGCCGGCGGCCGCGGCAGCGCGAGCTGCATCTGCCAGGGCTTGCGACCGCCAGCTCGGGTCCGTGATGGAGCTGACGATCTGTTCGGCCCGCTGGTGTTCGCCGGCGGCCGCGGCAGCGCGAGCTGCATCTGCCAGGGCTTGCGACCTCTGGCTCGCGCCTCTAATGGGATCGATGGAGTTGGCGGACTGCTCCGCATTTCTGGCCAGCCGCCGTGCTCGTTCGTGTTCGCCGGCGGCTGCGGCTGCGTGGGTTGCGTCGGCCAGAGCTTGTGCTCGCCGGTTCGGGTTGGTGATCGAGTTGGCGATCCTTTCGGCTCGTTCGTGCTCGCCGTTTGCCGCAACGGCCTTGGCCAGGTCGGTCAGGGCCGTCTGCCGGTTCGGGTTGGTGATCGAGTTGGCGATCCTTTCGGCTCGTTCGTGCTCGCCGTTTGCCGCAGCCGCCTTGGCCAAATCGGCCAGAGCTTGTGCCTGCCGGTTCGGGTTAGTGATCGAGTTGGCGATCCTTTCGGCTCGTTCGTGCTCGCCGTCTGCCGCAACCGCCTTGGCCAAGTCGGTCAACGCCTGCGCCCGCCAAATCGGGTCGTCGATGGTGTAGGCGATCTGCTCCGCCAGGCCGTGCTTGGCTGTGGCCGCGACGGCACGGGCCAGTTCGGTCAGGGCTTGTGCCTGCCGGTTCGGATTTGTGATGGATCGGGCTGTGTGTTCGGCGGCGGTGGCGAGCCGTCGGGCATATTCGTGCTCACCGGTTGCGGCTGCGGTGCGGGCCAGTTCGGTCAGGGCCTGGGCCCGTCGGGCCGGGTCGGTGATGGAGCTTGTGATCTGTTCGGCGGCGGTGGCGAGCCGTCGGGCATATTCGTGCTCACCGGTTGCGGCTACGGTGCGGGCCAGTTCGGTCAGGGCCTGGGCCCGTCGGGCCGGGTCGGTGATGGAGCTTGTGATCTGTTCGGCGGCGGTGGCGAGCCGTCGGGCATATTCGTGCTCACCGGTTGCGGCTACGGTGCGGGCCAGTTCGGTCAGGGCTTGCGCTCGCCAGTCCGGGTCGGCGATGGACTGGGCCGTCTGCTCGGCGGCTATGGCCAACTGCCGTGCCTGCTTCGGCGCGCCGGCGGCCGCAACG
>NZ_JBHTBJ010000062.1:0-5983 GCF_042664765.1 Paractinoplanes rhizophilus | reverse complement strand
GCATCAGCGGCAAACTGCCGGGCCCGCTCGTGATCGCCAGCGGCCGCAGTCTCGCGAGCCAGGTCCGTCAGGGCACGTGCACGCCGTTCCGGGTCTGCAATATAGCTGGCGATCTTCTCAGCCTGCTCATTCTTGTCGGCGGCCGCAGTCGCGCGAGCCAGGTCGGTTAGTGCCTGAGCTCGCCAGTCCTGGTCGGCGATGGAGTTGGCTATCTGTTTGGCCTGTTCGTGCTCTCCAGCGGCTGCAACCGTCCTCGCCAGGTCGGTCAGGGCCCGCGCACGCCAGTCCTGGTCGGCGATTGAATTGGCTATCTGTTCGGCACGTTCGTGTTCGCCAGCGGCCGCAACCGTGCTTGCTAGTTCGGCCAGGGCGCGTGCCTGCGGGTATGGATCGGTGATGGAGCGGGCCAGAGCTTCGGCGCGGATGGGTTGTCCCACGGCGACCCAAACCGCTGGGAGGTGGATAGGGATGTTGACGTTGCGGTCGGCGAGATAGTCGCGGTACCAGGCGAGGCGTAGCGCGGCGGTCAAGTCGGGGCGGGATAGTGCGCTGTTGAGGGTTTGGGCGGCGGCGATCTCGGTTAGCGCCGCGGCGTCACCTCCAGTAGCGTCGAGCATGCGGTCGTGGCGGGCTGGGTCCGTGGCCAGAGCGACCAAGCGGTCGAGGTCACCGATGTCGGCGAGCATGCTGGGGTAGCGGCGCAGGAGATAGGCAGGAGTATCGGTGGGCCAGTTCTGGCGTTGGTAGTCGGCGGCCCATGTGTGCAAGCGTTCTGCGAAACCGGCCAAGGTATGTTGGCCTAGCCGTTCGACGGCCTGCAAGCGCAGGGTTTCGTGGGTGAATAGGAACACCCGCTGCGCGGCGTGCTGGTCGCTTCGCCCGGCGATCGTGCGACCGAACACGCCGCGCAGCAACTGGTCGATCTCGAACGTGGGCCGGCCGGTCAACTTGTGGAGGTCACGGTGCTCCAGCCCGCCACCGCTGGCGGTGACCAGACCGACAAGTTGGTAGCCGAGACGGTCGTCCCGGTCGTGCGAGGTAGCCAGGACCTGGTCGAGTTCATTTTGAGCTAGCTGCATGACCTGCCGGGCGTGCTGGGACGGGGCCAGCACCCTTACGCGGCACCGGTGCAGCGGATGGTCAGGATCGGTTGCGATGTCGGCGGGCGGCGGCGGGTCAGGGCGACCAGCCACAATCACCCGCACCCCGTCAACCGGGTGCTTGGGAAGACATCGGGCGATGCTGGGAACCCCAGACCCGGGATGGGAGCCGCAATCCTCATCAAGGCCATCGACCAGCAACACCAATCGATGTCCGGATTTGACGGCGCGGGAAGCAGCCGCCATGAACAGCTCGCGGCGCAGCCGATCGCGTTCGCGGGACGAGGTGACCGGAGGAACCTGCTGCCCTGTTATCGCCGCGAGCTGGTCGATTAGCTCATCAGTGAACGCCGTGCTGTCAGCCTGTCCGATGTACCGGGCGGTGACGAAGAATGAGACCACCCAGACCTGCGGCGGTGGATGCAGGACGAACCAGGACATCAACGCGGACTTGCCCGCCCGTGGCCCGGCTTGCCACCACACGTACGGCTCGTCTCCAGACGTACACCAGCTGGCCAGCTCAGCCAGCTCTGCCTCACGGTCCAACAGCGCCTCTGGCGCGATATCGCCGATCTGGTCGACGTAGCCGGATCGCAGCCACCAGCCCGGCCGAGGTTCATCCCGCCCTATGTGGTTCTGGTTCGCCCGTTCAGCGCAGGCGGCACGGTACTTGCGTAGCCCTCGTTCGACCTCCGCAGCGTCGTAGGCAGGGCCCATCAACGCCGTCAGCAGCGCCCGAGCCTGACCCTCGTCAGCGGGCCATCCCTGACCGCGCAACATCTGGCTGATCCGGCTGCGAGAGGTCATTTTCAGCGCTTTGGCCAGAGTGCTGAGACTGCGAAGGCCACAATCGCGGTGGATCTGATCGCAGTAGGCCAGCCAGTCCCGAACCTTTCCCTTAGGCGGCCAGGCTTTCTGGTCGATTGGCTTGCCCCGCCTCTCATGCTGCGGATTCACCCGAACCGACCCGTCCCTTCATGAACACGCTGCGGTGCGCTAACTGTGCGTCAAGTGTGCCCTCTGTGCTTGACGATCGGCAGCACAAGGACCGCGATCAGACACAGGGCACAGCACCGCACAATCCAATCCCGCTAGCCGACCACAGGCTTGGTGGCATCAGCACGGAGCGGCCGCCCCGGACAATCCATCAGCGATCGGACCTTAACCGATGCACACCTTCACCGAGATCGTCGCCACAATCAGCCACCTGGTCACGCTGGCCGTCGCCACGATCAACCTTGCCACCGCCCTTCAGCGCCGGCCCCGCCACGACGGCAACCATCAAGACCACCGTCCTGGTGGGCCAACCTCTGACGGACGAGAAAACTAACCAAGCGTGTGGGCCAGCACGGACGTTCTGGCCCACACATAAATGATCACCACGGCTATGTGTCGGCAGATCCGCATACCTGATCATGAATGCTCGCCCTTGTCGGGACCGTTGTCCCCTCCCCTTAATGTGAGGTCGCGTTATCTGTAGCTCGAGGCCTTGTGGCTGGGCGGAGCGGGAAGCGCTCAGGCGAGCGTCCGCGCAGGGGGGTGCGTCTGGCCTCACATCTCGCGGAGTCCCCGGTGTGGGGGTTCGAGTCGCTGAGGGAGATCACGAGCAAAACGCGGGCTGAGCTCGGTGTTGGTGTTTGGTGTGTCTGCAGATCGACACAAACCGATGGTCAACCGTCGGCCAGTCTGTTTACGACGATCGCATTGCTTTGACCATCGCGGAAGCCGCCGGAGTGGAGTTTCACCGGGCGGCTTCTCCATTTGGCGGCGTGGGCCGGACGCCGAAGCCTGACCACGGCAAATTGCACTAAGGGTCAATACTGGCCGATGGCGCCAGCGGCGTGCTGGCCCGTAACGTCAATGTGTCCGGTCCGGTGGCGGACGGGGAAAGATGATGTTGTGGCATGTGCGCTTGCCGGTGCCGCTGGCCAGGCCGCGGGAACTAGGGCTGGGTACCGCCCTGCGCCATCTCAGCGGACGCCTGCGGGTGCCCACGTGCACCGGGTGCCGTGGCCGGGCTGCGTGGCTGGACCGCAGGTTCCGGCTGTCCATCGGCCCGTTGGTCCTGGCGCGACGTCGGTCGAGTACCGAGGGCGACTGCTGGCGGTTCGCCGGTTCGTGCACCGGTTTCGGGTCCCGGCAGTGCGTATCTGGCCCAGCCCGCCATGAACCCGACGCCGAGATCATCACGCAGTGCTGCGGGGGCTGGTTCCAGTACCCGTGGATTGAGGTCTGTACGGGCGAGCAGGCCCATACCGGCTGCGGCTTCTGCGTCTGGTAGCCCGATGAGCGAGACTGGGGCCCGGACGGTGTTGCGGCTGATCGCCGTACTGTTCGGGTTGGCCGGAGGTTCGCTGCTGGTCATTTTGTGGGTGTCCGCGCCGGCGCGCGCGGACGTCAGCCCGGCTGGGTCCTTTCAGACCCTGGTGCCGGTCACCGTGCCGCCGTTCCTCGGCCTCGAGCCGCGGCTGAGCATCGCGTACGACTCCGCGGTGGGCGACGGACCGCTCGGCGCCGGCTGGCGGTTGGCCGGCCTTTCCGAGGTACGCCGTACGTCGCCGGGCAAGGGGGCGCCCGGCTTCGACGACGGAGACGTGTTGTTGCGCGGCGCTGAAAATGAGCATGAGCGCGGCGTTGAGGGTGAGGACGTGGTGGTGCGAAAAGACCCCGCCGGGCGGGTGCCGGGCGGGGTCTTGGTGTTCAGGGTGCCAGCGTGGTGTTCAGTCTGCCGTGACTTCGGCGACGGCGGCGCGGGTGGAGGATTCATCGACGATGGTCTTGTCCGCGGTGTAGGCGGCGATGAGGGCTTGGACGGCGAGGTTGTTGACGGCGCGGGGGTAGCCGCGGCTGGTTTGGTGGATCAGGGCGGCGGCGTCGTCGGAGAACAGGGTGTCGGAGCGGCCGGCCAGGGCGAGGTGGTGGCGTAGGTAGCTGCTGGTTTCCTGGTCGGTCATGGGTGGCATGGTGTAGCGCAGGCCGATGCGTTGGTCGAGGGCTGCCAGGACGCCGAGTTTGATGCGCCGTCGGAGGGTGGGTTGTCCGACCAGCAGGCAGGCGAACGGGCTGCGGCTGTCCATGTCGTGGTTGGTGAGCATGCGGATGGATTCCAGTTGCGGGTGGTCGAGCAGGTGGGCCTCGTCGAGGATCAGGACGGGGATGCGTCCGCGTTCGGCGTGTTCGGTGGCGAGGGCGTCGGCGGCTTGCGGGACGAGGGTGGCGTGGTGGACGCGGGGTTGCCCGCCCAAAGCTTGGACGATCTGGTGGTGGATGCCGCGGACGCCGATGGTGGGGTTGGGCAGGTAGATGATGGTGTGCCGGGTGGCGTCGAGGGCGGCGAGCGCGGCGCGGATGGCGACGGTTTTCCCGGCGCCGACTTCTCCGGTGATCACGCCGATGCGGTGTTCGGTGATGCACCAGGTGATCCGGGCGACGGCTTCGCCGTGAGCGGCGTGGCGGTGCAGCATGCCGGGTGCGAGGTCGCGGCCGAAGGGCATGCGGGTGAAGCCGTAGAAGCCTTGCAGTTTCTCGATCACGCGGGGTCCTCGGGTTGGCGGTCGGGGTTGTGGCGGGCGAGGCGGCCCAGCAGGGTGGTCTTGGCGTCCTGGTAGGCGGCTCGTTCGGCGGGGTCGGCGCTGCAGTGGGTGTCGCTGAGGGCTCGTGCCCAGGCCAGCAGGTCGGCGATCTCGGTCGTGGTGGGCTGGCCACCGATGCCGGTCACGGCGTGTCCGACCGCTGAGGTCGTTGCGCGGCCGGCTGGTCGGTCAGGGCGGTGTAGTTGATCTGCTCGCCGAGGTGTCGCTGGTGTTGCTGGTCGATCAGCCGTAGGTAGTTGATGCCGGTCGCCGGAGGCGGCTGGTCGGCTGGTGTTTCAGGTCGGGCCTTGGGATGGGAGTGGCGTCCGATGCGGTGCGGGATGGCCAGGCCCATCGGTTTGCCCTGGGCACGGACTTCGATGGTGGTCAGGTCGAACGGGTCGAAGACCAGCTCGACACGGCGGCCGGTCAGGACCGGGTCGACCTGGTAGGTGTTGCCGTGCAGGCTGACGGTGGCAGTTTTGGTGACGGTGCGGTATTCGGCCCACAAGAACGCCTCGGCCAACTCGGCCGGGGCGGGCAGCGGCAACGGCCGGTCCGACCAGTGGGTTTGCCAGCGGTGTAGCGGTGCCTGCCCGGTTTCGGAGTGCACCTGACGGTGGTAGACGGTCTCGGCCCAGGCGGCGAACAACCGATTGAGCGTGGACAGGTCGTCGACCAGGTGCCGGCCGGGCTGCGCCGCGTGCACGGCCGGGTCGCCGGCGACCTCGACGAGGAACTGGTCGCGCACGGTGCGAAACAGCCGCTCGATCTTCCCGCGGCCTTGCGGGCGGCCCGGGGTGGAGTGGGTCAGCTTGATCCCGAGCTTGGCGCAGGCCCGTAGCAGCCACGCATCGACGAACGCGCTGCCGTTGTCGACATAGATCGACTCGGGGACGCCGCGGGAGGCCAGCGCGGGACGCAGCGCCGCCGCCAGCCGGACGGTGTCCTCGGCGTGTCCGAACCGGTAGCCCGTCAGCAGCCGGCTGTGGTCGTCGACGAACGCGAACAGGTAGGTTTTCCGGCCGGCCACGACCGGCCCGTGCAGGGCATCCCCGGTCCACAACTCGTTCGGACGGGACGCTTCGAACCGGCCGAACACCGCCGGCGCCTCGGAAGCTGCCGCGAGGGTGTCGGCCAGCCCGATCCGGTTGAAGTAGCGGCGCAGCGTGGTCTCGTCCGGGGGAGCCTGTCACGATTTTTGTGTAAATCGGAGGATGTGCCGCTTAAGCGAATACTATCAGAAGGTCAGCCGGTTTGGGAAGAGGCGAACCAGAGTGTTCAATGCCACCTTCCAACCGTGCGTTCCGG
>NZ_JBHTBJ010000061.1:0-30668 GCF_042664765.1 Paractinoplanes rhizophilus | reverse complement strand
CGAAGGCGCCACCACGCACGGGTGGAAATCCGCCCTCGGCGCGTTCGAAATCGCATTTCCCGGCCGCATTGCGGCTACACTGACCTAAGAGGACAAAGGATGGTTACACAGACATCCTGACAGGCTCTCAGCTGCCGGGTGCCGACCCGGGCCCCGAGGATGCGGTCCAGGCCGTCACGAGCTTGGCGCAACGCGCCGGTCACGGTCTCATGGATCACCGCTTCTTGCAGCGGGAACGAGTACCGGCCCTCGGGCAGGGCGAGCCTCGCGTCGGCCGGGTGCAGATTGGACACTCCGGGCTTGCGGTAGGCAATCCGGGTGACCTCGACCTGGCCGAGCGTGGTCGACAGCAGCCGGGTATGCCCGGGCTCGGCCCGCCGCCGTGGCACCTGGTCGGCGCCGGTCACCTCGGGCAGCCGTTGTTCCTCGGCGGCCCGCGCGTCGAGATGATCCTGTAACGCCTGGCGCAGCACCTCACGGCCCGTGCCGGCGATGAACTGCTCCACGGCGTGCTCCGGCTCCTCGGCCATCCGCGAGTCACTCAGCCGGGTGATCAATGCGTCGAACAAGGCACGGCACGCGGTATAGGCAGCGTTGCCGGGCTCGGGGCAGGGATATGGTGCCATCGGGTCTTCCTCGGGTCGTCCGGTTCTTCGACAAACCCAGACCACCCAGGAAGACCCACCACCTCGCCGCCGCCACTCCGGCCGAGTCACCCCGAAGGGGAGCCAGAATCATCCGCAAGGGTGAACAGTCCCGGCTCCAGTTCACGCGCCAGGCCCGCTGCAGCCAGCTTCTTCAACCGGTGCCGGACCCGTTCACCATGCCGGGCCACCGAAGGATCCTCGCCCAGAACAGCGACCACCTCCCGGCACCGCATCGGCCGGCCGACTTCGGCAAGCACCCTCAGCAGCCGGCCCGCGAAGTCTCCAACCGGGTTCGCATCCGACGCTGCCGGCACCGGATCCTCCGGTGCGGTGACCAGCCCGGACAACACCTCCCGCGTGATGGCGAGACGTTCGACCTCTCGCCGACACCCCTCGATCAACGCCGTGATCTGCGCGGCCTCCTGCTCCAGCCGCAGCCACTCGGCCCGAGCCGCCGCTTCCCGCTCAGCCACCAGCCGCAAGACCTGATCGCCGTCCACCCGCCCACCCCCACCGAGAACCGGTCAACCAACCCATACCAACCGGCCATCGAAAGCCACAACAGGCAGACATCGACGCACGTCGCACAGCTCACTCAGGAAGAAACGCACCCCAGCCGTACTACCGCGGCGGCTGATGGCTGCGGGATCAGCCGACTACAAGGCGTTCACCACCGAAGTCAGCGACGATCTCCATGCGTCCGCCGAGTGCCGCGATGTAGGCAGCAGCGCGACGCCGAGTGACGGAGCCGGCCCCGAGATAGCACGCAGCATGGTCGCCATTTAGCACGGACCAGGATCACGATCCAGCACGCCGCTGCTCGGCCGGCGTGATTGTGAGCCTCCCGCCACGTGACGAGGGGGATGAGGCAGTGCGCGACCACCGCTGTCCCGAGCGAGTTCGTGTTGCTGACGACGATCGAACTGTGACCTCAGGCCGTCGTTTCCTGCCAGGGGTCGATGACTGCGACTCCGGTATCGACGAAGTCCTTGGTGTTGCGCGTGGCGAGGGTCGCGGCCTGAGACCGGCAGATAGCGGCAATCTGGCCGTCGAATCCGCTGATGGGGTTGCCGGATTCTTCGCGGCGAGTGACCACGTCCGCGTAGGCGGTGGCCGCCGCGAGGTCGAAGGGCAGAACCTGGCGGGGGAAGGCAGCGAAGATTTCGTTGGCCGCCTGATGCAGGTCATGCTTCCGACGGCCGTCCGGTAGCCGTGCGATGCCGTAGCGGATCTCGGCAACTGTGACGGATGTGGTGTAGAGGCCGGAGCTGGACGTTTGCTGTAGCCATGCGAGCACGGCCGGCGCGGGAGTCGTACGCATGAGCTCGGAAACGACGTTGGTGTCGAGAACGATCATCACTCGCCGAAGTCCGCCCCGCGAGGTGGGGTGGTCCGAGCCGGAACGTCCAAGTCCACTCCGCCGAGCTGCGCGAAGCGCTCGGTCAACGCGCTGAACAGGTCGGTTCGCGGGCGCTCGTCCTCGGTGGCGGCAGCAGTAAGGATCAGGCGGATCTCCGCCTCCATGGAACGGCCGTGCCGGGCCGCCCGCAGACGCAGCTTCTCTTTGACGGAGTCGTCCAGATCTCGGATGCTGAGGGCCGCCATTGCCTCATCTCCTCGTCACTCGGGGATGATAGCAATGCTAGCGCGCGTCCCGCGCACGTCCTCGTCTGGTCACGTGGGCTGGGGAAGGGAGTGGACTCGTCGCTCGGCCAGGTCCGGAAGGAGCCGTGCGGCCGTCGCGAAATCATTGTCGTCATGCAGGATCACGAGTCCGCGGATGGCGGCGCACGCGCAGATCAGCAGGTCTACGCAAGACAACGCTCGGTGCGCTCCGGCGCGCATCAGGCGATATTGCGCGGACTCGACCCATTGCCACGCCGACTTCGGTACCGGGACATCCGGATAGAGGTCAAGGAACATGGAGGTCATCTGCTCGTACTCGTCGAGGTTGCGGGCCGAGCGGCGAAACTCGGTGCGTTGCGGCTGGCATGACCCGATCGCGTGATCAGAGATCACGTCGGCCCAGCCCGCCCGCACGTCAGGATCGCGTAGCAGCCGCCACAGGCCCGACGAGTCGGCCAGATAGCGGATCACGCAGCGGGTGCCTTACCGGCGGCATGCATGTCCTGCCATCCCTCGTAGTCCCACGTCTGAGCCGCGGCGGCATAGTGATCGAGCGCCGCGATCCGGCGGTGCCGGGCGGCGTACTCGCGTAGGGCGAGGTTTACCGTCTCTTTCTTGCTTCGCGCGCCGGAGAGCCGCATCGCCTCGGCGAGCGCGTCATCATCAAGATCGATTTGAGTGATGGCCACAGCAGCTCCTTGTTGGTGATGTACAGAGCTGTCATACATCTCCACCATAGCAAGCGGCGCGCCGCCGCACCTGCGCGGTGCCCGATACCTGCGCGGTGCTCGATCCCCGACGGGGCCGGTTCGCATGGTGCCCCGTCTGGTCCACTCCGCTCGTCTGGGGGCGTGACCGCGGACACAGGGCCCGAAACGGGGGCGTCACACATGAGCAACGGGCGGGAAATCAGCCGTTGTCAGGCTGGCCACATCACCGCGCAGGATGCACCCGGAGGATGTGGATCGTGAGCTTCAAGGCTGAGTACATCTGGATCGACGGCACCGAGCCGACGGCGAAGCTCCGCTCCAAGACGAAGATCCTGGAGGATCAGGCCAAGGGAGCCGAGCTGCCGATCTGGGGCTTCGACGGGTCCTCCACCAACCAGGCCAAAGGGCACTCCTCGGACCGCGTGCTCAAGCCGGTCTTCAGCTGCCCCGACCCGATCCGCGGCGGCGACCACATCCTCGTGCTGTGCGAGGTGCTCAACACCGACATGACGCCGCACGAGTCCAACACCCGGGCCGCGCTGGCCGAGGTCGCCGAGCGGTTCGCGGCGCAGGCTCCGATCTTCGGCATCGAGCAGGAGTACACCTTCTTCGACGGCGCCCGGCCGCTCGGCTTCCCCGCGGGCGGCTTCCCGGCCCCGCAGGGCGGCTACTACTGCGGGGTCGGCGCCGACGAGATCTTCGGCCGCGAGGTCGTGGAGGCGCACCTGGAGAACTGCTTGACCGCGGGGCTGAGCATCTCGGGCATCAACGCCGAGGTCATGCCCGGGCAATGGGAGTTCCAGGTCGGCCCGCTGGCGCCGCTCGAGGTGGCCGACCAGCTGTGGGTGGCGCGCTGGCTGCTCTACCGTACGGCCGAAGACTTCAAGATCTCCGCCACGCTCGACCCGAAGCCGGTGAAGGGCGACTGGAACGGCGCCGGGGCGCACACCAACTTCTCGACCAAGGCGATGCGCGAAGGATACGACGCGATCATCACCGCCTGCGAGGCGCTCGGCGAGGGCTCCAAGCCGATGGACCACGTCAAGAACTACGGCGCCGGCATCGACGACCGCCTGACCGGCCTGCACGAGACCGCCCCGTGGAACGAGTACAGCTACGGCGTCTCGGACCGCGGCGCCTCGGTGCGCATCCCGTGGCAGGTCGAAAAGGACGGCAAGGGCTACATCGAGGACCGCCGGCCGAACGCGAACGTGGATCCGTACGTCGTGACCCGCCTGATCACCGACACCTGCTGCACCGCGCTGGAGAAGGCCGGCCAGGCCTGAGAGCACGCGTGCTCAGAAGAATTCGTGCGGGGACGCCATCTCGATCTGGCGGGCCAGGGCGATCGGCGCGGCGACCACGACGGCGTGGCCGTTGCGGGCGAGCAGGACGTGGCGTACGGCATCGAGGATGCGCGACACCTGGTCGGCCGGGATCGTGCCGGGCAGGACGGCGTGGACCATGCCGAGGCCGGCCGAGCCGCGCACCGGGACCGGGCCGCCGGCGGCGTCGGCCAGCGCGTAGACCGTCGCGGCCAAGTCGTCCGGGGCGACCGACAGGCGCAGCGCCACGTCGGTGGCCGTGAACGGATAGCGGCCCCACCAGGACGGCGCGGTGGGCGAGACGGTCGCCTTCCACGCGGTGGCCAGCGGATAGGGGTCGGTGTCCTCGAACAGCGCGGCGACGACGCCCTCGCCGTCATCGGGCAGGTCGGTCTCGATGGCGCTCACCCCGGACTGCGCGGCCTCGGCCGCCAGCTTGGCCGCCTGCACCGGGGTGGACGCGGGCGCCACCACCCAGCGGCGCGCCCGCGGCAGCGGTTGCAGGCGCAGCAGGGCCGAGGTGATCACGCCGGCGATCTCGGCGAGGCCGGGGCTGTCGCCCTCGCCGTCGGAGAAGCCCGCGTCGCCGGCCCGGTCGATGTAGGAGACCCGGTCGACGTGCTCGGCGGGAGTGCGGAAGCGATAGCGCAGCGGGCCCGACTCGTTGACGGCGAGCATGCCGCCGACCGTCGCCGTACGCGATGGTGGGTCGACCGGCAGGCGCTGACCGCGCAGGGCCAGCGCGGCCTGCAGCGAGCGCACCGGTGTGCCGGTGGCGACCTCGACGCTGGCGGCCGAGACGTCGTGACTCCACAGGCCGTTGAGACGACCGGTGTCGAGGATCAGGTCGACGCCGGACGAAGGCGTACCCCAATCGATTTTGCTCCCGGAACCGCGAGCCACCACCCGCAGTGACTCCGCCGCGGCCAGTTGAAGGACGTCGGAGACGGCCTGCGTGGTCGCGGGAACCGCGACGAGCCCGGCCCGATGGCCACCGACGGCATCCACAGAGCGGCCGGCCCGCGCATAGTCGGGGCCGCAGATGTCCACCAGCGCATCGAGAAGCGCATCGAGAAGGGCCATCACTCCACCAAGGTCATGATCGATCGTCCACTCTGGCATATAGTACAGGTGTTCGAACGACCGCTGTCCACAGAAGGCGGAAATGAGGGTTGTTCAGGGCCCACCTTGAGCTGCACGAGCCGCCGGTCGACGGCCCGGCCGCCACCGCCCTGAATAACCCTCACCGGCCCGGATCACCGGTAACGTGGCTTCCGTGACTGCCGATATGCCCGAGACGCCGCCCACGGTCCGCCAGGTCCCGAGCGTGCGCACCTTCCACGGCGACTCCGTGACGGACGAGTACGCCTGGCTCGCGGAGAAGGACAATCCGGAGACCCTCGACTACCTCAAGGCGGAGAACGCCTGGACCGAGAAGGCCACCGCGCACCTGGCCGGGCTGCGTGACCAGGTCTTCCAGGAGATCAAGAACCGCACCCAGGAGACCGACCTCTCGGTGCCCGGCCGCAAGGGCGGGTATTGGTATTACACCCGCACGGTCGAGGGCAAGCAGTACGGCATCCAGTGCCGGGTCGCGGTGGCCCCGGCCGAGGTCGACCCGCCGATGGCGGAGGACAAGCCGGGCGAGGAGGTGCTGCTCGACGGCAACGCGCTGGCCGAGGGAAAGGACTTCTTCGCGCTGGGCACGTTCGACGTGAGCCCGGACGGCAACTGGCTGGCCTACTCGACCGACTTCGACGGCGACGAGCGCTTCACCCTGCGGGTGAAAAACCTGGTCACCGGCGAGGTGCTGGCCGACGAGGTGCCCGGCACGTTCTACGGCACCGCGTGGTCCGGCGACGGCAGCGCGCTGTTCTACATCACGGTCGACGACGCCTGGCGGCCGTATCGGGTGTGGCGGCACACCGTGGGCAAGCCGGCGAGCGACGACGTGATCGTCTTCGAGGAGACGGACGAGCGGTTCTGGGTCGGTGTCGAGCTCACCCGCAGCGAGAAGTTCATCGTCATCGACGCGCAGAGCAAGCTGACCTCCGAGGTGCACGTCATCCCGGCCGAGACGCCCGACGCCGAGCCGGTCGTGATCGCGCCGCGCGAGCAGGGTGTGGAGTACTCGATCGAGCACCACGGCCACCGGTTCCTGATCCTGCACAACAAGGACGCCGAGGACTTCGCCTTGGCGTACACCTCGGCGGACGCCCCGGGCGAGTGGGTCGAGCTGGTCCCGCACGAGCCGGGCACCCGGCTCGAGTCGGTGGACGCGTTCGCCCGGCACATCGTGATCTCGCAGCGCCGCGACGGGCTGACCGGGCTGCGGGTGATGGGCGACGGCAGCACCGACTCGTACGACATGCCGTTCCCCGAGCCGCTGTACAGCGTGGGTCTGGCCGGCAACCCCGAGTACGACACGACCGCGGTCCGGATCAGCTACACGTCGATGGTCACGCCGGACTCGATCTACGACGTCGACCTGGTCACCCGGCAGATGGTGCTGCGCAAGCAGAAGCCGGTGCTGGGCGGCTACCACCCGGAGGACTACGAGCAGTTCCGCGAGTGGGCTCGGGCCGGCGACGGCACCAAGGTGCCGATCTCGATCGTGGCGCGCAAGGGCGTCGAGCGGGACGGCTCGGCCCCCGCGCTGCTCTACGGCTACGGCTCGTACGAGCACAGCATCGACCCGTACTTCTCGATCGCTCGCCTGTCCCTGCTCGACCGGGGCGTCGTCTTCGCGATCGCGCACGTGCGCGGCGGCGGCGAGATGGGCCGCCGGTGGTATGAGGACGGCAAGATGCTGGCGAAGAAAAACACGTTCACCGACTTCGTGGCATGCGCCGAGGCCCTGGTCACCAAGGGCTGGACCTCGGCGGCCCGGCTGGTGGCCCGGGGCGGCTCGGCCGGCGGCCTGCTGATGGGCGCGATCGCCAACCTCGCGCCGCAAGACTTCGCCGGCATCGTGGCGCAGGTGCCGTTCGTCGACCCGCTGACTTCGATCCTCGACCCGTCGCTGCCGCTCACGGTCACCGAGTGGGAGGAGTGGGGCAACCCGATCGAGTCGACCGAGGTGTACGGCTACATGAAGTCGTACAGCCCGTACGAGAACGTCGCCAAGCTGGCCTACCCCAAGATCCTCGCAGTGACCAGCCTCAACGACACCCGGGTGCTCTATCACGAGCCGGCCAAGTGGATCGCCCGGCTGCGGGCCACCGCGCCCGACGGCGACTACCTGCTCAAAACCGAGATGGGCGCCGGCCACGGCGGCCCGAGCGGGCGTTACGACTCGTGGAAGGAAGAGGCCTTCGTGACCGCGTGGGTGCTGGACGTCCTCGGCCTCGCCGACAAGAAGGCCTAGCCGGTCCGCAGCTCGTCGAGGTCGGTGCTGGAGCGCAGCAGCAGCGTTCCGGCGCCGACCGCGACGAGCACCGCCAGCAGCGCCCCCGCGCCGAGCAGCGCTGTCACTGGGCCACTTCCTTCTGCAGCGCGGCCACCCGGCTGAGCGTGGTCTGCAGCCAGCGCCGTCAAGCGTCAGGCACGTCGGAGGGCGACCACCGCGACGTCGTCGTCGGCCTGGCCGGCGGCGCCCAGCCGCAGCAACAGCCGGTCGCAGAAGTCCTCGAGATCGGGGTCGACGTCGGCGGCCACCCGGCGCAACGCGGCCAGGCCCACGTCGATGTCCTCGTCGCGGCGCTCCACCAGCCCGTCGGTGTAGAGCACCAGCGTGCCGCCGGGCGGCAGCACGAAGGTCAGGTCGGCGGGGCGGCCGGCGTTGATGCCCAGCAGCGTGCCCCCGGGCTGCAGGAACGTCACCTCGCCGGCGGTGTGCAGCAGCGGCGGCAGGTGACCCGCGCCGGCCATCCGCACCTCGCCGGTCGCCGGGTCGAGGGTGAGCAGGCAGATCGTTGCCGAGTCGGCCGGCAGCACCGTCCGCATGAACCGGTTGACCAGGTCGAGCACCGTGCCGGGCGGATGGCCCTCGACCGCGTACGCCCGGACCGCGTGCCGCACCTCGGCCATCACCGTGGCCGCGTGCAGGGAGTGGCCGGCCACGTCGCCGATCGCCACCAGCAGCCGGCCGCCGATCATGGCGGCCTCGTAGAAGTCGCCGCCCACCTCGGTCTGCGAGCCGGCCGGCATGTAGCGCACGGCCATCTCGACGCCGGGCACCGCGGGCAGTTGCGACTGGAGCAGGCTGCGTTGCAGGGTCACCGCGATCCGGTGCTCCTCGTCGTACGACCGCTGCGCCTCGACCGCGGCCGCCACCGCCTGGGAGAGCTGGCGCAGCACCGGGAAGCCGGGTGTCTGCGAGCTCATCGGCACCGCGACGTAGACCGCCGGCCGGTCGACGCGCAGGCGGGCCGCGGCGACCGCCACCGCCTCGCCCTCGGGCCACTCGACCACGTCCCAGTCGGCCGGCTGGTCGGTGCGCACCAGCGAGCCGACCGCCACGTTGCGCTCGGCCAGCGACCACGGCCGGACCACCGGCGGCGAGCCGACCGCGGCCAGGCTGTCGCCGTCGACGGTCTCGGCGAGCACCACCACCGGGCCGCCGAAGATGTCGTGCGCGCCGGCCGCTGCCTCCTCGAGCAGAGCGGGCAGGGTGGAGGCGAGGTTGATCGCGAGCGTGGCCTCGGCCAGCCGGATCATCCGGGCGGCCAACTGCTCGGCGCGCCGCCGGGCCGAGTAGTAGCGCAGGACCGACTGGCAGGTGGCGATGAGCTCGTCCGGCTCGATCGGCTCGACCAGGTAGGAGTCGGCGCCGCGGTTCAGGCCCTGGGTGCGGTCGGTGACGTCCACGGCGTGGGCGGACACGTGGATGACCGGCAGGACCCCGTACGCGGGATCGGTCTTGATCTTCTCGCAGACGTCGAAGCCACTCATGTCGGGCAGCTTGACGTCGAGAACGACGAGGTCGACGCCGGAACCCGGCAAAAGGCGCAACGCCTCGCTCCCGGTCTCCGCCTGGCGCACCGTGAAACCGGCCCGGCTCAGCCAGCTGACCAGCAGATAGCGCTTGGTCGCGCTGTCGTCGACGACGAGGACGGTGGCCGTGTTCATGACGCCGGCAACCGTACGGTGAAGGTGCTGCCCGCCCCGGGCTCCGACTCGACGCGCAGCCCGCCGCCCAGGATGCCGACCAGGCGCCGGGCGTACGGCAGGCCGAGCCCGGTGCCCTTGCCCATCAGCGCCTGGCTGCCTGGGACCTGGTAGAACTCCTCGAAGATCCGCTCCTGCTGATCGGCCGGGATGCCCGTGCCGGTGTCGGAGACGGTGAACTCGACGTCGCCGTCCCGCGCCCGCACGGCCAGCCGCACCTCGCCCTCGGCGGTGAACTTGATCGCGTTGGTCAGCAGGTTGCGCAGCACCCGGGCCAGCAGCGTCTCGTCGGTGCGCACGGTCGCCACCCGGGGCTCCTCGACCACGAAGTCGACCCCGGGCCGGGTCGCGAGCGGCCGCAGCGTGCCGCGCAACTGCCCGAAGACGGCGCGCAGGTCCACCTCCGACCACTGCGGCTCGATCCGGCCGGCCTCCGCCTTGGCCAGGTCGAGCAGGTCGTTGACCAGGTTGAGCAAGTCGCTCGAGGAGCCGCCGATCAGCTCGACTTGGCGGCGCTGCTCGGCGCCGAGCCGCTCGGACGCCGGGTCGAGCAGCAGCCGGGTCAACCCGATCACCGCGGTGACCGGGGCGCGCAGCTCGTGACTCACGTTGGCCAGGAACCGGCTCTTCGCCTCGCTCGCCTCGCGCAGTTGCTCGGACTTGTCGTCCAACTCGGCGTAGAGGGCGACGACGCCGCGGTTGGTCTCCTCCAGCTCCTCGGAGAGCTGGTGGTAGAGCGCCATCACGCCGTGGTTGGTCTCTTCCAGCTCGGCGTTGAGCCGGGCCAGGTCGTCGCGCTGCGCCCGCACCTCGTCGAGGGCGGCGATGAGCTGCTGGTTCTGCTCGCTCAGCTCGTCGAGCGGGGTACTCGGGACATGCGCCGCCAACCCGGCGCGGATCTCGTCCATGCGTTCCGGGGTCAGCCTCGGCGCGCTCGCCGGCAACCGTCGGGCCATCCGGACCACCGTACCGGCCTCGCCATCGTCGACCTCCAACGTGTCGACCAAACGGCCGACCTGAGCGATCCGCGGGCCGATCCCGGCGTCGCCGCCCGGCGATGAATTCTCCACCGCCACCCGCAGCGTCGGTACCCCGTTCACCTCCACGACGAACGCCACGTCGGCGACCTGGCCGAGGGCGATCAGGACCCGTCCCACCTCGCTCAGCGCGGTGGCCAGCCGGGTCTGGTCCTGTTCCTCCAGGCCGACCGCGCGGGCCACCTCGCGGCCGAGCTGGCGCGCCACGAACACGTCCTGCGCTACCCGCAGGCGCATGCGCATGAGCGGCTCCGGCGTCATGGCAACCGAGCCGCCAGCACGCCGGCGTCGTCGCGGCGGACACCGGCGTCACGCAGCACGGTCGCCGCGATCACCGCCGGCGAGCGGGTGAGCAGTCCCGGATACTCCGTCATGTCGAAGCGGTCGACCACGCCGTCGCTGTGCATCAGCACGACCGCGCCGGGGTCCATCGGGTAGTCGTACTGCCGGACCTGCCGGCGCTGGTGGCCGGCGATGCCGGGTAGCGAGATCATGCCTCGCCGGCCGGTTGGGCCGATCACCGTGCCGGAGATGTTGCCGAGGCCCGCGTATCGGACCAGGCCCGCCTCGGCGTCGAGCTCGGCCACCGCCACCGCGGCGCCCCGGGTGTGGTGGAGGCGGCGGTGCAGGGTCTCGATCATGGCGGCCGGCGGCTGCGGCGGGGCGTCGGCGAACGCGCGTACCGCCTCGTGCGCGGCCGCCGCCGCGAGACTGCCGTGTCCCAGCCCGTCGCACATCAGCACCTGGCGCCGGCCGTCCGCCTCGCGGACGGCGAAGGCGTCGCCGCTCACCGGCTCGCCGGTGAGCGGGCGGGTCAACCCCGCGGCCCAGGGTGGTGGCGGCGGGTCGGCCGGCCAGACCTGGGCGACCAGCACGGTCCCTTTCCCGGGTACGGAGTGCAGATCGCACCACGAAGCCTGGCGCACGATCGCGCCCAGCCCGATCCCGAGCGTGCCCGCCGTGGAGTGCCCATCGCCGACCGAGACCGTCAGGTCGGCCATCCCGGGCCCGTGGTCGATCGCCACGATCTCGACGCCGGCGTGCTGCTCGTCGCGCACCGCGCGGACCAGCAACGTGCCCTGATCGGCGTGTTTCACCAGGTTGCCGGCCGTCTCGGCGACCACGATCGAGAGGTCGGCCGTCCGGCGCTCGGACAGGCCCAGCCGCTCGGCGAGCCGCTCGGCCGCGCGCCGGGCGGCGGAGGCGGTCGGCGCGGCCTCCACGCGGAACCAGGCGCCCCCGTCCAGGAGCTCCTCAGACAGCGACGCCACGGTGCCTCCGATCATCGGCACCACTTGGTGACGGTAATTGTCGTTCCCCGCCCGACGGCGGTGTCAATGCTGAACTCGTCGACGAGTCGCCGGGCGCCGCTCAACCCTAGTCCGAGGCCGTTGCCGGTCGTGTAGCCGTCGGTGAGGGCCAGATCGAGGTCGGCGATGCCCGGGCCCTGGTCGGCGAAGACGATCTGGATGCCCTGGCGGCGGCCGTTGTCGACCCGGGTGACCTGGACCGTGCCGCCCCTGCCGTAGACGAGGGTGTTGCGCGCCAGCTCGCTCGCGGCGGTGACCAGCTTGGTCTGGTCGACCAGCGAGAGCTTGGCCGCCACCGCGACGGTTCGCACCAGCTGGCGTACCCGGACGACGTCCTGGTCGGAGCCGACCGCGATCCGCTCGCTCACCGCTCCTCTTCCACCAGCGGCTCTTCGTCCACCAGGGACGTGAGGTCGTCCACGACCCGGTCGCGAGCCAGCAACTCCATACCGAGGTCGACGTTGAGGGCGGTGCGGATGCCCGGCAGCGACAGGCCCAGCTCGACCAGCGTGATCGCCACCGCCGGGCGCATGCCGACCACGACTGTCTCGGCGTCGAGGACGCGGGAGATCGAGGCGATGGAGGCAAGCGTACGGCCGACGAACGAGTCGACGATGTCGAGCGCGCTGATGTCGATGATCACGCCGTGGCAGCCGGTCGCCACGATCCGCTCGGCGAGATCCTCCTGCAGCTGGAGAGCGACCTGGTCTTCCATGTCGATCTGGATGGAGACCAGCAGGATGTCGCCGATCTTGAGGACCGGAACGCGGTCCACCTCAGCGCCCCATCTTTTTCAGCACGAAGCGGAGCGCGTCGGCGAGCGACGCCTTCGTGGCGATGTCGCCGAACTCGATGCCGAGCGCCACGATCGTCTGGGCGATCTGCGGCCGGATGCCGGAGATGATGCAGTCGGCGCCCATCAGCCGGGCGGCCACCACGGTCTTGAGGACGTGCTGCGCCACTTGGGTGTCGACAGCCGGCACCCCGGTGATGTCGATGATCGCGTACGGCGAGCCGGTGTCGACCAGGGTCTGCAGCAGCCGCTCCATCACCACCTGGGCGCGGGCCGAGTCGAGCGTGCCGACCAGCGGGACCGCGACGACGCCCTCCCACAGCTTGACCACCGGGGTGGACAGCTCGAGCAGCTGCTCGGCCTGATCGGCGATGAGGCCCTCGCGCACCCGGACATAGTTGTCGAAGGTGAACAGCGCGGCCTCGTCGATGAACGCGGTGAGGGCGACGTAGTCGCGCAGAGTGGTGGCGTCCGAGCCGTCCATCACCGTGAGCAGGGCCTGCTTGAGGGCGAAGACGCTGACCGCGGTCTCGGTGGCGCTGAAGCCCTGCCGGGCCCGGCTGTTGGACAGCTCGCTCAGCTGGGCGCGCAGCTCGGCGGCCGACTCGTGGGCGACGTCGGTCGCCCCGCCGGCGAGCGCCTGCTGGAAGCCCTTGCTCAGGTCGGCCGTCTGTCGTTCCAGCTCGACGCGGCTCAACCGGCCGCGCAGAGTCTGGACGACCTGGTCCGACCACGCGCCGACCAGGACCTCCCGGTTGTTCTCGAGCAGAGCGGCGAATTGGCTCGCCTCTTGCGCACTCAGCGCCACCGGTGCCTCCCTCGTACGCGCGACGGCGCGGACTTTACCATCGGCCGGTGCAATAGTTGCTGTTAACCAACTAAAGCCGCAAGGTCACAAACCGAGCGCCCCGTCCTGCCGATCAGACATGACCTGGAGTACCGTTCAGCACATACCTGGAGGTCCTGAATGTCCCTGACGGTACAAACGGAACAGCGCGCCGACATGGTCGTCGTGTCGGTGGCCGGCGAGCTCGACATGGCCACCGCGCCCCAGCTGCAGGACCAGATCAGTGACCTGCTGGAAAAGGGGCGCACCCGCCTGGTCTTCGATCTGGCCGAGGTCTCGTTCTGCGACTCGACCGGCCTGTCGGTCTTCGTCCGGGCGAAAAACAGCACCGACGACGCGGGCGGCACCGTCCGGCTCGCCGCGCCGCAGCGCGGGGTGCTGCGGATCCTCGAGGTGAGCGGGCTGGTCGAGGTGCTACGCACGTATCCCTCGGTCGACGAGGCGGTGGCCGCCCAGGAGCCGGCGCTCGACTAGGCACGCTTTCCGCATTGGCCCGGTCGGCGTATTTTGTCGCGGACCGGCGGCGGGTACCAGCCGCCGGAGTCGGCCTCGGCGTGCTGGAGTGTGCTCATGAGCAAAATGGTCCAAGGCTTCAAAGACTTCATCATGCGCGGCAACGTCGTCGACCTCGCGGTCGGCATCGTGATCGGCGCCGCCTTCACGGCGGTCGTCACCGCGTTCACCAATGGCTTCATCAAACCGCTGATCCAGCTGCTCGGCGGCGGTGAGGGCATCGGCGCCGGCACCTGGCGGGTGCGGGGCGTCCGATTCGACTACGCCACCTTCATCAACTCGATCATCACCTTCCTGATCACCGCCGCGGTGCTGTACTTCCTGGTGGTCATGCCGCTCAACATGCTGGCCGAGCGCCGCCGGCGCGGCGAGGAGCCGCCGCCGCAGACGCCGAGCGAGGACATCCTGCTGCTCACCCAGATCCGCGACCTGCTGGCGCAGAACGCCACCGCCTCGGGCGCCCAGGGCAGCGCCGTGAACGACATCCTCCACCGCCGTGAGGACCCGCCGCGCTAAAAAGATCAACCAGACCGGGTACGCTTCGAACAGATGTTCTATACAGTAGCCGGATGGAGCAGCGTAAACACTGGTGGAACGGCAAGTGGGGCCGCATCGCCCGCAAGGACGTGTACCTGCGGGTGAGTGGTGACCAGTGGTATGTCGAGCAGCGCGCGGGCGGTGCCGACGGCGTCTCGCACTTCTTCGAGTACGACAGCGAGGACGCCGCTCTCGACACCGTGCGCGCGCTGCTCTCCGGGCCGGACGAGTGGCGAGAGCTCTCGGTCCGGCCCCCGGCACGTTGATCGACGTCGCGGCCCTCAGTGCGGCGCTGCCCCCAGGGCGGCGCCGGCTGTCTCGGAGAGCGGCTGTCCCGCGGCGGCGTCCCACCGAGTGCGGCCGTCCCCGGTGCGGGTGTCCCCGGTGCGGCCGTCCCCGGTGCGGGTGTCCCGGTGCGGGTGTCTATGCCGCGCGGTCGCGGCGGTGCTCCGCGGTCATCGGGCCGCGGGGCACCAGGCGCAGGCCCGGCCTCGCGGCAAGGACCGTGGGCTCGTCCTCGTCGTCGGCGAAACGCGCCCGCCAGCCCGACCAGCCGTCGCTGCGCGCCCCCGGCGGCGCGGCGAAGCCGCCCGGGCTCCGCGTGAGGGCGACGACCAGCAGGTATCCGAGGATCACGAAGCCGTGGCTGACCAGCCGGGCGGAGTCGACCCGGTCGCCGGTCAGGTCGTTGACCGAGAGCAGCAGCAGCATCCCGACGAACGCGGTGAGCATCGGCACCAGCCCCGACGGCCGCGACCGGCGCAGCGCGATGAAGAGGTATCCCGCGCCCACCGCGACGTTCCACGCGGCCGACTCGTGCCACAGGTGGCCCGGCGTCGCGTCCAGCCCGGCGACGTGCACATGGCTCCCCGCGAAACCCCCGCCGACCTGGGTCAGCCCGAGGATCAACTGCACCGCCCCCACGCCCGCCAGCGCGACGTAGAGCGCGGCGGCCCGCGGGAAGCGCCTCCGCTTCCGGACCGGGACCGGCGGCAGGGCGGCCAGAATGCTCGCGCTGAGGTCCGGGGCGACGCCCACCGCCGTACGCGTCAATCTGTTGACCTTGGCCGCTGCATCGAGCCACTCCCGGCACGCCGCGCACCCCGCCAGATGCTCGTCGGCCAGCGGCCGGCCGGCCGGGTCGTCCTCGCCGTCCAGCTGCGCAGACAGCATCTCGCGCCACCGCTCACAACCCATGTACCGATAGTCGCGCGGGGGGCCCGCAAAGTTCCCGCGCCGGCGCCGACCCGCTAGCGCAGGCTGGGCGGTGGGCCGGGGAGCTGCGGCCGGCCGCCGTGGGGCTGGGCGCCGCTGCCGCCCATCAGCCGCTTGCGCTCCCGGAACGCCCGCAGGTTGGCGGTGTTTCCGCAGGTGGAGACGTCGTGCCAGACGCCGCTGTTGTTGCGGGAGGTGTCGAAGAACGCGGCCCGGCAGTCGACGTTGTGGCAAAGCTTGAGCCGCGGCCACAAGCCGGCCTGCTGGGCGAGCAGCGCCTCGGCCCACAGCGCGGAGGCCAGCCAGCGGGTGCCGCGCCCGGTCGGCACCATGCGGACCCAGCCATCGGCGTCGGGCACGAGGCTCACCGGCACGTCGGCCGGCGGGAGCGCGCCGTCGAGGAGGCCCTCCTTGCCGGCGGCGAGGATCACGTTTTCGAACGTGGTGCGCAGGCGGCGCAGCGAGCGCAGATCGGACGTCGAGATGAGCAGCGTCGGCGCCGGCAGGCCGGAGACCCGCGACCAGGTGGCGAGCGCCTCGGTCAGCCAGCGCTGAGCGTCGTCGGCGGTCACCAGCAGGTCGGAGCCGTAGTGCAGGGTCGCCCGGGTGTTCAGCAGCTCCTGCACGAGCGCGAGCCCGGCGGGGGCTTCGCGTACGCCGTGCCGGGCGCTGGCCATCCATGACATAGCCGAAGGGTACTTGACTCTTTTCGGTGTCCGCGTCCACCACTCGTTCGGTCTTGCCACGGTCGGTCACGATCGGGATGCGAATCCGTCTCATTCGCCGTCCACTGGTCATCATGAGACGTTTTCGGCAATGATCTCTGGTGGGACGGGAGGAGCGAATGGTGCGCAGGGCTCTTACGCTGGCGGTCGCGCTGGCTGCGACGATCACGCTGGCTACGGGGTGCGGTTCGGGCGACGCCCCGGAGACGGGAGCGCAGGCTCCATCCGTACTCCCCTCGCTCTCCACGGAGCCCAGCTCGTCACCCAGCGTGACGGCGTCGCCCAGCGTGACCCCCACCACGCCGCCGCCCACGACGGCGCCGGCAAAGCCGCAAAAGCTCAAGATCGGCTCGAAGGGCGCAGCGGTGCTGGCGCTGCAGCAGCGGCTCACCGAGCTCGGGTACTGGAACGGCAAGGCCGACGGCAAGTTCGGCGGCAGCACCCAGCAGGCGGTCCTGGCGATTCAGAAGGCGGCGGGCATCGGCCGGGACGGCACCGTCGGGCCCAAGACCCAGAAGGCGCTCGATGACGGCGTACGGCCGAAGGCCAAGTCGAAGGCCGGCAGCGGCTACCTCGTCGAGATCAACCTCAAGAAGCAGCTGCTGATGTTCGTCAAGGATGGCGCGGTGGTGGCCACCCTCAATACCTCGACCGGCTCGAACCAGCATTACGAGTACGAGGGGCAGACCTACCTCGCCGACACCCCGACCGGCCACTTCAAGGTCGGCCGGCAGATCGACGGCATGCGGCACGGCCCACTGGGCGACCTCTACCGCCCGAAATACTTCAACGGCGGCATCGCCGTGCACGGGTCGCCCAGCATCCCGGGCTACCCGGCCTCGCACGGCTGCGCCCGGGTGTCGAACGCGGCGATCAACTGGATCTGGTCGACCGGCAAGATGCCGCTGAAGACGAAGGTCTGGGTCTACCGCAGCTGACTCACCCGTCGATCCGGGTGATGTTGCGGATCTTGTTGGAGGCGTCGAGGGCCGCCACCTTGTACGCCTCCGACAGCGTCGGGTAGTTGAAGACCGCGTCGACCAGGAAGTCGACCGTGCCGCCGCAGCCCATCACAGCCTGGCCGATGTGCACGATCTCGGTGGCGCCGGTGCCGAAGACGTGCACGCCGAGCAGCTTGCCGTCGTCCGGGGCGACCAGCAGCTTCAGCATGCCGTACGAGTCGCCGACGATCTGGCCGCGGGCGAGCTCGCGGTATCGCGCGATGCCCACCTCGAACGGCGTCGACGAGTCGGTCAGCTCGTCCTCGGTCTTACCGACGAAGCTGATCTCGGGGATCGTGTAGATGCCGATCGGCTGCAGCTGGCCCATCTCGCGCACCGGCTCGCCGCAGGCGTGGTGGGCGGCCAGGCGGCCCTGCTCCATCGAGGTGCTGGCGAGCGCCGGGAAGCCGATCACGTCGCCGACGGCGTAGATGTTGTCGACCGCGGTGCGGTAGTTGCCGTCGACCTCGATGCGGCCACGGCGGTCGGCGACCAGCCCGGCGGCCTCGAGCGCGAGGTCGTCGGTCTGCCCCTGCCGGCCGGCCGAGTACATGACCGTGTCGGCGACGATCTTCTTGCCGCTCTTGAGGATGCAGAGGGCGGCCGTGGCATGCCGCTCGACCGCCGCCACCTCCTCGCCGAAGCGGAAGGTGACGCTCAGGTCGCGCAGGTGGTACTTGAGCGACTCGATGATCTCGTCGTCGCAGAAGTCGAGCATCTTCTCCCGCCGCTCGACCACGGTGACCTTGGTGCCGAGGGCAGCGAACAGCGACGCATACTCCATGCCGATGACCCCGGCGCCGACCACGACCATGCTGCGCGGGACCGCCTGCAGATTGATGACGCCATCCGAGTCGACGATCGTGCGATCGTCGAAGTCCACGCTGTCCGGCCGCGCGGGCCGAGTGCCGGCCGCAATAATGATCTTATCCGCGGTGACCTTGTTCTCCCGCCCACTGCCACCATCGACGTAGATCGAATGCGCGTCGGCAAACCGCCCGACGCCGGTGATCATCTGCACGTGGTTGCGGGAGAGCTGATTGCGGATGACGTCCGTCTGCCGGCTGATCACGTGCTGGGTGCGGGCAGCCAGGTCGGCGACGGTGATCTCGTCCTTGACCCGGTAGCTCGAGCCGTACAGGTCACGCTGGCTCAGGCCGGTCAGGTAGAGCACCGCCTCACGCAGGGTCTTGGACGGCACCGTGCCCGTGTTGATGCAGACGCCGCCGATCATGTCGCGGCGATCCACTATGGCAACGCGCCGCCCCAGCTTGGAGGCGGCGATCGCGGCCTTCTGCCCGCTGGGCCCGGAGCCCAGCACCAACAGGTCGTAGTCATACACATCGCTTAGCGTCGCAGCCCGCGCGCACGGCAGTCCATGGGCGCCGTCAGCTTTTTCCACGGTTTCCCGCCATGGCCGCCCGGCTTTCCGCGGTGTTCGCGTCTTGCCTTCGCCGCTTTCCGCGGTGTTCGCGTCTCGATCTCACGGCGTCCCACGGTATCCGCGCCTTGATCTCGCGGCGCGGCGCCGGGCGGCCATCAGGAGAACCGCTCACTGCTCATTCGCTCGCCGGGGGGCGGGCCCGGGCCCACGAGAAGCCGAGCGAGCAGGTGGTGGACAGGGCAAACCGCAGTGGACGCTTCCGCACGCCGGACCGATAGGCAAGCCGGACGATGGGGCATGGCACCCGCCTCCGATCAGGCCGCGGCGTGAGCGGTCGACTGACGCGATCCGCGGAACCAGGTGTCGAGAGCGCGCCGCAGGCCCTCCAGGTCGGAGTCGTCGCCTGGCGCGGCCTGAGAGTCGTCGCCCGGCGCGGCCTGAGAGTCGCCGCCCGGGGCGCGCCGGAGGTCGTCGCCTGGCGCGGCCGCCCAGGCGATCACGCCGTCTGGTCGGAGGAGTACGGCGGCCAAGCGGTCGTCGCCGAGGTCTTTTGCCGTGACGGCCTTGACCCGGCCGCTGGCGATGCCCTCGGCGTCGGGGCGCGGCAGCGCTTGGATGCCCTCGGCGTCGGGGCGCAGCAGCGTTTGGATGCCTTCGGCGTCGGGGTGCAGCAGCAGCGCGTGCCCGTCGGTGGTGAGCTCCTCCAGCGGGACTCCGTCGACCGTCAGTGGCGGGCACGCCATGCCGGTGAGCGGATGGGTGGCGGGGTAGGGCATCTCGTGGCGGATCGTGACACCGGAGAGCAGGCGGCTCAGGTGCCGGTTGACCTCTGGCAGATCCATCAGGTCGCTGAAGACGTCACGCAGCGCGTCGACGTGGGGGCCGGGCACCAGCAATGCCGACTGGGCGCGAGTGTTGGCGAGAACGGCTGCGCCGACCGGCCGGCGCTCGGCGTCGTAGCTGTCGAGCAGCGTGTCGTAGGTATGGGGCAGCGCGCCGTGGGGATCGGGCAGCGTGCCGTTGCCGTGGACGGCGGCCGCGAGCTTCCAGCCCAGGTTCATGGCGTCCATCAGGCCGAGATTGAGGCCCTGGCCGCCGTTCGGCGAGTGCACGTGCGCGGCGTCGCCGGCCAGCAGCGTGCGCCCTCGGCGGTAGGAGTCGACCTGGCGCGCCTGATCGGTGAAGCGCATGCCGCCCTGGAATTCGGTGATCTCCACGTCGACCCCGGTCACCCGGTGGACGCTCGCCCGCATCTCCTCGGCAGTCAGCGGCGCGGACCGATCGGGCTCGGTGTCGAGGAAGTCGTAGGTCGCGACCAGGCCGTCGCCGTGGAACAGCGTGCCGTTCGCCAGCCGGCCGGGCGCCGGAAGTGACCCCACCACGCCGGCCCGCGCGAACCGGACGGTCATCAACGGCGGCGTGCCCGGGAAATCAAAACCGGCGAGCTTGCGCACGGCACTACGCCCGCCGTCGCAGCCGACCACATATCCGGCCGCGATCCGCCGCGGACCGGTCGGCGTGTCGACGGTCAGCACGCTGCCGCTGACGCCGTCACCGATGCCCGGCTCGCCAGGGGCACCCGACCGGAGAGCCGGACCGGCACCCAGCCGGAGAGCCGGAGCGACACTCGGCCGGAGATCCGGACCGACACCCAGCGGGTGATCCAGGCCGACACCGGCGGCGGTCTCGAGACCTGTCACGGTGTGGCCGAAGAGCACCTCGACCCCGAGGTCTTGCAGGTGTCGACGCAGCAGGGCCTCGAGCGCCGGCTGCCCGATCAGCGCGCCGCGGCGACCCGGGTCGGCCGCGATGGGATCGATCTTGTGAATCCAGGCGAAGTGAAACCTCGTCGTGCCGTGGTCACGCTCGAGTTTTCGCAGCCCGTGCTCGTGCTCGCGGTCGAGCTCGGCACCCAGGCCACGGCGGCGCAGCGCCTCGGCGGCGAGCGGGCCGATCCCGCGGGCCTTGGGCTGATCGCTCGGCTCGGCCAGTCTCTCCAGCACGATCGGGCGCACCCCGGCGAGCGCCAACTCGGCCGCGAGCAGCAGCCCCACCGGCCCGGCACCCACCACGACGACTTCCGCTTCCATGCCGCACCCCCGCTTTATGTTGAGACGAGACGGTCTCGTCTTGGTCTCGACCATAGCGAGACGAGACGGTCTCGTCCAGAGATGGCGTAGGATTGGTTTTGTGACTGGCGTTCCCTCCCAAGCCAAGCGGCAGGCCATTCTCGAGGCCGCCATCGAGACGTTCCTCCACTCCGGCTACGCCGCGAGCGTCGACGAGATCGCCGCGGTGGCCGGGGTGGGGAAGCAGACGGTCTACCGCCACTTCCATGACAAACAGACGCTGTTCCTCGCCGCCGTCGCTGCAGCCCGCGCGGTCACGACCGATCAGCGCGCGGTCACGGCCGATCAGGTGGCCGCCGGCCATGACAAGGGCCACCGGGCGTTCGCGCGGGACGATGCGGCTACGACCAATCAGATGCGCGCCGGCCATGACAAGGGCGACTGGACCTTCGCGCCGGGCGATCCAGCCACGGCCGATCGGGTGGACGCCGGCCATGACAAGGGCGACTGGACGTTCGCGCGGGACGATCCGGCGACGGTGCTGACCGGGATTGGCGAGCGAGTCCTGGCGGCGGCACTGTCGCCGACCGTGGCCGCGCTGCACCGCCTCACGATCGCCGAGATCGGAAACCACCCCGAGCTCAGCGCCCACTGGGGCGACGGCGCCGAGCCGTTCATCGATCAGAAGCCGGCTGCCTACCTCCGTCGTTGGGACGAGTCCGGCGTCCTCGACGTGCCCGACCCCGCCCGAGCCGCACGCCAGTTCGCCTATCTGCTGATCACCGAGGGACGTATGGCCTCCGCATACGGGACGAAGCACCTCACCGCCGAACGGCTTCACACGATCGCCGCCGAGACCGCCGACCTGATCGTCCGCGCTCATCGCCCAGCTTGAGGCGCAGGGGTGCTAGCGGCCGCCGACAAAGGTGCCGGCGGCCGTTGCACCGGACGCGATCAGCGGCCGTACCGGGACTTCAAGTGGCGCCAGAAGTCTCGGAACATCCATTTGTCGAACTCGGTGATCGACGTGGCGCTGCCGGCCTTCATGAGGAAGCCCTGGCCGGGCAGTGGATCCCAGTCGTAGAAGTCGTCCAGGCCGTACGTATGCCCTATTTCGTGCAGCAAAATATGGATGTTGTCGACGGTGAGGTTGCTCATGAAGTACTCGGAGCCGATGCGCTGACCCCAGTCGCCTCCCGCGCCACCGCCGAAGCCGGCGGTTAGCCACAGGGAGTGGTCATAGTGGTGCGACGCGCCGCCGGGGCAGCCCGAGTAATTGCCGTCCTGGTGGAAGAAGCGGCCGCACGGCTCGGCGCATTGCGGCGCGTTCTCACGGATGTTGTTGACGTAGATATCGACCGACGTGTCGGTCCATTCCAGCTGAGTCCGATCGCGTACGGCCCAGCCGACGACCTTCACCGGCACCTGCTGGTAGGGCCAGTTGTTCCAGGCCACGCCGTTGTCGAGCATCTGATTCATCCATTTCTGGTACTGCCGTTGCAGCGCGGCCGCGACCGCGTCCCGCTGGGCGGCGGTGACGTGGGCGGCGGAGTCCCAGCGAACGCAGTAGTTGATCGCGCCGCCGCCCGCGAAGAGCTGGTCCCACCCGTAGTTCTTGAAGCCGTACAGGTCGCCGTATGTCTGCTCCTCGTGGGACCAGACCGCGGCGAGCGGCTGCGCCAAGCTCGACGGCGGATTCCAGACATCGCCGGCGGGAGGAAGGCTGGTGGTGGGTGAGGCGGTCGGCCGCGGAGTGGGCGAGGTGGTCGGCGCAGGGGGCGAGGTGGGCGGTGCAGTGGGTGACGTGGTCGGTGCGGTGGTCGGCGTGGTAGAGCCGACGCACGAGATCCCATTGATCGAGAAGGTCGTCGGAACGGGATTGGCCGACCCGAAGGTACCGGTGAATCCGACGCTCACCGTTCCGCCGCTGGCGATCAAGCCGTTCCAGCTCGTGGCGACCGCGGCGACGGACTGACCCGACTGGGTCCAGGTGGCGCTCCAGCCCTGGCTGATTTTCTGCGACGGGTCCGGGAAGGTGAAGCCCAGCGTCCAGCCGTCGAGCGGGTCGCCGAGGTTGGTGACGGTGATGGCGGCCTGGAAACCACCCGGCCATTGGCTCGGCAAGGCGTAGGCGACGCGGCAACCCACCGCCGCGTACGCCGGCTTCAGCACACCCACGATCGAGAACGCGACGAATACGCAGGCGAGAGCCCACGCGGCGCGACGTCTCATGGAAGCTCCTCAAGGCATGAAGGATTGACAGCCCTCGGAATGCGAGATCGTGGCACCGTTCCGGGCCCAGCTTATATTGACGAGAGCGAATGCAATACCCGGAGATTCGCGGCCGCGCGAGGGGCCACACACCGCGAAGCGGCATAATGACCCGGTGCGAGAAGTAGTCGACGGCGTCTTCGAGCTCGGCCTCGGTTTCGTCAACGTGCACCTGGTGGTGACCGACGACGGCGTGGTGCTGATCGATACCGGGCTGCCCCGCCGCGCCGCCCGGATCGAGAAGGCGCTGCGCGAGATACGCCGCCCCCTCGGCGAGGTGCGCTCGATCCTGCTCACCCACCACCACTTCGACCACACCGGCAACGTCGCGGATCTGCGCACCCGCTCGGGCGCACGGGTCTTCGCCCACGCCGCCGACGCGCCGGTGATCACCGGTGCGATCCGGCCGCCGGCGCCGAAGAAGCTGCTGGCCCGGATGGCGCGGCGGATGATGCACGCCGAACCCACCAAGATCGACCAGTTGATCACGGTGGACGAGTCCGAGCCGATCCCCGGCTTCACGGCGCTGCATACGCCCGGGCACACCCGCGGGCACGTCGCGTTCCTGCTCGACCGGGCCGGCGGGGTGCTGTTCGCGGGCGACGCGGCGGCCGGGCGCAAGGGCGAGGTGACCAGCGCGCCGCGGGCCGCGGCGGCCGATCTGACCGAGATGGACCGCAGCGTGGTCAAGCTGGCGTCGTACGAGTTCGAGCACGCTGTTTTCGGCCACGGCGCGGCAGTCAGTGGCCGCGCGGTGGACCGTTTCCGGAAGTACGCCGCGACCCTGCAAGGAGCTTGAGCGCGCAACGGCCTTGCCCGGCACCGGATCGCGGAAATGCGGCGGGGAAACTGCCGCCTCTGCGGTTGGGGGCTGGAAAACGCCGTACGGAATATGGGTTTATTCAGACGGCCAGAAGCCGGACGTCAAGCGGTTCGCAGCCGCACGCCGTCGTTTCCGAACCGCTGTGGCGGGACGCCGGCCGCGCGTAGCTCGCCGGTGAGACCGGGCGTCGCGTTCCGGAGGAATACCGCGACCCGATGATCATCGGCGAGATCGCAGAGCGCCGCGAGCGTGCCCAGGTTGATCGGGTCGATCGCGGTGACCTCGACCAGATCGACGATCATACGGAGCGGGCGCAGCTTGCGGACGGCGTGCACCAGCGTCTGCCGGAACTGCACGGCACAGTCGGCGTCCAGGGCGCCGTGGGGGTGGATCACAAGGCTCCCGTCAGCTTCTGACCGGACGCCGACCGCGAAGTTTGACATCGGTCCACCTTCCGTCAACCCGGGCGGCACAGCCTATTCGGGCGACGGCACGGCGTCGATCAGACATTCACCAGGTGAACAAAAGACTCAGATCGCCGCCTGTCGAGGTCTTCGTGACTCTCGCCGGCCAGGGCGCGCCGCTTCGCAAAAGTCCTGTTTGGAGGGGAGGAGGCCACCCGCCCTGGGCGGGCTGGCGCTGCCTTTGAGAAGGCGCGCGGGAACGTGCTGACCAGCTAAAACGGGTAAGGAGTGGATACCTGATCGGCAACGCGGAGGGGCGCAGGTAGTCTGTGATCGCGGGCCGCTAGCTCAATGGCAGAGCTGAGGACTTTTAATCCTTAGGTTCGGGGTTCGAGTCCCCGGCGGCCCACCATGGTTTACCAGGAAATATAGCCTGACATCAACATCCCGAGTGGACGATGTGAGGCACGTGTGGGGCACGGTCAAGCCCCACATGACCTGGCTGTGGTGGACCGACGGGAACTCGAACCAAGAACTTAAGGATTGAAAGTTCTCCTCTCTGGCATTTTGCTAGAAATGGGAAATTTTGATCTACAGAAGTGATGTTGAATCTTCCCTGGTCAACGATCTGAACACGGTCGGCGTTGGCGCCGGCTGGCAGGACCGCGCCCGTGGCGGGTGGTGGTCATGAGGGCTGCTAACAGCAACGGGACGGTGTTTCCGCGGTGTGCGTGCCGGTCGCCGGAGACGGGTCGGCAGTTGGGCGCGCAGTGCCCGCGGCGTGGCCAGCAGGGGCACGGCCGCTGGTATTACGACGCGCACGTACCCGGCCCGGACGGCCGACAGAAACGGCTGCGTGAGGGTGGGTTCCTGACCCGTGCCGCGGCTGAGCAGGGCTTGGTGGAGGTCCTCGAGCTGGACGGCCCGGACGCGATGGCCGAGACCTGGACGATGAAGCGGTGGCTGGAGTACTGGCTGTCGTTGTCTGAGGACCGGTTGCGGCCGTCGACGCTGCGGGCATACCGCTCGGTCGTCCGCGCGCATCTGATCCCCTGGCTGGGCCGGTTCCGGGTGGCGGACCTGGACGGCCGCCGCGGGGTCAAGACCGTGCAGCGGGCGGTCGACACGATCAGCCGGCAGGAGATCGCCGACGGCAGATTGATCGCGCCGGGCACGGTCCACCGGGTGGTCGCGGTGCTGCGCAGCGCGCTGAGCGAGGCCCGCCGGCAGGGCCTGGTCTCGACGAATGCGGCGTGGCGGCTACGCCTGCCGCGGGGTGCCCGGCCGCTGGCGGTGGCCTGGACCAGGGAGCGGGAGAAGCTGTGGCGGGCCACCGGCGCCAAGCCGCCGGTCGCGATCTGGGAGGTCGAGCACGTCGCGAAGTTCCTCGACGGAGTCCGGGAGGACCCGCTGTTCCCGCTGTGGTGGCTGATCGCCCTGCGCGGTCTACGACGCGGCGAAGCCGTCGCGGTACGCGGCACCGACCTGGACGTGGTCTACCGCGAGCTCAGCGTGCAACGGCAACTGATGATCGTCGACGGCAAGATGCACCTCGGGCCGCCGAAGTCCGCCGCCGGCGTGCGAACGCTGGCGTTGGACGAGTTCACCAACCAACTGCTGCGCAAGCAGCGCCAGTGGCAGCGGGACCGGCTCGCCGGTCCCGACCGCAACCCGCACGACTACCTGTTCACCCACCCGAACGGCCGCCCCATCCGGCCGGACTGGCTCACGCACCGCTTCCACTTCCTGGTCCGCAAGCTCGGGCTGCCGCCGGTCAGGCTGCACGACCTGCGTCACGGCGCGGCCAGCCTGGCCGGCGCGGCCGGAGTCGAGCTGAAGGTGATCCAGCAAGACCTGGGCCACTCCAGCGCGGTGACCACGGCGGACACCTATTGGACGGTGTTCCGGGAACTGGCGCACCGGGCGGTCGCAGCGACGGCGGAGCTACTCCGGTCGCATGCCCGTTTAAGGATGAATCTAGGTGCCGCTTCACAAGCGTAATAGTTCGCGCAGTAACCGTATTCTCGGGCGCGCGGCTCACGCTGACGAGTGACGAGCAGTGCTGTGACAGCGACAGGCGGCGGTTAGCCTGGCGCGGTGACCGACGATTTCACTGCCTCGTTGCCGCGTAAGCGGATGGGCGCTGGCGCGTTGCTGACCAACAGTCAGGGTCGGGTGCTGCTGGTCGAGCCGACGTACAAGCCGTACTGGGAGATTCCGGGTGGGTCGGTCGAGGCCGATGAGTCTCCCTATACGGCAGTGGTGCGGGAGCTCACGGAAGAGCTCGGCTTGCCGACGCAGCCGGGCCGGTTGTTGGTGGTCGACTGGGTGCCGCCGCGGCCGGACCGTACCGAGGGTTTGATGCTGGTGTTCGACGGTGGGGTGCTGACATCGTCGCAGACCGAGCAGATCCGGTTGCCGGCCGATGAGTTGCGCAGCTGGGCGTGGTGCACCGACCAGGAGGCCGGAGAGCGGCTGTCGGAACTGCTCGCCCGGCGGATCACCGCAGCGCTGAAGGCCCAGGCCGAGGGCACGGTGGTGTATTTGGAGAACGGGTTCTTCATAGCCTGACCGCCTGCGCAGCAGGCTTCGTGCGCGACGGGCCACGGAGCCTGCTGCGGTGCCTTGCCTTGTGTCAGACAGCCGCCGCCAGTGGTGCTGTCCGGCTGGTGGCGGGGGCGGTGAGCAGGCTGGTGCCGCCGGAGCGGTAGAGGCTGTCGTGGATACCGTCGGCGTAGAGCAGGCCGGTGAGGTCGGCGCGGGCCTTGGCCACGGGGTGGCTGCGCTGGTATCCGGCCGCGCCGATCAACGGGGCCAGCTCTGTGACGGCCCGGACGGCGGCATCCACGCCGACGGCCTTGCCGAGCCGGGCGTAAAGCCCGGCCGCCGGGTGGCCGGCGGCGGCGAGCCGGGTCGTGGTCAATGCGGCGAGCAGCGCTGCGGTGATCTCGGCGTGGGCACGGCCGAGCGTGATCAGCGCGTTGTCGCGGATCCGGGGCAGGTCGCCGACGTCGCGGCGGGCGGCGAGCGCGTCGGTGACCAGGTGGTGCACGCCGGCGGCGGTGCCCAGGGCGGTCGCGGTGACCAGGGGCCGGAAGCGAGTGAAGTGCTGGCGGAAGATGTCCAGCCCGGAGCCGGGCGTACCGAGCAGCGCGGTGGCGGGGTCGATGGGCACCTCGTGCAGGCGTAGTACGCCCCAGCCCCAGCCGCCGAGCCCGAACGGCTCGATCACGTCCCGTTCGATGTGCGGGTCGTCGGCGTTGACCAGTACGGCGCTGATGCGCCCGTCGGGGTCACGGACGAAGGTGACGAACGCGGCGGCCTCGGTCAGCCGCGATACCCAGCACTTCTCGCCGGTCAGCAGCCACCGACCGCCTGTGCTGAGGCGGGCCTGGGCGCTGATCTCGCGGATGCGGGAGCCGCCGTGCCGTTCGGTCGCGGCAATACCGATCAGCTCGCCGGCGCGCAACTGCTGCCGCCATGCGCGGGCGGTGCCGGCGGGGGCGTGGGTGAGGACGATCGCGCCGTGCCCGTCTCCGGTGCAGTCGCGCAGATCGAGGTCCCGGGCACCGGCGAGGAACTGGGCGAGGCAATGCCACAGCGGGCCAGCTGGGCCGGCGGGGGCATGGTGTCCGCGGGCGGCCAGCTCACGGCGCAGCCCGAGCAGCCACGTCGACCAGGCGGCGGCGTCGCTCCTGCCGGGCGCGGCCGGGTGCAACTCGTCGAGGGCCGCGTCGAAACGCTCGAGGCTGGCCCACGCCGCGGCGTCGACTTCAGGCACGCTGCTACGCAGTGGCTCCAGCCATGCCAAGGCGTTCACCGGGTCACCCGCCCGTGCACGGCGGCGGGGACGCCGTAGACGATCGTGTTGTCGGCGACATCGCGGGTGACGACCGAGCCGGCGCCGACCAGCGCGCCCGAGTTGACGGTGACACCCGACAGGACGATGGCGCCGGTGCCGACCTTGCAGCCCGCCTGGAAGATCGGCGGACTCAGCGGCATCTCTTGGTCAGGGTCGCGCCAGATCAGTTGCTTGTCGTTGATCGTGCGGACGCCGGCGCCGAGGAACGCGTGGTCGCCGACGACGGTGTCGGCGGTCAGGTGCGAGCCGGGCGAGCAGCGCACGCCGGAGCCGATGCGGGTGCCGCGTTCGACGGTGAGGTTCGCGGCGAGCTGGCTGCCCGCGCCGACGCAGACGCCGGTACGCAGCAGGGTGTGGTGCCCGATTGTGGTGTCGTCGCCGATGGTGGTGCCGGCGTAGACGATCGCGCCGGCGCGGATGATCACTCCTTCGCCGATGATCGTGTCGGCGCCGGAGCCGGGGTAGGACTCGCGGACGGCGTAGCCGTACTCGGGCTCGCCGAGGATGGTGTGGTGACCGACGTGGGCGTGGGCGCCGATGGTCAGGCCGCCGTGCAGCACGGTGTAGGCGCCTACCGTGACCTGCTCCCCGAGCACGATCGGCCGCTGGGTTCCCTGCAGGTCGGCGGGCATGAACACGGTGGTGGGGTGCAGGCGGCAGCCGGTCCCGATCCGCAGCAGTCCGGCTTGGGTGAGCTGCGCCGCGGTGATCGGCTTGGCGGGTGTGGTTGGGTGCGTCATCGTGACTCCCTTGTGTCGGTGCCCGCCGGAGGTGGTGAGGCGAGCTCTGGATCCAGTGCACCTTCGGCCGACGCACTGCTGAAGGTATGTCACGTTCCGTGCAAGCGGGTTGCGTGATCTGCAACTTGCCGGTCACGCTGAAACTCCCGTGCGATGAACGGAGCCTCCCGTGACCGCACCCGCGCAGTGGACCGCGAACCCGGCGGTCCAGCAGGCAGTCCAGGCCCGCGACTACGCCACGATCCTGCGGTTCTCCCGCCTCGCCGCCGGCCTGACCCTGGAACAGCTCGGCGCGGCGGGCGGCTACTCGACGTCGACCTTGTCGCGGCTGGAGAGCGGGCGCCGGGCCATCCGCGACGTCACCGAGTTGCGTACGCTGGCTGACCTGTACGACGTACCGGTGGAGTTGTTCGGCCTGGCAACCGCACCTGGGCACGCCGGCGGGTCTACTCTGGCCGCAACCGTGGACGGAGGAGGCGGCACCGTGCACCGACGCAACTTCCTTGCAGGCGCAGCCGTCGTCGGCGCTGCCGCGGCGTTGCCGGCGAGCCCGGCTCCGGCCGCACCGACCGGCCCCACGATCGAGGACGTGCTGTTCAGCCGGCACACCGCTGAACCGCTGCCCGGCCCGCAACTGGCCGCCCAGATCGCCGCCGCCCGCGCCGACTATCGGGCCACCCGCTACACCCGGCTCGCCCGTCGCCTACCGCGACTGCTCGCCCAGGCCGAAGCCGGCCGCTCCGCAGCGGCCGTCGGCGAACAGGCCGCCGCCGCACAACGCCTCGCCGAGGCGTACGGCGTCGCGACCCAGCTGCTCACCAAGCTCTACGACAACGGCCTCGCCTGCGCCACCGCCGACCGGGCAGTACAGGCCGCCGGGGCCGGCAACGATCCGCTGATCATGGCCGAAAGCCAGCGACTCGCCGCGACCATCCTGCGCCGCGTCGACCACCGCGGCAGCGCCCAGAAACTCGTCCTCGACGCCGCAGACCAACTGCGTACCTCCGGCGCGGAGACCGGGACGTCCTTCCACGCCATGTACGGGCAGCTGCTCGCGGTCGCCGCCTACACCGCGGCGATCCGCGACGACCGGGACACCGCCTGGACGTTGCTCGCCGAAGCCGAACAACCGGCGCAGGCGGCCGGGCCCGCCACCCGGTTCAACACCACCGAACTCGCGGTCTACCGCATCGGCATCGCCCGCAAGCTCGGCGACTACGGCGCCGCCGTCGACCACGCCCGCAAAGTCGACCCCCGCTCGATCACCGACGCCGAACGCCGCGCCCGCTACTGGGAAGACACCGCCCTCGCGCTGCACGGCCGCGGCCGGCCGACGGCAGCGTTCGAGACACTGCTCGCCGCGGAACGCGACGTACCCGAGGAAGTCCGCTACCGGCCCTGGTCACAGCAACTCACCCGTGACCTGCTGTCCGCCCCGGCCGGCCATGGCCTTTCCGGCGTCCGCGACTTCGCCGCCCGGATCGGCGTCGCGTAGGCACGGCTCACGTCATGCCGCCGACGGAGTCGCTTCTGACCTTTCGGGTTTGGTGATAGCCACCTTCTCGACCGCGTCCAGAACGAGCCGGCGGTCGACTAGACGAGTGATGACTGGGTTGAGCTGGGTCAGTGGTCGTAGGCGATCAGGCTGCGGGTGACCGGTTGGCCGGTTTTGTGGTTGTGCCAGATCGCGGCGGTCATGGCGAGTAGGCGTTGGGCGATG
>NZ_JBHTBJ010000060.1:0-32248 GCF_042664765.1 Paractinoplanes rhizophilus | reverse complement strand
CGGCGGCAGTTGATCAGGGACGGCCAGCGATGAAGAGTTCCCGTCCGGCCGCAACCGCAACTTATCAAGATCAGCGCGCCGCGGCGCCGGCAACGCCCGGCAACCGGCGACACACATAGCGACCACCCGCAACACCGGGCCACGACAACGGAAGTCGCGGGAAACCAGACCCGCACCCGCAAGGGTCTTGAGAACTGAGACCGCGCTAAAACTGAGGCGGGCCCGGCTGGAACGGGCCCGGCTGGAACGGGCCCGGCTGGAACGGGCCCGGCTGGCTCTGGAACAGGATGGCCTCGCAGCTGCGCGCGACGGCGCGGGCGGCGGTCTTGAGCTCGCGCGGCGAGAACGGGTGCTCCGCGATCGCCTGCCATCTCGTCAGGGCGTCCCGCGCCGCGGCGGCGATCCGCCCGGGTGCGGCGTCCTTCGGCAGGCCCATTCGCGCGTACGGGGCGGCGCCCGCCCCGCCGAGCAGCACGTCCATCTCGGCCAGCTGGTCGTCGGTGCCGGGCAGCCGGCCCGAGCGCACCTGGTGCAGCAGGCGCAGCTCGACGAACTCGTGCGCGCTGGCGCGGATCCGCTCGGCCTCGGCGGCCATCGGCGAGCCCACCGGGATGCACTCGTCGAGCACGGCCAGGGCGGAGCGGGCCTTGAGCACCTCGGCGCGGCCCACGAACTGGGCGGCGAACACCTCGCGGAGGCGCTCGACGCCGCTGTGCTCGGTGAGCTCGCGGGCCAGGCCGCCGGAGTCGGTGACGACGCCCTCGCGGATCAGGCGCACCGACAGCCGTACCCCGAAAAGCCCGAGGCGTTGCAGCACCCGCGCCCGATGCTCGCCGGACGCCGCGAACCGGTCGGCGGTGAGCAGCAGCTCGACGACGTCGTCCATCGGCTCGGCCGCCACCGCGGCGAGGACCCGGAACTCCTCCTCGCGCAGGGTCGCGCCGGCCGCGCCGAGCAGCCCGGCCACCGGCACGACCACCGGGCACAGCCGCCGCAGCCGCTCGTCGGAGGCGTACCGGGCCGCCACCCGGGCCGCCGACGACATGGCGTCGAGCCGGCAGCCCCCGATCTCGTCGGCGCGGCTGAGGACGCCGACCGCGTTGACCGGGGTGCCGCTGGCCAGGCCGTCGCCGTGGAACGATTCCAGGAAGCGGACGTCGGCGCCGTGCATGTGCCGCAGCAGGTAGATCACCGCGTCGGTCTGCGCGGCCCGCTCGCCCTCGGCCTCGAGGAACGCCATGGTGCGCAGCGACACGTCGGTGGAGAGCGAGGCGATGCCGGGGGTGTCGATCAGCGTGTGCTGCCGCAGCCGGCTGCTGGGCACGCGCACCTCGAGGTGGTCGACCTCCTCGGCCGGCCGGCCGAGGTTGATCTGCACCGCGCCGTCGCGCCGGGTGAACGGGCGCGGCTCGGCGCTGCCGTCGTTGAGGTAGGCGGTCACCTCGTAGGTGCGGCCGTCGGCGTACCAGGTGACGATGCGGGTGCACTCGCCCGCGTCGGTGGCCGCCAGCTCCTCGCCGACCAGGGCGTTGAGCAACGTGGACTTGCCCGCCTTCACCTTGCCGGCGATGGCGACGCGCAGCGGCTCGTCGATGCGCCGCCGGGCGTGGGCCAGGCGCGGGTCGCGGGTCTCGGCGACGGCCCGGTCGAGCAGCACCCGCACCTGGTCGAGAAGGGTCCCGGCGCGCGGCGGACCGGCGCCGTGCGGGGCGGTCATGCGGCGAGCCGGTCGAGGCGGCGGCGCTGGTCGGCGAGCTGGCTCTCGCGCTCGCGGCGCTGCTCGGGCGGGAGCTCGGCGATCTCGCGGACGGCGGCGGCGGTCGCGGCGGCCGAACGCTCGACCGCCTGGGCCCGGGTGGCGAACTCGTCGCGCAGGAACCGCTGGGTGCGCCGGATCGCCTCGCGGCAGTCGCGGCCGACGTGGAAGCCGACGTCGTCGACGTACCGCCGCAGCTCGGCCTTGGCCTGCAGGCGGCGCTGCTCGGTCTGCCGCTCGCGCTCGCTCTTGATCATGCGGCGGCCCAGGGTCATGCCGGCGAGCAGGCCGATCGGGGCCAGGGCGAGGCTGAAGAACGCGCCCACCGCCCCGATCATGTAGATGCCGCCGTAGGTGACCCGGGCCGCCGTGAACGCGCCGAGGAACTGCTGCATGCCCGACTTGCGGAAGCTCACGTCCAGCTCGTCCACCTTGCGCAGGGCCAGCTCGGGCGCCGGCAGGTCGACGTCGAGGCTGTCGTACTCCAGGCCGAACCGCTCGGCCACGTCGTGCGCGAGCTGCTCGGTGCGGGTGACCAGCAGCATCAGGTTGTCGACCGCGGCCGACGCGGCCTCGCGCTGCGCCCAGGCCTGGAAGTCGCGCCAGGTCTCCTTCGGATCGGACTCGTCGATCAGGTCCTCGCCGCGGCGCAGCATCAGCCGCAGCCGCTCGCGCAGGTCGTGCTCGACGTCGGAGCTGAGGTCCTGGATGCCGTCGCCGAGCACGGTCTGCCACGACCCGCCGGCCAGCCAGGCGCTGCGCCGGGTCTTTTCCGCATATCTGCGGACCACCTCGGGCGACTTGTCGGGCGCCGCCGCGACGGCCTGCTCGGCGTCGACCCGCTCGCGCAGCTGGGACACCACGAAGGCGAGCTCGGCGCGGGCCGCCGCGACCTTGCCGGCGGCCGCCGTGCCCAGCACGTCGCGCCGCAGCAGGTCGACCAGCCGCGGAAAGCCGGACTCCTCGTTGAGCTGGGTGGAGTCGCGGGCCTGGGCGCGCATCCGCAGGAACGAGGAGACCGCCACGATCGGCACGTCCAGCCCGGCCCGCTCGAGGTGGCCCTGATTGATCTCGACGATCCGCCGCCACTCGCCGTAGAGGTCGATCTTGGTGAGCACGCAGAACGCCCGCGGGCACCGCTCCAGCGCCCGCCGCAGGAACTCGACCTCGGGCGCGGTGAGCTCCTGGGCCGCGTCGGTCACGAACAGCGCCGCCCCGGCCAGCGAGAGCGCGGCCAGGGTCAGGTTGCCCTGGGCCGAGTCGAGGCCGCCGACCCCGGGCGTGTCGATGATCGACAGCCCGGCGCCCAGCAGCCGGCGGTCGAGCCGGACCTCGACGCCCCGCGGCGCCGGATCGCCGCCGCCCTCGGTGATGTGCCGGCGCAGCTCCTCGAACCCGATCGGCACCGGCTCGTCGGTGCCGTCGACGCGCAGGTACGCCGAGGGCGGCCGGCCGAACCGCAGGATCGTCGGCACCGCGGTCACGATGTCGGCGTCGACCGGGCAGATGTCGGTGCGCAGCAACGCGTTGACGAGTGTGCTCTTGCCCTGTTTGAACTCGCCCACCACGGCGACGGTGGCCTCGTCGGAGCGCAGGCGCTCGGCCGCCTGGTCGAGCCGCGCGATGAGATCGCCCCGCCCGGACGCCTCGGCGAGGGCGCGGGCCTCCCCGAGCGCCGCCAGCACATCGCCCCCGGGCCGCCCCACCCGCGAAGCCGCCGAGGTAACCAACCCGCCCGCCCTTTCGTCGCCATGAGCTACCCGGCCATTCTCCACCCCGCGAGCACGCCCGCACGGAGCGGTCCGCGCCGACCGGGAACGATCAGCCTCCGTCCACGCCGGATTCGGATCAAGAGCGGGACCGGATGGCTTGTCAGCACGACGGAAATCCGACACTGGTTCGCACGCCTCGCACATCTGGCACGCGATGAGATGTAGGCGCGGACCCCCATGGCCCACTACGATCCTTGGACCCGCTACTTTCATGGGCGTCGAAGACCCTCCGCACGTACCTCGCGGCACGGCACCCCGCGAGGTGCGTGCGGAGCCTTGTCGGGGGCCGCAAGAGCCTGCCGGGCATGGCCCCGCATGCTACCGGCGAGTAGATTGCTGGTGTGACGACCCACGAGGTGTTCAACCAGCCGCCGCCGCTCGTCGACTACGACGTCTCGGCCGACGCCGCGCTGCTCGCCGGCGTCGCGCGGGAGGGCGCGCCGTGGGCGGTCGGCGACCTGCACCGGCTCGGCAAGCTCGCCGGGACGGCCGAGCCGCAGCGCTGGGCCGACGAGGCCAACCGCTACGAGCCGCGGCTGGTCACCCATGACCGGTACGGCCACCGCGTCGACGAGGTCGAGTTCCACCCGTCCTGGCACAGCCTCATGTCGGTCGCCGTGGGCGAGGGTCTCGCGGGCGCGGCGTGGGCCTCGCCGAAGCCCGGCGCCCACGTGGCCCGGGCCGCCGGTCTCTTCGTCTGGTCACAGGTGGAAGCCGGCCATTCCTGCCCGATCTCGATGACCTATGCGGTTGTTCCGGCGCTGCGCGCGAACCGCGCTTTGTCCGATCTCTACGAGCCGCTGCTGACCAGCCGGACGTACGACCCGGGCCTGCGGACCCCGAGCACCAAACACGGTCTGCTGGCCGGCATGGGCATGACCGAGAAGCAGGGCGGCTCCGACGTCCGGGCCAACACGACCAGGGCGGTCGACCAGGGCGACGGCACCTGGCGCCTCACCGGCCACAAATGGTTCACCAGCGCGCCGATGTGCGACCTGTTCCTGGTCCTCGCGCAGACCGGATCGGGCCTGTCGTGCTTCCTGGTGCCGAGGGTGCTGCCCACCGGCGAGCGCAACGTCTTCCGCATCCAGCGCCTGAAGGACAAGCTCGGCAACCGCAGCAACGCCTCCAGCGAGCCGGAGTTCGAGAACACCACCGCCTGGCTGGTCGGCGAGGAGGGCCGCGGCGTCCGCACCATCATCGAGATGGTCGCGATGACCCGCCTCGACTGCGTCACCGGCTCCGCCTCCGGCATGCGCGCCGCCCTCAACCAGGCGGTCCACCACGCCCGTCACCGCAAGGCCTTCGGCAAGCTGCTGATCGACCAGCCGGCCATGCGCAACGTCCTGGCCGACCTCGCCGTCGAGTCCGAGGCCGCCACCGTGCTCGCGATGCGCCTGGCCGGCGCGGTAGACCGCGACGAGCAGGCCGTCAAGCGCCTCGCCATCGCCGTCGGCAAGTTCTGGGTCTGCAAGCGCCAGCCCGTCGTGGTGGGCGAGGCCCTCGAGTGCCTGGGCGGCAACGGCTACGTCGAGGAGTCCGGCCTGCCCCGCCTCTACCGCGACGCGCCGCTCAACTCGATCTGGGAGGGCTCGGGCAACGTGCAGGCCCTCGACGTCCTGCGCACGCTGAGCCGCGAGCCGGACAGCCTGGCCGCGCTGCTGGCCGAGGTGACCGGCGTCGACCGGCGGATCGACGCGGCCGTCGCCGAGCTGCGCAAGATCACGCCCGAGGAGGGGCAGGCGCGGCGCATCGTCGAGCGGATGGCCGTACTCCTGCAAGCATCGCTCCTGGCGCGGCACGCCCCCGCCGAGGTCTCCGACGCGTTCCTCGCGACCCGGCTGGGCGGCGACTGGGGCCACACGTTCGGCACCCTGCCCGCCGGCATCGACACCGCGAAGATCCTCGAGCGCGCGGCACCCGCTTAGCAACGTGACCGCAACGGACTTCGGCCGGCCGGTGGTCGAGCCCGGCTTCCGGCTCATCGCGGGCCGAGCAGCTCCCGTACGCTGGCCAGCAGCTCTTCCTGCCCGATAGGCGCGACGTTCCCGCCGGTGCGCGCCTCCTGCATGGCCTTGGCCAGCTGCACCCGGCGGAGCACCTCCTTGATGTCGGCGCCGGTCATGCCGTGACTGGCGTGCGCGAGCGCCGGCAGGTCGAGATCGTCGGCGAACATCTGGAAGCCCGGCCGCTCGTGCACCGCGATCAGGCCGCGGATCATCTTGCGGAAGATCTCGGCCCGGCTCGCCTCGTCCGGCTTCGGCACGCTGAGCTTCACGTCGAAGCGGCCGGACCGGATCAGCGAGTCGTCCACCCGGTGCGGGAAGTTCGTGGTCGCCACCACGATCACGTTCGGGTTCTCCTCGATCAGGTCGTTCATCTCCTGCTTGAAGATGCCGGCGACCGCGTTGAGCGCCTGGCTGGCCGCGTCGCCGCCGGCGCCCGCGTAGCTGACGATCGAGTCGAACTCGTCGAACAGCATCAGCGTCGGCACCCGGTACCGCCGGGCGTCGCGGAAGATCTGCTTGATGTTGCGCTCGGAGCCGCCCAGCCACTTGTCGAGGATCTCCGGGGTGCGGATCTCGCGGAAGTCGGCGCCGATCTCGTTGGCCAGCGCCCGGGACAGCATGGTCTTGCCGGTGCCGGGCGGCCCGTACATCAGAATGCCCTGCGGCCGGCGCGCGCCCCACCGCGCCATCGCCTCCGGATGCCGGAACGACACCGCGATCTCGCGCAGCTCGGACACCACCTCGGCGAGCCCGCCCACCATGTCGAGCGTGACGGTCTGGGTGGTGGCCGGTTTGGTCGGGATCGACTCCCGGCTGATCACGAACTTGCGGCCGGACAGCGATTCCGTCCCGGCCAGCTCGATCACCGCCTGCAGTGTCAGCCCGACGAAGGCCTGCAGGTGCGCCGGTGTCACGTCGTCGCGCGGCACCTCGGCGAGCAGCCGCACGACGGTCCCGCTCTCGTCGTAGGTCACGGTCGCCTGCAGCCCGACGACGGCGTCGGCGAGGGTGACGGGCCGGCGGTTCGCCGGCGGCTGGGCGGGTTTGTCGAGACCCAGTTTCTTGTACGCGGCGACGGCCGCCGAACCCACGCTGTCGACGATCCGCGTGGCGATCGGGTCGCCCTGCTCGATGCGCTTGGCGAGCAGCACGCCGACCGGGTCGTTGCCGAGCACCAGCTTGCGGATGCGCTCCTTCGAGTACGGCTCGTCGGCCGTGCTGATCGCGGCCGAGAACACGTGCACCGGCCCGGCGGGCCGATCGGCGCTGGACACGCTCAGGTCGACCCGCCGCACCGGCTCCGGCCAGGTGGCGCGCCGCAGCAGGTCCACCGGGTTCACCCGGGCCGCCGCCAGCAGGGTCGCCGCGTCGATCATCTCGACCGTGGCGCCCGCATACTCGAAGGTCTCACCGCGCTGCCTCGCATCTGACATGCACCAAGAGTGACACGCCCGCTCCAAGTCGGCTCGGATCGGGCGACGGCCGCCCGGTGGCCCGCGCCGCCCGGTGGCCGGTGCTCGCGCCGCCTGGGTGGCCGCCCGGGCGCGGCCGGGCCCATCCGGAATGGGGTCGCCGGATCGGCGGCTCGGTGGCAGCATCGGCAGGCATGGGAGACCGGCCCGCGCCCGTGGTGATCCGCCGGTGGGCGTCCGGCCGGCCGCGCGGCGTGCCGCACGTCGAGATCGCCTGCGACGAGTCGGGCTTCGCCGGCGGCAATCTGGTCGGCGGGCACGCGCCGGTGCTGGCGCACGCCTCGGTCCGCATCGACGCGGAGACCGCGGCCGCGGTGATGGCCGGCCTGCGCGCTCGGATGGCCGGCGGCCCGCGGGGCGAGCTCAAGGCGGGCGCCGTGCTGCGGCGCCCCGCCCTGGCCCGCGAACTGCTCGCCCCCGGCGGGCCGCTGGCGGGCGCGGCCCGGGTCCACCTCGTCGACACGGTGTATTTCGCCCTTGCCCGCCTGGCCGACCTCCTGATCCCGGCCGACCTCCCCGCCCCCGCCGGCATCCTGATCCCGGCCGACCTGCCGGCCCCCGCCGACCTCCCAGCCCCGGCCGACCTCCCGGCTCGCGCCGGCCTGCCGGACCCCGCCGAGCTCCCGGCCCCGGGCTTGCTCGGCATGGCCACGCTCGGCACGGGTCTTCCGGGACGCAGCCCGGCCGCCCGCCACGCCGCGCGCGTGCTGCGTGCCCGCGGTCCGGCCGTCTACGGCCCGGAGCGGTGGCGGCGTTTCCTCATCAGCGCTTCCGACCTCATGCGCACCAACAGCCGCTGGACGGCGCCCGAGCCCGTCGCACCCTTCACCGCCGCGCTCGACGACCTGCTCGCCACGCCCGGCGAGGTCGCCGACGTGCTGCGCCCGATGCGCGACCGGCTGCCCGCCGCGGTGGCCGCCCGGGCCGCGCTCAAGGCCGATCCCAAGCTACCCACCCTGCTGGAGCCGGTCGTCCCGGCGCTCGCCCGCGCCGTCGCGATCTGGGCGCCGAGCGACGGCACGCTCTCGGTGGTCCACGACGACCAAACGGCGGTGACCCCCGAGCGGATCGCCACGATCGCCGCCGGCACCGCGCTGGTCGAGGTCACCATCGTCGATTCCCGCACCGACCCGCGGGTCCAGGTCGCCGACCTGCTGGCCGGTATCGCCCGCCGGGTCGCCAGCGACCACCTGGCCGCCGCCACCGACCACCTGGCCGCCGCCACCGACCACCCCGCGAGCCCCCAGTCGGCCGCCGTCACCCACAAAGCGAGCGAGCACCCACCCGCCGCGACCCCCAGCGCGAACACGCGCCCGGCCCCCGCAAACCACAGCGCGAGCACGCGCCCGGCCCCCGCAAACCACAGCGCGAGCGAGCACCCTGCCGCCGCGACTCACAGCGCGAGCGTCCACCTGGCCTCCCTCACGATGCTGCTTCGGCCGCTCATCGATCCCGGCTCGACCTGGGCCGACGCCGCCAGCTGGACGGCGCTGACCGCGGCGGAGGCGCCGGCCACATCGCCGCCGGCCTCCGCCGCTTGAGGCTCAGCCGGCGATCTGCCACACGTACGTCTGCGGCGCCTTGACCGACGCGGACCGGAAGTTGGCCTCGACCGCCCTTGTCTCGGCGGCGCTGGGGTTGGCGTTCGTGCAGGAGACCGGGGCGCTGCTGCCCGACATCAGGTCGGAGCAGAGCCCGGTGCGCCGGTCGGGCAGTCCGAGGATGTGCCCGAACTCGTGGGCCGCGATCCGCGGCGGGTAGTAGCCGTCGTTGACCGCCTCGCGCCCCATCCACCACCGGCCGTTGCCGAGCGAGGTGGTCTGGGTGCGGGGCCAGCCGTTGTCGGCGTACACCCGGATGTTCGGGGTGCGGCCGGCCGGGACCGGCCGGAGCTGGACGTTCGCGACCCGGGCGTTCCAGATGGTGGCGCCCTGGTTGACGACGGAGACGAACTCCTGCGCCTGGCTGGCGTCGTAGTAGAGGATCCGGGGCGCGGCCTGGGCGGGGGTGGCACCGGCCGCGACGAGCGCGAAGGCGGCCAGGAGTGCGGCCGCCCACCTGCGGAGATGCATGGTTCCTCCTCGTGTCGGGGGTGCCATGACTATAGATGGGCATCAATTCAAGCGGACATATCACTTCGCCCCCGGGAGCGGCGGGATGACAAGGGCCTGACGAAGGCCCGACGAGGGCTTGAGGTGGAGCGCGCTCCAGGTTCTAGGTTCGATCGCAGGACGACATCGGGGAGGATCCACCATGGACACCAGGGAATTCGGGCGGCTCGGCCGGATCAGCGCGCTCACCCTCGGCGGCGGCGGCATCGCGGGCGTCTGGGGGCGCACCGACCGCGCCGAGGCGGTCGCCACCATCCGCGCGGCGCTGGACGCCGGGATCACCATGCTCGACCTCGCGCCCAGCTACGGCGTGGACGCCGAGTCGGAGCGCGCGGCCGGCGAGGCGCTGCGAGCCTCCGACGAGGTCCTGGTCACGACGAAGGTGCAGCTGCCGGACGGCCAGGGCGACATCCGCCGCAGCCTGCACGACAGCCTCGCCCGCCTGCGCCGCGACCACGTCGACCTGTTCCTGCTGCACACCCACCTGCTGCCCCGGGACGGGTCGTCGACGGTCCCCGGCAACATCACCTGGCGGCGTTACCGCGACGAGGTGGTGCCGGAGTTCGAGCGGTTGCGCGGCGAGGGCCTGATCCGCGCCTGGGGCATCACGGCCATCGGCCATCCGGACGCGGTCACCGACGCGCTGCGCGAGGCCCCGCGCCCCGAGGCCGCGCAGGTCGTGGTCAACGCCATGGACATGACCGGCGACCTGTGGGGCTTCGACGGCGTGGCGCCGGCCAACGACGCCATCCTGCGGGTGGCCAACGGCAACGGCGTCCCGGTCGTCGGCATCCGCGCGGTCGCGGCGGGCTCGCTGACCGCGTCGCTCGATCGCGACCTGCCGGCCGATCACCCGGCCGCCGTGGACTTCGCTCGGGCCGAGCCGTTCCGCAAGCTGGCCGCCGAGCTGGGCGAGACGCCGGCGGCGCTGGCGCACCGCTACGCGCTGACGGTCCCGGGCGTGGCGACGGTCGTGCTCGGCGTCAAGAATCGCGAGGAACTGGCCGAATGCGTGGCGGCCGAGGCGCGGGGACCGCTGCGCGACGAGGAGCTGCGCGCGCTGGTCGCGCTCAAGTCCTAGATCGCGTACGGGGAGGGCCGGTCGCCGGTCGGCCCTTCTCGGTGGTCGCGGCGGCCCGCGCGGCCGGCGCCGCCGACGTCAGCCCCGGACCAGCTCCAGGATCGTGTCCATGGCGGCCAGCTTGGCGGCGCCCGTGCCGAGCAGGTCGTCGGGGATGATCAGCTCGTCGAGGCCGATCGCGCGGTACTCGGCGATCGCGTCGGCCAGCTTCGACCGGCTCCCGCCGATCACCGGGGTCGCGCCGAGGCCGTCCGGGATCGGGCCGTCCACGGCGACGAGTGCTTGAGCCGTACGCGAAATCGCTTTTGAATCTCTTCCGATCTCGGCGCAGAACCGGTCCAGCACGTCGGACTTGTGCTTGATCACCGACGGCAGGCCCCAGGCGTTCCACATGTCCGCATATTTCGCGACAATGCCGAGCATCCGTTGCTCGCCCTTCGCCCCGATCAGCAACGGCAAGGGGTTCTGCACCGGTTTCGGCTCGCAGACCGCGTCCACCACCTCGTAGTACCTGCCGCGGACGGTGGTGCGCGGCTCCCGGAGCAGGCCCAGCATGACCTGCACCGCCTCCTCGAAGCGGTCGATCAGCTCGCGCTTCGGTGGCAGCGTGATCCCGTACTCGCGGTGCTCGTTGACCTGCCAGCCGGCGCCGACCCCGAGGACGAACCGCCCGTCGCTGATGTGATCGACGGTCGCCGCCATGTTCGCCACCACGGCCGGATGCCGGTACGTGTTGCCGTAGACGAGCGTCCCGATCCGCACCCGCGGCACGGCCGCCGCGAGGGCCGCCACCACCGAGCCGCACTCCAGGATCGGCCCGGTGTCGTCCTCGTCGTTGGGCATGAAGTGGTCGGCGAACCAGACGCCGTCCCACCCCGTGCCGGCCGCGTGCCGGGCCATCGACAGCACCTCGGCGAAGGAGTGCTCGGCGCCGGGCCAGATAGAGATCCGCATGACGCGGAGCTTACGGCCGGCCCTCCGGGAGGGCGATCGTCGAGGCGCCGATCCGAGCGAGGCCCGGAACACGACGAGCCGCCGGACTTCGGCTGTCCCGGACGGAGCTCGATCAACTCCACGCCCGGGCGCTCTCCCCGCCGCGGCCCAGGACGCGGGATCTCACGATGCGGCGGCCACTCTCACTGAGCGGGCCGCTTTCCCAGATGATGGCAGCGTGTCCCGCGTGCTTGGACGGCATGTCCAACTCATGGGAACGAGAACGGACGAGCGCCGGATATTCACGTTATGTCCGGCGCACCTGATCGAGAGCGGCTCGCGCTGATGAGTTGCGGTTCGCAACAAACCGGAATTTATCAAGATCTCTGAGGCAGCGCGCGACAGCGGGGCAAGGCACGACAGCGGGGCAGCGCGCGACGGCGAGGCAACCCGCCGCACGCGAAGTCGGGGCTACACGGGGGTGCCGGGTGGGGACTTCAGCAGCGACGCCGCCTCCGGCAGGTATCCGCCGCGGCCGGACCGCAACGCCTGTGCGGCCAGCCGGATCAGGTCGATGTTGACGCCGGCCGCCCCGCCCGGGTCGTGCACCTTCAGCTTCACGTCCAGGCTCACCGGCGTCTCGCCCCAGCCGCGCGCGGCTGCCGGGGTCAGGCGCCGAGCGTGGCCTTCTCGACCGCCGCCGCCAGCGCCTCGTCCCCCGCGAGGTCGGGCGCCAACAGCAACAGCACATCGCGTACGTCGCCGGCCCGCTCCCGGAACGGCGCCGCCCCCGCGTCGTCGACCGGAGCGCCGGCCCCGCGCAGATGGTCGATCCACGCCGCCAGGATCCGCACCGCGCCGGGCGGGATCCGGCCGGCCGCCATCTCGCCCCGCAGCACCGGCAGCACCCGGATCGGCACCTTCTGCGAGCCGTCCGCGGCGATCTGCGCGAGCGTGTGCCGGATCCGGCGGTTGCCGAAGCGGGTCAGCAGCGCCGCCCGGTACGCCGCGATCTCCGCCGGCGGCAGCGGCACGTACCGCGCCGCCTCGTCCCACCATTGCGCCAGCCAGGCGCGGCACTCCGGGTCCGCGACCGCGTCGGCCACCGTCTCGTGGCCGCGGGCGCTCCCGGCGTACGCAAGAAGGGAGTGACCACCGTTGAGCAGCAGGAGTTTCCGTTGCTCGTGCGGGGTGACGTCGGAGACGAACCGCGCTCCCCCGCCCTCCCAGGCCGGCCGTCCGGCGGGGAAGACGCCGCTGAGCACCCACTCGGTGTACGGCTCGGTGACCACCGGCACGGCATCGTCGAAACCGGTCAGCTCGGCCGCCGCCCGCACGTCCTCGCCGGTGCTGCGGGGGGTGATCCGGTCGACCATGGTCGTCACGAACGAGACGTTGTCCCGGATCCACGGGACGAGCGCGGGCTCGGCCTGCGTGGTGAAGTCGAGCAGCACCCGGGCGACCGCCTCGCCGTTGGCCGGCAGGTTGTCGCACGGCACGATCGCTATCGGACCGGCGCCCGAGATGCGCCGCTCGGCCAGCCCGGCCATGAGCCGGCCCGGCACGGTGCGCACCGGGTCGCCGCGCCGCCACGCGCTCACGTCGTCGGCGGCGCGCCGCTCGTCCAGGCCGCCGCCGGCGCCGCGCAGATAACCGGCCTCGGTCACGGTCAGGGTCACGACGGCCGTGCGGGGTGCGGCCAGGTGCTCCCGCCACGCTTGGTGGTCGTCCGACGCGTACGCCGCCCGCACCGCGCCGATGATCTCGGCCTCGTCGTGCTCGGGCCCCCGGACGAGCAGCGTGTACCGCCCGTGCTGGGCGTTGAGCGCCGCCGCCGCGCCCGGGGAGCGGCCGGTGAACGCCGCGATCGGCCACTCCCCGGCGTCCGGCGCGACCGACGTGTACCACGCCTGGTGCGCCCGGAAGAAGTTGCCGAGCCCCACGTGCACGATGCGCATGGCTCCATCGTTGTGTGCCGCGGCGGGCCCGGCAACCGGATCTCAGCAGCCGTTGCGCATCGCGCTCACGGCCACGTCGTCGTACCAGAGGGTGTCGGCGCCGGAGCCGTAGCTCTCCCAGCCGAGCCGGAGGTCGGTGAGGCTGGGCCGCCAGGTGCGGTTGAGCCACTGGCCGTCGACGTCGTGGGTGGCGACGCCGTCCTCGAGCAGGCCGGGCACCGACGTGCCGTTGAGCCAGGTCTCGATGGTGCCGTCGCGGCCGTCCACCTTGAACTCGACGCAGTTCCACGTGTTGACCGGCAGCGGGGCCGACAGGGCGACGCCGGCCGGGCTCTGCTCGGGCAGGGTGGCGTCGTCGGACGCGCGGTTGAACTGCAGGGCCCCGTTCTGGCCGCCGAAGCGCAGGTCCCGGCCGCCGTCGTTGGCGTCGCGCATGGCGACCGCGGCGACGTGCGCGGCCGGGAGGGCGGTGGTGTGCCGCACCCAGTAGCGGACGTACCAGACGTTGCTGGTGGTGCCGAGGATCGCGGTGCTGCGCACGAAGACGTGGTTGCAGTAGCCCTCGGCGCCGTTGACCCGCAGCGAGGTGGACCCGCTGTGCGCGACGCTCCGGTCGATCGCCGCGCTGCCGGCGCCGGAGCAGTCCGGATAGGTGACGGCCCAGTTGCCGCCGGGCGTCGTGCCGGTCTGGTTCTCGAAGCCGTCGCAGACCCCGGTGGGCACGCAGTTCTGGGCGGGCGGCGTGGTCGGTGGGGTGGTCGGCGGCGTCGTGGGCGGCGTGGTCGGCGCGGTGGTGGGCGGCGTGGTCGGCGGGGTGGTGGGTGGCGTGGTCGGCGGGGTTGTCGGCGGCAAGGTCGGCGTGGTCGGCATCGTCGTGGGGGCGCTCGTGGGCGTCACGTCCGGTCCACATGCGACCCCGTTCAGCGCGAACGCGGCCGGGGCCGGATTGGCGGCCGCCCAGGTGCCCTGGAAGCCGAAGCTGGTCGAGGCGCCGCTGGCGAGGTTGCCGTTCCAGGCCACGTTGGTCGCCGTCACCGCGCTGCCGGACTGGGTCACGGTCGCGTTCCAGGCGTTGGTGACCTTCTGGTCGCCGGCGTACGCCCAGGTCACCGTCCACGACGTGACCGCGGCGCCGAAGTTGGTCACCTGCACGTCCGCGGTGAAGCCGCCGGCCCACTGATTGACCTTGTAGTCCACCTGACAGGCCGCGGCCGCGGTGGCGGCCTGGGCGAAGGCCACGACCATGCCCGCGCCGGCCATCGCGGTCACCACACCCAGAGCCAGAACTCGTCGCCGCATCGGCTTCCTCCGTCGTCGTGATTTGGGAGCGCTCCCATATATCGACGATCGTAGTTATGTTTCGGGAGGATGAAAAGCGTTACGCCGGCGCGGGGTTTCGCTGGAACGCGTCGAGCAGCGACTCGATCTCGCGTTCCAGCGCGCCCAGCGCCGCCGGATCGCGGGCCAGCAGCAGCCCCGCCTCGGCGAGCGCGCCGCGCAGCACCGACAGCCGCGCCTCCACGTCCCGGTCGCCGGTCGCCTGCTGCAGGCCGCGGCGCAGCAGGTCGCCCACGTACGCGTCCTCGACCGCCCGCAGCTGCTCGGGGCCGAGCACCGCGGGACCGTCGATCAGCAGCATCCGCCGCACGCCGGCGTCCCGATAGGCGTCGAGCATCACCGCGCACCCGGCGCGCAGGGCGTCCCACCCGATCCGCACCGAGGAGGCGGAGACGAACCGCTCGGCGAGCCGCCGTTGGCGGAACACCAGGGCGCTGCGGAACAACGCCGACTTGGTGCCGTAGCGGTGGTGGACCGCGCCGCGGCCGACCCCGGCCAGCCTGGCCACCTCGTCCACCGACGTGGCGGCGTACCCCTGCCGCCCGAACGTCTCGGCCGCCGCGAACAGCAGCGAGTCGTCGGCCTCCCCCAGCGCACGCATGAACCACAAGCTATCGAGGTGACTGAATGTATGTCAGAACTTCTCACTCCGTGGTGGCGACCAGCCGGATGACCGCGGCCGGGCAGCTCCGGACGGCCAGCTCGACCGCCGCGCGCAGGGATTCGGGCGGCGAGCCGTCGAGGACGACGACCACCGCCTGCTCTTCGTCCTGCCCGAAGACGGCGGGCGCGGTCAGCGCGCATGTCCCCGAGCCGATGCACAGGCTAGTGTCGACCGATACCTTCATGGGGCAGCTCCCGTGCTCCACGGTGGGCGAACCTCCCAACACTGCCCGTTATCACGACGCTCGTCAATACGTGTCGCGGCGAAAGAGGCAAAAGACGTTTGGGTCAGTCGGCAAACCGACAGTACAAGGGAAATGTCCGGACGGACAGTCCACCGCGGACCGGTGAGGGTCAATAGTGAGGCGCGGCCACGAGTCGTCCGGGTCCGGTCGACAGCCGGCCGGGCGGCGGCACGACACGGTGGTCTCGCTCGCACAGCGACCCGGGGTGGAGGAGATGGTCACGGTGACGAATGCGGTTGTTTTCGTGCAGCCGGACAGATTCGAGGTGAACGCGGCACGATGCCTCGATTACTGCGCGGTCCGGCGCTACGCGGTGGCCGGCCTCATCTGCGGCGACTGGCCCGCGGCGCTGCGGATGCTCAAGGACGGGCTGGCGTCGGTGATCGTGGTGTCGTCGCCCGCGCAGCTCGACCCCGATCGCGAGCCGCGCGTCGAGGTCGTGCCCAAGCGGCTCAACTCGCGCCGCCACGCCACCCGCCCGGTCGCGCGGATGGCGACGCTCACGTAAAGCGGGCGACTTCGCGGCCGATCAGAGGGGCTCAGTAGAGTTCCCCGGGTAGGCCACCACCAGCGAAGGAGACCGGACGGAAATGGCGGGCGACGCCGACAAGAGCGCGGGGCTGGACCCCGAGCGGCTGGCGATCTGCCTGGCCGTCCTGGCCGAGGCCGAGATGCTCCCGCCCGAGCATCCGGACGCGGTCGCCGTCCGCCGGGCCACCGCCGGGCTGTTCAAGACGGTCAAGCTGCAGCGCCGCCGCGAGCGGCGCGAGGCGATCCTCGCGGCCGACCGGGAGGTCACCGAGGCCACCGCCACCGGCGCGCCGGGCCGCATCGACGACGAGACGGCCGGCATCCCGCTGCGCACCACCATCACCGGCGGCACGGCCGGCGTCCTGCGACAGGCCCGCGGCTGCTACATCTGCAAGCAGCGCTACACCGTGGTCGACGCGTTCTATCACCAGCTCTGCCCCGGCTGCGCCGCCGTCAACCACGCCAAGCGGGACGCCCGCACCGATCTGACCGGTCGCCGGGCCCTGCTCACCGGCGGGCGCGCCAAGATCGGCATGTACATCGCGCTGCGGCTGCTGCGCGACGGCGCCGACCTCACCATCACCACGCGGTTCCCGCACGACGCGGTCCGCCGCTACGCGGCGATGCCGGACAGCGCCGACTGGCTGCACCGGCTGCGGGTGGTCGGCCTCGACCTGCGCGACCCGGCCCAGGTCGTCGGCCTCGCCGACGCGGTCGCGGCGCGCGGGCCGCTGGACATCCTGATCAACAACGCGGCCCAGACCGTACGCCGCACGCCCGGCGCCTACGCGGCGATCGCGGCCGCCGAGCGCGAGGCGCTGCCCGACGGCCCGCTGCCCGAGCTGGAGTACTTCGGCACGGCCGGGGTGTCGCCGGCGGCCGTGCTCACCTCCGGCGCCGCGTCCTCGCTGAGCGCCCAGCAGGTCACCGAGCTGGCGCTGGTCGCCCGCTCGGCCGCGATCGACGCCGGCGGGCTGGTCCCCGACGTCACGCCGACCAACAGCTGGAGCGACCGGGTCCACGAGGTCGACCCGCTGGAGCTGCTGGAGGTGCAGCTCTGCAACGTGACAGCGCCGTTCATCCTGGTCAGCCGTCTGCGCCCGGCGATGACGAGGTCGTCGTTCGCGCGCCGCTACGTGGTGAACGTCTCGGCCATGGAGGGCATCTTCGCCCGCGGGTACAAGGGCGCCGGGCACCCGCACACCAACATGGCGAAGGCGTCGCTGAACATGCTGACCCGCACCAGCGCCGCCGACATGTTCGCCGACGGCATCCTGATGACCAGCGTCGACACCGGCTGGATCACCGACGAGCGGCCGCACCCGACCAAGGTACGGCTGGCCGGCGAGGGCTTCCACGCCCCGCTCGACCTGGTCGACGGCGCGGCCCGGGTCTACGACCCGATCGTTCGCGGCGAGCGCGGCGAGGACGTGTACGGCTGCTTCCTCAAGGACTACGCGGCCGTCGCCTGGTGACGCTGCCGCCGCCCGGCGGCACGAAACGAGCCACACCCGATCGGGTGTGGCTCGTCCGGTCATGCGTCGCTGAGCGGATCAGCCGCGCAGGCCCTGGTGGCTGCCCGGCCCGAAGTTGTCGTTGCCGCCGCCGTCGTCGTTGCCGCCGTCGTCACCGTCGTTGTCGTGGTGCTTGTGGTGGCCCTTGTGGTTGTTGTTGCCCCAGCCGTTGTTGCCCCAGCCGTTGTTGCCCCAGCCGTTGTTGCCCCAGCCGTTGCCCGGCCATCCCCAGTCGTGGTCCCAGTTGCCGTGACCCGGCCACCAGCCGCCGACCCACCAGCGGCCCGGCCAGTGCCCCGTCCATCCGTGTCCCCAGTCGTCGAAGTCGACGACCAGGGCGACACGCGTCCGGAACGCGCCGGCGCGGACCGGGATGCAGTCGTAGTCCTCCCAGTAGCCTTCGTCCTCGCCGAATTCGCCGGCCCGCTCGCACATCCGCCAGCTGCGGAAGTATCCGACGAGCCGGTCGCCCCGGTCGCTGCGCGCCTGAGCGTTGGCACTGCCCTCCGACCGCGCCGCCCCCTGGCCGGTGCCGGAGGCGGCCATAGCCGGTCCCACGCCGACCGTGACGCCCGTTACCAGGCCGAGGCCGGTCATCATAAGCATCCGGGTAAATCGGTTCATGTCACACCTTCTCTTGACAAAGAGTTATGCCTTGACAAGGAGACCATGGACACGGTAAGTGACCGGCCGGTTTCACAGGGTATGCCCCGATCGTGGAAGAACGGACTCCGCCTATTCTTCGGGCATGGCGAGGTACGCCGGCCGCAGCAGGTCGGCAACGGGACGACCGTCATGCGAGAGCGGCGGCGGATCAAGCTGATCGAGCAACGCGTCGGGTCTGGTGACGGCCCCCGGCCGCCCATCGACCGCGGCGGGCGGCGCGGGTTCCCCGCCCCAGAACTCCTCGAACCACTCTTTCCCCGAACCGGATGAACCGGAAACATCCGAAAGGTCGGGCAAGCCGGCGCCGGGCGCCGGGCGCGCCGCGGACCGCGCGGCCTCGTGGGCGTCCAGCGCCACCGACGCGCGCAACTCGCGCAGATGCAGCAGCAGCTCGTCGCGATGCCGCCCGCGCCAGGCGAAGACGCCGAACGGGTCCTCCTCGAACGACCGCGCCAGCGCGTAACACGTCGCCGCGAGGTGCACGCAGGGCATCGGCCACCGCTCGCAGGTGCAGTCCATCGCCACCTCGTCCAGCGACAGCGGCACCAGGCTGAGCCCCGCCGCCGCGAACACCTCACCGATCCCGGCCGGCATCCGCCCCGCCAGCAGCCCGGCCGCGAAGCGCGCCTCGGCCACCAGATCCCGCTCGACCCGCGCCCACTCCGAGGCCCCGAACGACCGCACCGCGATCCGCGACCGGAACGCCGTTGGATCCTCCGGCCCGCGCACCAGCGCCACCACGAGGCTCCCCGAGATGGTCAGCTGCCGCACATGCCCGGCCCGCTCGTCGCGCCGCCCGCGGGCGAACGTCGGCCCCATCCGCAACGACTCGAAGGTCCCGAGAAACGCGAGCGCCAGCCGATCGTCAGTCATGGCGCCACCCGGGCCGGCGCCGAAGCAAAGTCAGTCAACGATCGCCTCCGGGGCCAGTCGGACGAGCTCCCGCAGCTCCGCCGTGTCGAGCGCGGTCAGCCACCCCTCCCCGTTGCCCACGACCCGCTCGGCGAGCACGCCCTTGCCGGCGAGCAGCCGGTCGATGCGCTCCTCGAGCGTGCCCAGGCAGACCAGCGTGTGCACCTGGACGTCGCGGCGCTGGCCGATGCGGTAGGCGCGGTCGGTGGCCTGCGCCTCGGTGGCCGGGTTCCACCAGCGGTCGACGTGCACCACGTGGTTGGCGGCGGTCAGGTTGATGCCGGTGCCACCGGCCTTCAGCGAGAGCACGAAGACGCCGGGGCGGGGGTCGTCCTGGAACTCCGCGACCATCGCGTCGCGGTCGGCGCGCGTGGTGCCGCCGTGCAGGTACCGCACCGGCACGCCGAAGCGGGCCGCCAGATGAGGCGTCAGCATCGCGCCGAACTTGGCGAACTGGGTGAAGCACAGCACGCTCTCGCCCTCGGCCAGCGCGCCGTCGAGGATCTCCTCGAGCCGTTCGAGCTTGCCGGAGCGGCCGGGCAGCGGCGAACCGTCGCCGAGCAGCAGCGCCGGGTGCACGCAGGCCTGTTTCAGCTTGGTCATCGCGGCCAGCACGATGCCCTTGTTCCACTTGTCGGTGCTCTCCGCCAGGCGCGTCGTCATGTCGTCGAGCACCGCGCGGTACAGCGTCGCCTGCTCGGTCGTCAGCCCGCACAGGTGCCGCACCGCGCGCTTGTCGGGCAGGTCGGCGATGACCGTGGGATCGGATTTCACCCGCCGCAGCAGGAACGGCCGGGTGGCGTGGCGCAGCCGGGCGGCCGCGTCCTCGTCGCCGAAGCGCTCGATCGGCACGGCGAACCGCGCCCGGAACGTGTGCGGCGACGCGAGCATGCCCGGATTCAGGAAGTCGAGGATCGACCACAGCTCGGCGAGGCGGTTCTCCACCGGCGTACCCGTCAAGGCGATGCGCATCCGCGAGCGGAAGCGACGGACGGCCTTGGCCACCCCGCTACCGCTGTTCTTGACGTGCTGCGCCTCGTCGAGCACCACCCGGTCCCACTCCAGGGCGGCCAGGTCGTCGGCGTCGCGCACGGCGGTGGCGTAGGTGGTGAGCACCAGGTCGGCGCCGGCCAGCGTGGCGGGGGCGGGCCGCTCGGCGCCGTGCAGCACCTTGACGACCAGCGACGGCGCGAAGCGCTCGCACTCGCGCTGCCAGTTGCCGAGCACCGAGAGCGGGCAGACCAGCAGGGCCGGTCCGGCCCGCCGATGCAGCAGCAGCGCCAGCAGCTGCACGGTCTTGCCCAGCCCCATGTCGTCGGCGAGACAGGCGCCCAGCCCGAGCCCGTCGAGAAACGCCAACCAGGAAAAACCCCGTTTCTGGTACGGCCGCAGCACCCCGGCCAGGCCCGCGGGCTGGTCGAGCAGTTCCAGCCGCCGGTCGAGCTCGCCGGACAGCAGGTCGGCCAGCCAGCCCTTGCCGCCGACCGCGGTGACCGGCAGCGGCAGCTCCTCGGGCGGCAGGAGCCGGATCGTGCGCAGCGCCGCGCCCGCGGTCATCGAGCCCCCGCCGCGCTGGAGGAACCGCAGCCCGGCCGCGAGATGGCCGGGATCGAGGTACACCCAGCGCCCGCGCAGCCGCACCAGCGGCACCTTGGCCTGGGCGAGGTCGGCCAGCTCGGACTCGGTGAGCGACTGCCCGCCGACCGCCAGCCCCCACTGGTAGTCGACCATGTGCGCCAGGTCGGCCGCCTCGTCGCGCAGCACCGGCGGGACCGGGTCGCGGCCGCGCAGCTCGAGCGAGAGCCCGAGCCCCTGCCGTTCGCGCCACCAGGCGGGCAGCAGCACGCCGTAGCCGGCCTCCTCGAGGACGGCGGCCTGGCCGAGGAACGCGTGCGCCTCGGCGGTGTCGAGCACCATGTCGACCGGCCGGGGCACCCGCAGCGCGGCCTGCAGGCCGGGGTAGAGCCGGGCGGCCCGCCCGAGCCCGCCGAGCAGCCGCTCCTGCGGGTGCCGCGTCCAGCGGCGCAGCGGCGCGTACTCGTCCCGCCAGATGTCGGCCGCGGTGACCAGCGCGCTCGGCTCGTCGACGGCCTGCAGCAAGAACTCGAGCAGCCAGAGATCACGCCCGCCGGAAGCGACCCCCGCCTCGGCCCCGCCGGAGCCCCGGGCGCCGGCAGCCAGGTCGGAAACATCGACCGCCGAGCCGGCAACGCCGGCATCCGGGCCGGCAACGCCGGCATCCGGGCCGGGAACGCCGGCATCCGGGCGGGGCGGCTGGGTGGCGGTCGTGGCGTCGGTCGCGTCCGGCTCCTCGTCGAGCTCGTGCAGGTGGCTCAGCCGGAAGCAGAGCCGCACCGCCGCGCCCGAGGCGGCGCTCGCGTGCCAGGCGTCGAGCCGGTCGGCGAGCTCGTCGGCCAGCGCCGGCGCGGCCGTGAAGGAGGGATCGCCGGTCAGCGCGGCCAGCCAGCCGTCGCCGATCTCGACGCCGGCCACCGCGAGCCGGGTGCGGACCAGGCCGTCGACCAGCCGGTGCAACGCCGTGGCCAGGACGTCGGCGGCGGGCAGGCCGCCGGTCGCGGCGCGGCAGGCGGCCGGCATGCGGCGCAGCAGGTCGCCGTGGTGGATCGCGTCGAAGCCGGTGAGCACCGGCCGCCACCGGGCGATCGGCCCGTGCGGCAGCACCGACGGCAGCACCCGCCCGCGGCGCACCAGATCGGCCGCGAACGCGCACAGCTCGATCAGCCACCGCGTGGAGTGCCCGGCCCGCCCGTCGAACTCGTCCACCAGGTCGTCGTCGACGAACGGCACCGACACGGCCGGCACCTGCCACGCTCGCGGCCGGGGCGTCCCCCGCCGGGGCGCGAGCCCGAGCTGCGGCGACGGCAGCGGCCCCGCGCTGGTCGACGGCAGCACGACGGTGGCGTGCGCGAGGTGCTCGCCCCAGGGCAGCCGGTCACGCTCGACCGCGAACGGGTGCCCGCTCCCCCGCCGGAATTCCCACGACATGTCCGACTCGCCCCAGAGACAGAGCGCACCGTCGGCCGCCACGAACCCGTGCAGCACCCGCACCCCGGCCTGGACAGCAACGGTCATCGCAGCGTCCAGACGATGTCGGGCGGGCGGACCCGGGCACACACCGGATCGCCGTACGCGTCGGAAAGCCCCAACTCGCCCACCAGGACGCCGCCGCCCTCGAACGCGGCGCGCAGCACCGGTGTCGGGATGTCGCCGAACATCAGCTTGGCCCGGCGGAACATCTCGAAGCCGGACCCGGACACGTTGCCCCAGCTCAGATAGAGGAACCGGGCTCCCGGCCGGCCGTGCACGAACGGCCCGCCGACGTCGAGCAGCCCGTCGATCTCGCGCGCGGTCACCTCGAGCTCCCACGCCGCCGCCGGGGCCGTCACCGGCACGCGCTCGACCACCTCGGCCTTGCGCTGCACACCCACGTGCACGTTGCGCAGCCGGAGCTCGTCGCCCGCCGGCAGGTCGCGTCCCTCGATCCGGATCAGCACGGTTCCGACTGTAGGCCGGGGGTCTGACAGAACCGGAACGGGACTCAGCCGTTGTCCCGCACCCAGGCGTCGATCAGGCCGCCGAAATGGCCCTCGAACTTCTCGTGCTCGTGCACCGGGTACGTGGCGCGGATCGTCTCGCGCAGCAGCGAGCGGAACTCCTCCGAGCTGACCCAGTCGTGGACCATCTCGTCGACGTGCGGCAGGCAGGTCTCGCAGAACTCGCGGTAGCGGTCGGTCTCGAAGTACTCGTCGGCCAGGCGGCGGTACTCGGCCAGCTTCTCGGCGTAGGACAGCGACTCGTCGTCGCCGATGGCGAAATAGCGGGCCGTGTCGGTGTCCAGGCGCGGCCTGCGGCCGGTGACCACGCAGAAGACCGTCCAGCGCAGCAGCGCGGCCATCGCCCACGGGAAGTAGTAGTGCAGCGAGGTGATGGCGACGTCGGGGCAGGCGTTCGCGTAGTCGATCGGGTGCACGTCGCCGCCGCGCACCAGCGACTCGCAGGAGTTGAACTCCCAGCGGAAGAACGCGTTGACCAGGCGCGAGATGGTCACCACCTCGTGGCCGGTCTCGGCCGACAGGAAGCCGTGGTCCACCTCGTACCGGGCGTGCATGGGCTGCTCGGGGCGGAACTTCATGACCATCGTCTCGGGGCCGATGGTCAGCGAGCGGGCGAACACGTCGTACCCCTCGACCGCGGCCTGCAGGTGCATCAGCCGTTCGCCGGAGGCGTCGTAGGCGGCGTGCAGCTCCTGCGGGTTGCGGATCCGGGACACGCCGACCCAGGCGCCGCCGTCGTAGGGCTTCATGAACATCGGATAGCCGACCTGCTCGGCCGTCCGGTCCAGGTCGAAGGCCTGGTTGTAGCGCGCCGCGGTGTAGGCGTACCGGGAGTTGTCGAGCGGATTCTTGTACGGGACCAGCACCGTCTCGGGCACCTTGAGGCCGAGCCGCATCATCGCGCAGTAGGCGGCGTGCTTCTCCATGGACTGGAACGTGAACGGGCTGTTCAGCAGGTACACGTCGTCCATCAGGGCGATCTTCTTGAGCCACTCGCGCGGGTGGTAGTACCAGTACGCGAGCCGGTCGATGACCAGGTCGTGCCGGGGCTTGTACCGCAAATTGAACGGCTCGATGGTGACCCGCTCCGAGATGGCGCGGTGGGTCCGGCCGTCCGGGCCGGTGACCACGCCGAGGCGGCGCAACAGCGCCTCGTACGCCCGCGGCCAGTCGTCCTCGGTGCCCAGCAACAGTCCGATGGTGTGCTCGACGTCCGCCACGTCGTCCTCCCGAGGGGTGCGAAACGAGGGGTGAGACAGCTAGGGCCACACGCGCCGCAGCAGCGTGGTCAGGTGCGGATCGAGCGCGTCGCGCCAGCCGATCCAGTTGTGCGCGTCGCGGTTCGGCACGAACGTGACCTCGTACCCCTGCGCGCCCAGGGCCGCGGCCATGCTGCGGTTGTTGGCCAGGTTCTCCTCGACCGTGCCGCAGGTCAGCGTGGCCGGCACGCCGGGCCCGGAGGCGGCGCGCAGGACCCGCCCCACGAACCGGGTGATCCGCTGGTAGCGCGCGAAGCCCGACTCCTGCGGGTCGAACCGGCGCTGGAAGAAGCTGCCCGACTGCAGGAACAGGCCGGCGAACAGCTCCGGCGCGTGGCGCTGGGCGTGCAGCATGGCGAGGGCGCCGAGGCTGGCGCCGGCGCCGACGACCGGCGCCGGGGCGTCCAGTTCCGCGCGCAGGGCGGGCAGGGTCACGGTGGTCAGTTTTTTCGCGTACGGGGTGGAAGCCGAGTAATTCTCGAAGCGGTCGGGTGCGGGCAGCAGCACGAGGTGGAACGGCGCGATGCGTCCGGCCGCCAGGGACGCGGTCACGTACCGGCCGAGCTCCGCGTACTTGTCGTAGTCGGGGCCGTCGTGGGCGACCAGCATCCGGTCGGTGGGGCAGGCGGGCGACCAGACCCGCGCGTCGGCCGAGCGGGCCTCCCGCCACTGCCCGCCGGCCGGGGGCAGGTGCAGCCAGTCGGGCTCGCGGTAATCGGGGCACCAGAGCACCGACGACTCGCCGAAGCCGCCCGGGGCGCGCCGCGGGTTGCCCTGGTCGCAGACCGTCTCGCGGCGCCCGTCACGGTGGGTCAGCTCGAGCCGGTACTCGATGCGGGCCGCGTCCGGCCGGGGCAGCCGCAGCTCCCAGTGCTTGCGCTCGGCGGCGTACGTGAATTCCGGGGAGCCCAGGACACCGCAGATCAGCCGTACGCCCGCCAGCTCTTGATCTTGATCGGGGAGCCGGAAGCAGACCGCGCCGCCGTCACACCACGCCCCGGCGACCCGTTCCATGACCGCACATTAGCCGCCGCCGCACGATCGCGCGCGCGAAACCGGGGCGGGGGTCAGGGGGTGAACGACTGCGTCGAGGACGAGGACGGCGGCAGGCCGAACATCTCGGCCAGCCCGGTCACCCGGAGTTGATGGTGGACGAACTCGCTGGGGTTGCGCAGCACGAACCGGGTGCCCGTCTCGCGGGCCGTGTTGAACCCGCTGACCAGCATGCCGACGCCCATCGAATCCATGAAGACCACGAAGGTCAGGTCGACGATCAGCGCCACCGGGCGCTCCCGCTGGAGCGTGCCGGTCAGGGTCTCGCGCACGGCGTCCACGGTGGCCGCGTCGAGGCTGCCACGCACGTCGACGACGATGGTCCCGTCGGCCTGCCGACGTGTCGTCACCGCCGCCTCTCCCATCGCCCCACGGTACAACGGCCGTCGCTCGCGCCGCAGGCGGGCGCGGCTTTCGGCACCCTCTCAACTTGCGCAGTGTCACCGGATGAGCACAAGGTGAGACCGGAGGTCGCCGCTGCCGGAGGTGGGTGAACCCGTGACAACCGACAAACCTGGAATCTTCGCGGTACGGGACGTGCGCTCGCTGATCACCGAGACCGCCGAGGAGGGGCACGGCCTCAAGAAGGCCGTCGGCGTGACCCAGCTGACCGCGATGGGCGTCGGCGCCATCATCGGCACCGGCATCTTCGTGGTGATCGGCAAGGGCGCCGGGATCGCCGGGCCCGCCGTCGTGCTGTCCTTCGTGCTGGCCGCGGTGGCCTGCGCGTTCTCCGCGCTGTCCTACGCGGAGCTGGCCTCGTCCATCCCGGTCTCCGGCAGCGCGTACACGTACTCCTACGCGACGCTCGGCGAACTGGTCGCCTGGATCATCGGCTGGGACCTGATCCTGGAGTACGGCGTGTCGGTGGCCGCCATCGCGGTCGGCTGGGGCGGCAACCTCAACGCGTTCCTCGACGCCGCGTTCGGCTGGGCCCTGCCGGACGCGATCGCCAAGTCGCCCTCGGACGGCGGTGTGTTCAACCTGCCCGCCGTCGTCGTGGTCCTCGCGATCACGTTCCTGCTGGTGCGCGGGGTCACCGAGAGCGTGCGGGTCAACCTGGTGATGGTCGTCATCAAGCTGATCGTGCTGCTGTTCTTCATCGTCGTGGCGTTCGCGAACTTCAGCACCGCCCACTTCACCCCGTTCGCCCCGGCCGGCGTGGACGGGGTGACCAGCGCCGCGGCGATCATCTTCTTCGCCTACATCGGCTTCGACGCGGTCTCCACCGGCAGCGAGGAGGCCCGCAGGCCGGAACGCGACCTGCCCTGGGCGATCATCGGCTCGCTGCTGATCTGCACGGTGTTCTACGTGCTCACCGGGATCGGCGCGCTCGGCATCGCCTCCCCCGACCAGATCAAGGACAGCGACGCGCCGCTGGCCGCCGCGCTCGACCAGGGCGCCGGCATCGGCTGGGCGGCCGGCGTCCTGGCGCTCGGCGCGGTCATCGCCATCACCAGCGTCGTGCTGGTCATCTTCTACGGCCAGACCCGGATCATGTTCGCGATGTGCCGCGACGGCCTGATGCCGCAGCGGCTGGCGACGGTCAACCAGCGCTACGGCACGCCGGCGATGCTGACCATCGGCCTCGGCGTGCTGATCTCGATCCTGGCCGCGCTGGTCCCGCTCGGCGCCATCGTGGAGCTGGTCAACATCGGCACGCTGTTCGCGTTCGTCCTGGTCAACATCGGCGTCATCATCCTGCGCCGGACCCGGCCCGAGATGCCGCGGCCGTACCGGGTGCCGTGGTCGCCGGTGCTGCCGCTGATCGGGGTGGCGTTCGCGGTCTACCTGATGAGCGACCTGCCGTGGGAGACGTGGGTGCGGTTCGTGGTGTGGCTCGCGGTCGGCATCGTGATCTACGCGGTGTACGGGTACCGGAACTCGCGGCTGCGCAGCGAGCCGGTGGGCACGCCGGGATGGGCGCGCGACCACCCGCCCGGTACGCCTTCGTCGGGATCGCCTTCGCCCGGATCGCCTTCGCCCGGGACGCCTTCGCCGGGCGAGCCTTCACCCGGGTCGCCGGATTCGGGGCGGGGTGATCAGTCGTGACCGGGCCGGTGATCGCCGGGGCGCCCGGCGCCGGGGCGCTCGCGCTGGGCCGCTGGGCCGCGGAGACGCTCGGCGTCCCGCTGATCGTGGCCGTGGTCCATCCCGCGCCGTCCGCGCTCGGCTCCGGACGGGTCGACGCCGAATGGGTGGCCGACCGCCACCGCGCCGCCGAGCAGGTCCTCGACGCGGCGCGCGCCGTCCTCGGCGGGGCCGAGGCGTCGTACCGCTCGATCGCCTCCTCCTCGGCCGCGCACGGCCTGCACGACCTCGCCGAGGAGGTGGGCGCCGCGCTGATCGTGGTCGGCTCGGGCAAGGACGCGCCGCGCGAGCGCCTCTATCCGGGCAGCACCGCCGATCGCCTGCTCTCCGGCAGCCTCTGCCCGGTGGCGGTCGCACCCGCCGAGCTGTCCGCCGCGCCCGGCTCGCTGGGCGTCATCGGCGTGGCCTATGTCGACACGCCGGACGGACGCGCCGCCCTCGCCGAGGCCGCCCGGTTCGCCGCCCGGCTGGGCGCCCGGCTCCGCCTGTACACCGTGGTGGCCACCGGCGACGCGGCGAAGCCGTTCCTGATCGGCGAGGACGCCGAGCGGGCCTTCCTGGAGACCGCCCGGGAGATCTACGAGCGCTCGCTGGAGGCCGCGGTGGCCGCGGTGCCCGCCTGCGACGCCGACTGGCGCGTGCTGCCCGGCGAGGTGGTGGACACGCTCGCCGAGCTGGACGAGGTGGACGTGCTGTTCTGCGGCTCCCGCGGCTACGGCCCGGCGCGCCGGGTGCTGCTCGGCGGCGTGTCGGCGCGGCTGATCCGGCGGGCGCGCCGCCCGGTGGTGGTCGTGCCGCGCAGCGGCTGATCACACGGAGGCGGCGCGTCCGGCGCGCGGAAGGTGGCGCGGCGCGCGGAAGGTGGCGCGGCGCGCGGAAGGTGGCGCGGCGCGCGGAAGGTGGCGCCGCGCGCGGAAGGTCGGAGCGGTGGTGCTAGGGCGCGCGGTGGCGGCCGGCCTTCGAGGTGGGCTCGTCGGCCCAGTCGGTCACCACGATGGGGGCCAGGTCGCGCATCGGGACGTAGACCCGGGCGTCCACCGCCTCGCCCAGCAGCAGCGCGGCCACCAGCGCCGTCGGCCGTTCGGCCGGCTCCTTCGACAGGCAGCGCGAGCACAGGTCGACCACCTCGGGCGGCAGGCCGGCGATGTCGGGCAGCGGCTCGGGGTCCAGCTTGCAGGTGGCCTCGACCAGCTCGGTCGGCGTCGTCGCCGTCCACGGCAGACGGCCCGACAGGCACTGATAGAGGAGCGTGCCGAGGGCGAACATGTCGGTCGCCGGGGTGGCGGGGTGCCCGGCGAACCGCTCCGGCGCCACGAAGGCCGGGGTGCCCATCACCGGGCCGTCCGGGTCGGGATCGGCGGCGCCGACCGCGGCGGCGATGCCGAAGTCGAGGACCTTCGCGCCGGACGGGGTGAGCATGATGTTGCCGGGCTTGATGTCCTGATGGACGACGTGCTCGGCGTGCGCCGCGGCCAGCCCGGCCGCGACCTCGGCGCAGATCCGCACCGAGATCCGCCAGTCGAGCGGGCCGTTCGCCAGATGGGCGCCCAGCGTGCGGCCCTCGACCAGCTCCATCACGATGTACGGCTGGTCGGCCGAGGTGCCGAAGTCGTGCACGCCGGCGACGTTGGGGTGGGCCAGCCGGGCGGCGGAGCGGGCCTCCGCGCGGACGAGATCTATGGGGATCTCCTGGCCCGGCGCCATCACCTTGACGGCGACCGGGCGGTCGAGGACCTCGTCGTGCCCGTGCCACACCTCGGACATACCGCCCCGGCCGATGCGACGCACCAGGTGGTATCGGTTGCCGAGGGTCCGCGTCGCCATGAGCGGCCGGTACCCTCCGCGCCACCGCGACAAACGTGGTCTTGACGGCGGGCGTGGTCTTGACGGCGGGGGAATCCTGAAGGGCATGACGCCGTGGACGGACCGTCTCGCCGAACTGATCGCGATCCGCTCGACGGCCGACCGGCCCGGCGAGCTGGCGCGGGCCCTCGAGCTGGTGATCGGCGAGGCGGGGCCGGGCTTCGCCGTGCGGCGGTTCGAGTCCCACGGCAAGCCCAGCGCGCTGTTGCGTCCGGCCGGGGGTGGCGACGAGCTGCGGGTCATCCTCAACGCGCACCTGGATGTGGTGCCGGCGCCGGACGAGCAGTTCGCGCCGCGACGGGACGGGGATCGGCTCTACGGGCGCGGGGCGCACGACATGAAGGCGGCCGCGCTGGTGATGACGTCGGTGTTCCGCGCGGTCGCGGCGCGCCTGGCGTACCCGATCGGGTTGCAGCTTGTCACCGACGAGGAGGTCGGCGGGCCGGACGGAACGGGGCACCAGCTCGCGCGGGGCGTGCGGGCCGGCTTCGTGGTCATCGGGGAACAGAGCGGGCTCAAGGTGGTGAACGAGTCCAAGGGCATCTGCCACGCGCGGCTGGCGGCGACCGGGCTCGCGGCCCACGCCGCCTATCCGTGGCTCGGGGAGAACGCGGTGCTGGCGCTGACCGCGGGCGTCGGCCGGCTCCTGGAGCGGTATCCGGTGCCGGCCGCGGAGGCGTGGGCCACCACCGTCAACGTCGCCCGGATCGCGACGCCGAACCACGCCTTCAACCAGGTGCCGGCGGCCGCGGAGGCGTGGCTGGACATCCGCTATCCGCCGGCCGACCCGGACTTCGAGGGCCGCACCCGGGCCGAGGTGGCCGCGCACCTCGGCAAGGTCACCGGGCTCACGGCCACCGTGGCGGAGCTGGGGCCGCCGCACTTCGCCGACCCGGCCGGGCCGGGGGTGGTGGGGCTGCGGGCGGCGGCGCGGTCCGTCGGTCATTCCGGAGACCTGCTGCGCAAGCACGGCGCCGCGGACGGGCGGTACTACCACGCGCTCGGGATCGACGCGGTGATCTTCGGGCCGGGCGGGGACGGGCAGCACGGGCCGGCCGAGTACGTCGACCTGACCACGCTGATGCCGTACCACGACGCGCTCGTGACGTTCCTGCGCGACTACCGGCCCTAGGGTCGGCGTGCCGGCGGCGAAAAGAATGGCGGAGTCCGTCCTTGTGGGACGAGCCCCGCCACCGACAGTGCGGCCGTTTACCGCGCACACCTTGCGTCAGGCAGAGACGCTAAGCCACCCGCATCGGGGCGATTCGCGCACCCCCACCTATGGTGATGACGCTCTCACCAGGGCGGACAGGCGGCTCAGCGGCCGGGTACCAGGCGGCGCCACCAGCCGGCCCGGCGGAAGCGGGGGCACTGGTCCGGCCCGCACAGCGCGCACTCGGTGCCGCGGCGGTGGTGCTCGTGCGCCCGGTGCGGATGGCCACAGACACAGAGGGCGTTTTCCGATTTCATCGCTTCACCAACGGTGACGGAGCCCGAAAGCTACGGGCAGCGGCGGACAGGGTCCTCACCGTAACCCCCGCTCCCTCACGCTTCGTAATGTTCACCGTCGGTGACCTTGATCACTCCCCGGGCGCCGGCCGACGGAATTTGTGACTGAAAGTAATCAGTGGGACGGTCGTGACCAGGGCCAAAATCCTGGCAGTTGACGCTCCGTAATGTCGTGCTTAACGTGGTCCCGGAGCGAACGACATGCGGATCCCCCGAATCCGCCCGGTAGGAGTCGATTCGCGAGCCCGGGAAGGGGCCGACGATGAGGCCTACTCATACAGAGCGTTACGGCTATTTGTCACCCACGGTAAGCGTTGTCATCCCGGCGCTCAACGAGGAGCGCAACCTCCCGCACGTCCTCGCCGCCCTACCGGCCGGCCTCCACCAGGTGGTGCTGGTCGACGGCGGCTCGGTCGACCGCACCGTCGCCGTCGCCCGCGAGCTGCGCCCCGACGTGGTCGTCGTGCGCCAGACCCGCACCGGCAAGGGCAACGCCCTGGCCTGCGGCTTCGCCGCCAGCACCGGCGACATCATCGTGATGATCGACGCGGACGGCTCGACCGACCCGGCCGAGATCCCGTTCTTCGTCCGGCGGCTGGTCGACGGCGCCGACTTCGTCAAGGGCTCGCGCTTCTCGCACGGCGGGCGCAGCGACGACATCACCCCGCTGCGCAAGCTCGGCAACGATGGGCTCAACCTGGTGGTGAACGCGCTGTTCGGCACCCGCTTCACCGACCTCTGCTACGGCTACAACGCCTTCTGGCGCAGCGTCGTCCCGACGCTCGGCCTGCCGGACATCCGGCTGCCGCGGCCGGCCGGCGGCGGCAAGCTGTGGGGCGACGGCTTCGAGATCGAAACGATGATCAACATTCGGGCCGCGGCCGGCGGCCTGCGGGTCGGCGAGGTGGGCAGCGTGGAGCACGCCCGCCTGCACGGCGAGAGCAACCTCAACACCGTCCGGGACGGCTTCCGGGTCCTGCGCACGATCCTCAGCGAGTACGGCCGGGCCCGCTCCCGCCGCCGGGCCGCCACCGAGCCCCGCGGCCACCGCGCCCCGATCGACCACCAGCGGATCACCACCGAGTCCCGGGGCCGCCCGGTCAACCGGCCCGCCATCGGCGCCGTGCCGCTCGACCGCAACGTCACCACCCGCCGCCGCACGGCTGCCGCCCGCAAGCCGCTGCCCGTCTTCGAGGACTGAGCCGTGGACCACCCCCGAGTGACGGTCGTCGTCACGGCCGGACCGCCGAGCCGCTGGCCCCAGCTGACCCGCGCGGTCGCCTCCGCCCGCTCGCAGACCCACCGGCCCGCCGAGGTGGTGGTCGTGGTCGACCACGACACCGCGTACTTCCGCCGGGTGCGCCGCGACCTGGCCGGCGCGACGGTCCTGGCGAACACGTACGCTCCCGGCCGCGCCGGCAGCCGCGACACCGGCGCGTTCCTCGCCCGGACCGAGCTGATCGCTTTCCTCGACGCCGACGTGGTCGCCGATCCGCACTGGCTGGCCCGGCTCGCCCGCGCCTTCGCCGACCCGGCGGTGGTCGGCGCCGGCGGCGGCCTGCACCCCGACTGGCCCGACCGGCGGCCGCGCTGGCTGGCCGACGAGCTGATGTGGACGGTCGCGCCCGGCGGCCCGGCCGGCATGGTCGTGCGCCGCGCGCCGTTCCGCGAGGCCGGCGGCTTCGGCCGACGCGAGGCGGAGCTGCCGGCCCGGATGCGGGTGCTGACCGGCGGCCGCTGGCGGCACGTGCCGGACGCGGTGCTCCGCCACGACGTGCCCCGCGGCGCCGCCTCGTTCGGGGAGTTCCTGCGGCGCTGTTTCCACGGCGGCCGCCCGGCGGCCGGGCCGATGCCGGCGGCGGTGGCCCGCCACGTTGAGCCCGCCGTGCGCGGCCGCGTCGGCGGCGGCGCCTGGCGGGCCGGCGGCGCGCTCGCCG
>NZ_JBHTBJ010000059.1:0-34375 GCF_042664765.1 Paractinoplanes rhizophilus | reverse complement strand
GAAGGCGCCACCACGCACGGGTGGAAATCCGCCCTCGGCGCGTTCGAAATCGCATTTCCCGGCCGCATTGCGGCTACACTGACCTAAGAGGACAAAGGATGGTTACACAGACATCCTGACAGGCTCGTCTCGGTGGCCAGCCTGCCCAACTCGACCTTCCACGCCCGCAACCGCGAACCGTTGGAACCACCCCCATCAGCAGTCACCAACAACCGGCGCGCCTGCGGATACCGCAGACTGCCGATCCGCTGCCACCACGTCCGCAACGCGTTGACCGCGAACGGCGCGGTGTCATGGTCCACCCCAACGGACACGAACCCGGCGTCGGCGCCGATGTCGTAGACCCCGTATGGGATCGCCTTGGGCACCCCGGCCGGGAAATCGTGCCCGTTGACCTCGACCGGCCGCCCGCCCGGCTGCCACTCCCGGCCCCGCGCAGCGTACTCACCGACCAGTTCCTTCTTCTTCGCGTCCATCGACACCACCGGGTCACCAGCGGCCAAGAACCGCGCGGCGGTGTCGTTGATGTGGCCGAACTGGGCGTCCCGGTCCGGGTGCTGCGCGCCCTCTTTCGTCTTGAACGTCGCCTGCAACCGATACCCCGCCTGCTTCAGCAACCGGCTGACCGTCTTCTTACTCACCCGGAAACCCAAGCCGTACAAGGCTTTCACCAACTGCGACAACGACTTGGTCGTCCACCGCAACGGCGACATCGGATCCCCCCGCGTCTCCGGCGACACCAAACCGTCCAACGCCTGCTCGATCCCCGGCTGTGCCTCCTCGACCGGCCGCCGGCCCGCACCCACCGCCCGGACCCGCCCACCCGGGAGCACACCAGCCCGCACCTCGGCCACCCCAGCCTGCACCGTCGTACGCGAGGCCCCCGACAACCGGGCCACCAAACTGATCCCACCGCGACCCACAGCCTCAGCCTCGGCACCCAACAGCAACCGCCACTGACGCTCATCCAAATGCGGCCGCAACACCACAAGCTTGTCAGCCAAGGCCTGCTCATCAATCACACAAGAACCAACGACCGATCATGAAAGTCGCCGACCAGCTAATTCAGCGCCAGGCCCTTACCCGCGGTAAGCAAGCTCGGGCCGATCCGGGCGAAGCGGCCTCGTCACGGACATCGGCGCACGGCTGGACCGCCTGGCGTGCGCGCTTCCCGCCGGTAAGCAAAGCAAAGCGTCGCGCACACCCAGCTCAGACCACGGAACAGACCTCGATCCCGGAACCTCGCTGGACACGCCTTCCGCGATCAAGCTTCACCAGCGGTCGATCTCGCGGGCGACGGCCGGGTCGGGCGCCCGAGCTGCGCGGCCCGCCGGGGCGGCATTCCGTTGACGCGTACGCCGGGACCCCGGCCGCCGCATCGGCCCGCCAAGATCGCGAACGAGCAGGAGAGGCCGTCGGCGATGTTGAATTCCGGCTCGAATTCCTGTCGTCGGCGGCGCCGTGCGTGCCCTTTGCGGCTGCCGCAATCGCAATTCCTTCTGGCCGTCGGCGCAGCAGTCCTGATCGCACCGATACCGTCCCGCGCGGGCGATCAGGTATTGGAGGTTCGGCCGTCCTTGAAGGATGTACGGGCGGGCCGGATCGAACTCCATGCCGAAGCCATGTGTCATCAGATGAAGGCGGGCGTGCCAGAATCGAAGCACCCACTCGCGCGGCACGATCCGCAGACGGGCGAGCATGCCGAGCTCGTCGAAGACCGCGAGGGACCGCACCATCAGGTACTCCTCGTCGGAGTCGCGCGCCGGCGCCTCGCCGGTCGCGATGGCCCGGTACACCAGCAGCCGGCCGCGTTGCATCTCGTTGCTGAGCATCCGGTTCTGAATCGACATGAAGCTGTTCGTCCGCAAATTCCGGAAGCCGATCAAGACGGTCGAAAGCGACACCATGACCGCGAGAAGAGCGATCAGGAGACTGAGAATGTCCTTGTTGGAGCCGACCCATTCCACGACAATGGTCCTTCCGCCCAGGAACCACATTCGTTTCGAGCGTATCGCCGCACGTCAATGAAGCGGCGATTCGATGATCGGTGCGGCGGACTCAGCGTCGCAGGCCGACCAGTTTGGTCAGGAAGCGGTCGAGCTGGTCGGCCAGCGGCGGCCAGGGCAGGTCGGGCTCGTTGATGCGCTGAGCCAGCATGCCGTTGACCGCGGTGCGCAGGTCGATCGTCACGGTGAGCGCGTCGTCGCGCGGGGCGGCGCCGGTGTCCATGCAGCGTTGCACGGCGGCGCGGGTGCGTTCGACCATGACCTCTTTGAACGGCATGCCAAGCCGGCGGTGCACGGCGCTTTCGTGCAGCACCTTGTAGAGGCCGGGGTGGGCCTGGGCCCACTCGGCCTGGGCCAGGATGCGGGCCCGCAACTGGGCGGCGGGGTGCTCTTCGCGGGCGGCCGCGGCGTCGCCGGCGGCGACGAGCTCCTCGTGGCAGCGCTGGGTGGCGGCGAGGACCAGCGCGTCGCGGTCGGGAAAGTAGAGGTAGACGGAGGTCGCGGCGACGGAGACGGCGCGGGCGACCGCGCGCAGCGACAGCGCCTGATCCTCGCCGAGCTCGTCGAGCATGCGTACGCCGGCGGTCAGGATCTCCTCGCGCAGCAGGTCGCCCTGCCCGCGGGTGTTCTGCCGGCGCCGGCCCGTGCGGTCCATTCCGGCAACAATAGCTGAACACCTATTGCGCTACGGCTGTACATCAATCATGCTCGGCCATGACGGGTGCACGAAGTACCACGGTCTGGGGGATCGCTATGCCGTTGACGTTCGAAGAGGCGCAGACAGTCATCACCGGCGCACACGAGCGCGCCGCCGAGCTGGCCGCCCCGGTGACGGTCGCGGTGGTCGACGAGGGCGGGCATCTGCAGGCCCTCGGCCGGATGAACGGCGCGCCTCCGCTGTCCGCCCCGATCGCCGAGGCCAAGGCGGCCGGCGTCGCCCTCTTCCGCCGGGACGGCGCCGCGCTGCGCAAGATGCAGGAGGCGTCGCCCGGCTTCTTCGCCCAGCTGGACCGGGTCGCCCGGGTGCCCATCCTGGCGGGCGCCGGCGCGGCGCTCATCATGCGAGGGGACACCGTCCTCGGTGCGCTGGCGGTGAGCGGCGGCACGGTGCCCGGGCAGGACGACGAATGCGCCGAAGCCGCGCTGGCCGTTCTCGCCCGCGAGTCGCGATCCGCACCGCCGGCTCCGGAAGCATGACGACAACGACTCCGCGCCCTTTCCCCGCGCCGGCCGGCGATCATCCGACCGGGTGGATCCGGACCGGCAGGGTCTGGTAGCCGCGCAGGACGAGCCGGTCGCGGCGCAGCGCCGGCCGGCCGGGCGCGGCCGTTATGGCCGGGAGCCGGCCGAGCAGTTGCCGGAAGGCCACCTCCGCCTCCAGCCGGGCGAGGCTGTTGCCGATGCAGATGTGCGCGCCGGCGCCGAAGCTGAGGGGCCTGACGTCGGTGCGGGTGGGATCGAAGCCGCCGGGGTCGCGGTAGCGGGCCGGGTCACGGTTGGCGGCCCCGATCAAGAGGATCAAGTCGCTGCCGTACGGGACGGGGACGTCGCCGATCGTACGTCCGTGGGCGCGGGCCCGGCGGGTGACCGCCTGCACCGGTGAGTCGTAGCGCAGGACTTCCTCGATGAACGCCGGCACCGGGATCTGCCCGGCGCGCAGCGATCCGGCCAGGGCGGGGCGGTCGAGCAGCAGCGCCAGCCCGTTGCCGAGCAGGCTGGTGGTGGTCTCGAAACCCGCGACGAGCAGCAGGATCAGGTTCGCCAGCAGCTCCCGGTCGGTGAGCCGGCCGTCGTCCGCGTCGCGGGCCGCGACCAGCGCGCTGACCAGGTCCGCACCGGGCGCGGCGCGGCGTGCGCCGATCAGCGGGACGAAGTATGCGGCGAGTTCCCGGGCGGCGGCGTCGGCCGTCGCGGAGGCGCCGCCGGCCGGCTCCAGCGCCTCGGTCAGGCCGGCGGCCAGCGGCCGGAACCGGCGGCGGTCGCCGGGCGGCACGCCGAGCAGTTCGCCGATCACCGTCACCGGCAGCGGGAAGGCGAACTGGTCCATGAAGTCGACCGGCTCGCCGCCGGCCGTCGCGATGAGCTGGTCGATCAGCGCGCCGACCGCGGCCTCGATCGCGGGGCGCAGACCGGCGACCCGGCGCGGGGTGAACACCTGGGCGATGAGCGAGCGCATGCGGCCGTGATCGGGCGGGTTGGCGCGCAGGATGGACTGGTTCATCAGCCGCACGGCGCCGTCGCCGGGGTCCGGGCCGGCCGGCTCGGCCAGGCCGAAGCCGGGATCGCGCAGCACCTGGTCGGCCGCCGCGTATCCGCAGACGAGGAACGCCCCGCCGGGCAGCGGCGACACCGGTCCGAGCCGGTGCGCCGCGGCGTAGAGCGGGAACGGATCGGCGCGTCCCTCAGGTGTCATCAGCCGGCCGAGGATGGTCGCCGGGTCACCGGTTTCGTCGTCCGGCGGGGCGGGCGCGGGCTGCCAGGTGACGCTGATCCGGTCGCGGCGGCCGACCCGCGTCAGCCGTACGGTGATGGCGTCCTGGATCTGACGTAGGTCCTGTTGGTCGTCGGCCTCGGCGAGCAGGGTGAGCTCCTCGCCGGTGGCGCGCAGGATGCAGCGTCCACGGTCGAAGTCGATGGTGCCGGCGGTGTCCGAGTATTCGGTGCGCCGCGGCACCGGCGTCCCGCCGCCCGCGCCGTGGCGGTCACCGTGGCCGAGGCCGCCGACGTGGGTGGTGTGCCGGCACATCTGGGTGAGGTAGCGCCCGGCGCGATCGGTGCGGATGCGTGCTTGAGCGGATGGCATGGCGGTCTCCTCACGCGTCCCGGCGGTTGGCGATGGCGAAGGCGGCCACCAGGGCGACGGCCGCGTACAGGCTGAACACGCCGAAGCCGGTCCACGGTGCGAGGCTGGCGGCCTCGTGCCGGGCGGCGACGAAGATCTGGCTGCCGGATTGCATCGGGATGTACGGCCCCACCGTCGTCTTCCAGGTCTCGGGCAGCAGGTTCAGCAGCAACGGCGGCACGAACAGCACGCCGAGCAGGGTCGCGATCGTCGCGGCCGACGAGCGCAGCAGCGCGCCGAGCCCGAATCCGAGCAGCCCGTAGACGGTCAGGTAGAGGCCACCGCCGAGCACGGCCCGGGTGACGCCCGGGTCGCCGAGCGCGGTGCCGGTCAGGGTCTGCGCGGGCAGGGCGGCCAGGAACGCGAGGTACGCGACCACCGTGGACAGTGTCGCGGTGAGCAGGGCGGTCCCGGCGAAGACCAGGCCCTTGGCGGCCAGCACGGTGCGGCGGCGGGGCACCGCGGCGAAGGTGGTGCGGATCATCCCGGTGCCGTACTCGCCGGTGATGACGAGCGCGCCGAGCACTCCGAAGGAGACCTGGGACAGGTGCAGCCCGGCCAGGGCGAGCTGCACGACATCGACGTGGGCCAGGTCGCCCGGCTTCAGCCGCGGCGCCAGCAGCGCGGCGGCCAGGACGGCGAAGCCGATGTTGGCGGCGAAGGCGACCAGGACCGCCCAGTACGCCGACGACATGGTCGTCAGCTTGGCCAGCTCGGCGCGCAGCACGTTGGTGAAATCCCCGGCGCGGCGGCCGGCGGCCGGCGGCGCCACCGGCGCGGTGGTGGTAGTCATGTCGAGGTCCCTTCAGCGCGCGGCCGGCGCGGACGCCGGCGCTGGGTCGGTGGCGTGATAGTCGGTGGCGTCGCGGGTGAGCTCCATGTAGCGCTGCTCCAGCGACATCCGCTGGGGGGACAGCTCCAGCAGGCCGAGCCCGCGGACCCGGGCCGCCTCGCCGATCTCGTCCGCGGTCGCGCCGGTGACCCGCAGCGCGCCGTCCGGTTCGCGGCGCACCGTCGCGCCCCGCCCGGCGAGCACCGCGGTCAGCTCGTCGTTCTCCGCGCAGCGGACCCGGGTGTAGTTGTCGCCGCCGGCGGCCAGGAAGTCGGCGACGCCGGTCTCGGTGATCAGCCGGCCCCGGCCGATGATGACCAGCCGATCGGCGGTCATCGCCATCTCGCTCATCAAGTGGCTGGACAGGAACACGGTGCGCCCCTGGCCGGCCAGCGACCGCAGCAGGCCGCGGATCCACGCGACGCCCTCCGGGTCGAGCCCGTTGACCGGCTCGTCGAACATCAGCACCGGCGGATCGCCGAGCAGGGCGGCGGCGATGCCGAGCCGCTGGGCCATGCCGAGGGAGAACCCGCCGACCCGCTGCCGGGCGGCCGAGGCCAGCCCGACCTGGCGCAGCACCTCGCCGACCCGCGAGCGCGGGATGCCGTTGCTGAGGGCCAGCCACCGCAGATGGTGGTACGCCGACCGGCCCGGGGCCACCGCCCTGGCGTCCAGCAGCGCCCCCACCTCGTGCAGGGGCCGCCGATATCCGGCGTACGGGCGGCCGTTCACCGTGACCGAGCCGGCGTCCGGGGCGTCCAGCCCCAGGATCATCCGCATGGTCGTGGACTTGCCCGACCCGTTCGGCCCGAGGAAGCCGGTCACCGCGCCGGCCGGCACGGTGAACGACAGCCCCTGCACCGCGGTCACGTCGCGGTACCGCTTGACCAGCCCCACGGCCTCGATCATGAGTGTCCCTCCGCGCCCAGCACCCCGGTCAGATGCAGGACCACGGCCAGCGCCACCAGCGCGACCACGACGACGGCGCCCAGCACCTTGCGGCGCCGGGACCGCCCATCGAGCGGGCTCTCCGACATTGCGGGACCGGTGTCTTGATGTGACGGCAGCTCGGGCATGACGACATCTCCTCGTCTGGCGGGCGCTCCGGCCCGGGTGGGTCGGAGCCGTGCTCAGGTTTTCAATACAAAGTGTCTTTGTCAAGACATGTGTATCGAGTACGGCGTCCGGTACGATGGGCGACATGCCCAAGATCTGGAGCCAGACGATCGAGGCACACCGCGACGCCGTCCGCGAGGCCACCATCAACGCCACCGCCGCCCTGGTCGCCGCGCACGGGCTGGCCGGCGTGACCATGTCGCGGATCGCCAAGGACACCGGCATCGGCCGCGCGACGCTGTACAAGTACTTCCCGGACGTCACGTCGATCCTGCGCGCCTGGCACGAGCGCCAGATCGACCAGCACCTGCAGGAGCTGCTGCACGTGCGCGACCGCGCCACCGGCGCCGCGGAACGCCTGGAGCAGGTGCTGACCGCGTACGCGATGGCCATCGCGCACCGGCGCGATCACGACACCGGCATCACCGGCCCGCTGCACCGCGGCGAGCACGTCGCGGCCGCCCACCAGCACCTGCGCGAGTTCGTCGAGGACCTGATCGCCGACGCCGCCGCGGCCGGAGCCGTACGCCGCGACGTTCCCGCCGGCGAGCTCGCCGTCTACTGCCTGCACGCCCTCGCGGCCGCCCCCGCCCTGCCCGGCCCGGCGGCGATCCACCGGCTCGTCCGCACCACCTTCACCGGCATCCGGCGACAGGATCCCGAGCAGGCCTGACCCGCCGCCGGTCCATCGCCGCGGGCCGAACCGGGCGTCCGGCCGGAGCGGCCCTGGGCGTCCCATAAGATCCCCGCGGCGGTAGTCTCTTGCGCATGCCGAGCGGGACGTCCTGACATGCGGCGTGGCGAGATCTGGACCATCGGCAGCCGCACCGATCTTCGCTACCGCGTCCTGGTGCTCTCCGGCGACAGCTACAACGACCGGAAGAACGCGGCGCCCTTCTGCGCGCCGATCGTCCGGCAGCGCGGCGCCACCGAGCTTCCGCCGTACGCGGTCGCCCTCACCGAGCAGGATCCGATCACCGGGGTCGTGGTGGTCAACCGGATGCGCCGGTTGCCGGCCTCGATCGGCGCCGAGCGGATCGGGATGGTGACCGGCGCCAGCATGGCACGGCTCGCCGAGGCCATGCGCGAGCTCTTCGACATGTGAGTCCGCTTCGGCCGGTGATCCGGGGATGTGAGTCCCCTTCGGGTGGTCTGTGTGCTCCCGGACCGCGGGTCGGGTCCCGACCGGATGAACGGACGATGACGTTCATGGGCCGCTTGCCGTACGAAGGAGGCCGAACTTCGTCGAGCCGGGAGGGTGCGGTGGCACAGGCGTACGCGGAAGCCGTCAGCAGCTTGCGCCCACCCGCCGCCGACCCCGATCGGGCCGAGCCCTGGCTGGCGGTGGTGCAGCGGGTGCTCGACGTGACCCCGGGCATGTGCGGCTACCTGACCGCCGAGCGCGACACCACCGGGCGGGTCACCGATCTGATCTGGGCCGCGGCCACCCCGGAGGCGTCCACTCCCGACGGTCTGCGCGGTTCCCAGCTCGTCGGGCGCCGCGCGAGCCGGCAGCTCCCGGCCGCCGGCCGCGGCGGCCGCTGGGAGGTCTACCAGAGCGTCCTGGACACCGGCTGCCCGGCGGCCGTCGGGCCGTTCCGGCACGGCGACGCCGCCTACACGGTGCGGGCCCACCGGCTCGGGCAGGGGCTGCTGCTCAACTGGACCCGCCACGACCCGGGCGGCCCGTCGGCCGCCCGGGTCGCGGGCACCGAGCGGCCGGCCACCCTCGGCTGGGGCGAGTGGGATCTGATCACGGGCGACATCTTCTGGTCCGAGCACCTCTACCGGATCTACGAGCGCGACCCCCGGCTCGGCCCGCTGAGCCGGGACGAGTCCGACGCCCTCGCCGTGCCCGAGGACGCGCCGCTGATCCGGGCCGCGCTCGAGGCGTTCGACCGGGCGGCCCAGGTCGACGTCACCACCCGGGTGCGGATCGGCGGCCGGGTCAAGTTCCTGCGCACCGTCGCCGACGCCGTGCGCGACGCGGCCGGGCGCCCGCAGCGGATCTACGGCATCGTGCAGGACGTCACCGACCGCGAGAACGACGCCCGCCGCCTCGCCGAGGTGGAGCGCCGGCTCGCCGACGAGCACGAGCTGGCCGGCCGCCTGCAGCGCATCATCCTGCCGATCCCGGAGGGGCCGATCGAGTTCCCCGGGCTCAAGGTGGCGCTGCGCTACCTGCCGGCCGGCCGGGAGAGCCTGGTCGGCGGCGACTGGTACCAAGCGACCGGCCTGCGCGACGGCTCGGTGCTGCTCGCCGTCGGCGACGTGGCCGGCCACGGCACCCCGGCGGCGACCACGATGGCCCAGCTCCGGCACGCCCTGCGGGCGCTCGCGGTGACCACCTCCGACCCCGGCCTCCTGCTCACCCAGCTCAACAAGCTGACCTGCGAGCTCGAGCGGGAGAACCCGGAGCTGTCCGCCACCGCCGTGGTGGCCCGCTTCGACCCGCACCGGCAGGAGATCGTCTGGGCGCAGGCCGGCCACCCGCCGCCGCTGCTCAGCCGGGCCGGGCGCACCGCGCCGCTGGAACGCCCGCCCGGCCCGATGCTCGGCGTGGTCGACGACGCCACCTACGCCACGTCCCGCCTGCCGTTCCGCATCGGCGACGTGCTGCTGCTGTACACCGACGGCCTGATCGAGAACCGCCGCCGCGGTCTCGACGACGGTCTGGCCCGGGTGACGCGCACGGTCGACGAGGCGGTGCGGGCGTCGCCGCAGCAGCCGCTCGCCCAGCTGCTGGCCCGCCTGCGCCGGGCGAACCCCGACGACGACACCTGCGTGCTGGCCGCCCGCCCGGTGACGGGGGAGACCCGCGACCTGCGGCACCACCTGCTGCGGACCCCGCTCGGCTGACCGGCCTGGACGCGTCAGACGCCGCTGGGGAAGGTCTCCGGTTCGCGGGTGTCGACGTGCAGCGGGTGCAGGGGCCGCAGCGCCGTCGTCTCGTCGATCCAGAGGAACGCGTCGTACCGGTCGCCCAGCGCCGACGGCACGTAGTTGGCCCAGCGGTCGCGCTCGGGGCGGTAGACGACGCCGATCGCCCGGTGCGGGACCTCGTCGACGAGCAGATCGGGCCGCGAGCCCAGGCGCGGGAACACGAACAGCGCCGATGGGGGCGCGGCGGCGTGCAACACGTCCTCCACGGAGCCCGGCCGCGCGGCGGGCACCTCCAGGACCTCCATAGGGGCGCCCCAGGCGCGACCGGCGACGACGGTGCCGCGATGCGAGCCGAACCCGACGAGGACGACGTCGCCGGCGCCGAAGCGCTCGCGGGTCAGCTCGCCGAGCGTGACCTCGCCGTGCCGGGACTGGTCGGTCGCGCGGCCGTCGCCGACGTGGGTGTTGTGCGCCCACACCACGCCGCGTGCGGCCGGGCCGTAGTGGTCGACCAGGCGGCCGAGGGTCGCGTCCATGTGCCGGTCGCGGACGTTCCACGACCGCGCGCCGCCCTCCATCATCGCCCGGTAGTAGTGCTCGGCCCCGGCCACCACCTCGGCGTTCTGCGTCACCGCCAGCTCCTGACCGCGCAGGCCGATCAGCATCCGGACCACCTCGTCCGCGCAGCTGTGCGGCACGAACCTCGTGGCGTACGCGTAAGCTTGTGGATCTTCGCCGTACGGCTCGAAGCAGTGGTACGCGCGCAGCGCGACCGGCACGAGATCCGGCCGGTGCTCGCGCAGCCAGACCAGGATCTCCCGCAGGGACTCCCACAGCGAGTACACGTCGAGGCCGTGGAAGCCGACGCCCGCGCCGGTGCGCAGGTTGTGGCCACGCAGCCAGTCCGCGAAGTCGACGGTCTCCTCGTTGGCCCACATCCAGGTCGGCCACCGGTCGTACTCGGCGAGCGCCGAGCGCGGGGCGGGCCCGCCGCGGAGGGTGGCGTCGACCCGGGCGCAGTCGGGCCAGTCGCCCTCGACCGCGACGAAGGCGAATCCGCGCTCCTCGATCAGCCGGCGGGTCAGCGCGGCCCGCCAGGCGTAGAACTCGTGCGTGCCGTGGCTGGCCTCGCCGATCAGCACGACCCGGGCGCCGGCCGCCCGGTCGAGCAGCACGTCCAGGTCGCCCGGGTCGCGCAGGGGCCGGGCGATCGCCGCCACCTCGTCGCCGTACCGGTGCATGACCTGCGATTACCCAGCGCACCCGGCGGCATACGTCCGACCTCGCCCGGTGACCGCCGGCCGGCCGGAAGGAACCGGTTCCGGGACGGTGAACTTCATGACATCATCGTTACCAGCCAGTAACGTCGGTCACTCCGAGGAGGCCGCCGTGCTCTACGGTGCTCAGCCGGCCCGCCGCCGGGACGCCCAGCGCAACCGCGCGGCCATCCTGCTGGCCGCGTGCGAGGTGATGACCAGCCAGCAACCCGTGGTCGGCATGCCGGAGATCGCCCGGCGGGCCGGGATCGGGCAGGCCACCCTGTATCGCCACTTCCCGGACCGGGTCGCCCTGGCCGGCGCGGTGATCGGGCATCTCATCGACGGTCTGGAGAGCTGCGTGGCGGCCGGGCGGGAGCAGCCCGCCACCTTCCGCGGGGCCCTCGACGCGATCCTGCGGGTCCAGGTGACCATGCGCCCGCTGGTCCAGTTGAGCCGGCGTCTCGACTCCGCGACCCGGGGCCGATATCTTCGGCGGGTGATCACTGTGCTGGCCGACCCGCTGCGGCGGGCACAGGAGGACGGCCGCGTGCGAGCGGACCTCGTCCCCGCCGACCTCGTGTTGCTGTTCGGGATGGTCGAGGGGGTGGTGGAAAGCGCTCCCACGGCGGGCGAGGCCGTGATCGCGGCCGGCCGTTCGATCGATCTGGCACTCGACGGCGTTTTCCGCCCGGTTTCGACGCCTTCCGAGGCGAGCCTGCGGATTGGTAAGCTCTGATGTTCGACGACAAAGGTGGAATGTCGATGAGCTCGCCCGAATCCGTTGTCCCTTCTCCCGCTGAGCCCACCGCTGTTCCCGCGGCACCCGATACGCCCCCGGCCGCGCCGGCCGACCTCACCGCCGTGCCCGGTGAGCCCGCCACGGCGCCGGGTGAGCCCCCAGCCGCGCCCGTCGAGCCGGCCCCGGCGCCGGATGAGGCCGCAGCCGCCGTCGAGCCCCCCGCAGCGGAGCCGGCCGCCGTCGAGCCCCCGGCGCCGGAGCCCGCGACCGCTCCCGTGGAGTCCGTCGCGACGCCGGGTGAGTCCGCCGCGGCGCCGGGTGAGCCCGCGTCCGCCGTGCCCGCGCCTCCCGTGGCGCCCGCGCCACCGGCTCCCGATCCGGGTCAGCTCCAGCGCGAGCAGGCCTGGGCCCGCATCGAGGCGATCAAACAGGAGGACGGGTACGTGCGCGGCCCGGTCACCGAGGTGGTCAAGGGCGGCCTGATCCTCGACATCGGGGTGCGCGGCTTCCTGCCCGCGTCGCTGGTCGAGATGCGCCGGGTGCGCGACCTGCAGCCGTACGTGGGGCGCGAGCTCGACGCGAAGATCATCGAGCTGGACAAGAACCGCAACAACGTGGTCCTGTCCCGCCGCGCGTGGCTCGAGCAGCACCAGACCGCCAACCGGGGCGAGCTGCTCGCCAAGCTGCAGCGGGGGCAGGTCCGCAAGGGCATCGTCTCCAGCGTGGTCAACTTCGGGGCGTTCGTCGACCTCGGCGGCGTGGACGGGCTCGTGCACGTCTCCGAGCTGTCCTGGCGGCACATCAACCACCCGTCCGACGTGGTGCAGGTCGGCCAGGAGGTCGAGGTCGAGGTGCTCGACGTCGACCAGGCCAAGAAGCGGGTCTCGCTGTCGATCAAGGCGACCCTGGAAGACCCGTGGCGGCACTTCGCGCGCACCCACGCCCTCAACCAGATCGTCCCCGGCACCGTCACCAAGCTGGTGCCGTTCGGCGCGTTCGTGCGGGTCGACGACGGCATCGAGGGGCTCGTGCACATCTCCGAGCTGGCCGAGGGCCACATCGAGCGCCCCGAGCAGATCGTCCAGGTCGGCGACGAGGTGTTCGTCAAGGTCATCGACATCGACCTCGAGCGGCGGCGTATCTCGCTGTCGCTGCGCCAGGCCAACGAGGTCTTCGTCGACAGCGAGGAGCTGTTCGACCCGACGCTGTACGGGATGGCCGCCAACTACGACAACGACGGCAACTACATCTACCCCGAGGGCTTCGACTCCGAGACCGGCGAGTGGCTCGCGGGCTTCGAGGAGCAGCGCGAGGCGTGGGAGCAGCAGTATGCGCTCGCCCACCAGCGCTGGGAGGCCCACGCCCGGCAGGTCCTCGCGAGCCGCGCCGCCGGCCACTGAGCCGTCCGGGCTGCGGGGCTCACCCGCCCCGGCCGAAATCGGGCAGCGTGAGCGAACCGTCCGCGGCGAGCGTGAAGGCCGGGTTGCAGGCGACCTCCCACAGATGACCGTCCGGGTCGGCGAAGGCGCCGGAGCGGAAGCCGATGGCACTGCGACCGGCCGGTTTGGTGACCGTGCCGCCCGCGCGCCCGGCCGCTGCGAGCAGGTCGTCCACCTCGGCGTCGGACCGGACGTTGTGCGCCAGCACGATCCCGCCGAACCGGGCCGGTGGCGCCGGTTCGAGGCCGCAGTTGCGGGCCAGCTTGTCGCGGTCCCACAGCACCAGCGCCAGGCCGCCGGCCTGGAAGAAGACTGTCTCCTCGGCCTCCTGGCCGCGCCAGCCCAGGGCCTCGTAGAAACTCCGGGAGCGAGGCAGATCCGAGACGCCGAGCGTGACCAGGCTGATCCGCTGTTCCATGCGACCACGCTACGCGCCCGTCAGGCGCCGACGACGATGCGGATGTGGGTCTCGAACTCCAGCGGGTGCTCCAGCTCGGACGCCAGCGTGGCGATGGCGGCCGCCCGCCGGTCCGGCGGGATGCGCGAGATCAGCTGCCGTCCGCCGTGCGAGCCGATCCACTCGTACACGTGGGCGGCGTCGCGGAAATCGCTGCGCACGGCCACCTCGGAGACGGTCGCGGCGGCGAAGCCGGCGGCGACCACGGCCGACCGCAGGCTCTCGGCCGACTCGAACATCGGGTGGAGCGTGCGGGGCGGCGGCGGGTCGTCCGCGAAACCCGACAGCACCCGCATCGCCTGCGGATATCGCGGGTCGTACCGGGCGAAACTGCTGACGGCCACGCGGCCACCGGGCTTCAGGAGCTTCCGGTACGCCGTCAGCGCGGCCGGCGGATCGGGGAGGAAGAACAGCACCAGCCCGGACGTGACGAGGTCGAACGACCCGTCCGGGAAATCGGGCGCCTGTGCGTCGCCGAGCCGCACCGTGACCTGCGGCAACCCGGTGGCCGCGGCGGCCGCCCGGGCCACCATGCCGGGTGCCAGGTCGATGCCGGTCACCTGCCCGGCGAGCCCGACCGCCTCGGCGAGCGGCAGCAGCACGGCCCCGGTGCCGCAGCCCGCGTCGAGGGCCCGCTCGCCGGGGACCACCCGGGCGGCCGCCACCAGCGCCTCGCCGATCGGCTTGAAGAACGGGACACCCACGTTCTCGTACGCCTCGGCCGCCTCGTCGAAGACCTCGATGATCGCGCTCATCGGCCCAGCATGCCAGCCTCGCGCACGCCCGGGATCGACGGTGGTCTCCAGGTGGCGTTCCCGGCCGCGACCGGCAGGAACGCGGCCAGGTAGTCGGCGGCGATGGCGAGCACGCGCGGATCGCCCAGCGGCCGGACCGCCCGTACCGGCGCGGCCAGCCAGTACGCCGCGTAGTCGGTGAAGTCGCCGGATCGGGCGCCGGCGATCGTGTACGCCCACGCCCGGCCGCCACCGGCCGCGAGCAACGACTGCCCCGTCGGCGGCAGCGACGAGCCGAGCATCAGCAGGGGCTGCCGCAGCCCGGTGCTGACCACCTTGCCGCCCGGCGCCCCGTCGAGGTCGGCCGCGCCCGCGCACGCCGGGTCCGCGCGGCAGGCCTCGATCGCCACCGCCCCGCCGAACCCGTGCCCGGCGTAGACCACCTGCGCCCGATGCACGTGCGGCCCGAGAAGCAGCCCGGCCTGCCGGGCCGCGAAACGGGCGTCGGCGGCCCACACGGCGGCGAGCCGGGCCGCGCCGGGGCCGGACGAGACCGTCCCGGCGGCCGAGGCCCGCACCGCGTGCCCGCCGATCACCGACAACCGGGCGCTGTAGGTCGGCGTCACGCCGGCCACCACGTAGCCCCGGGACGCGATCGACGCCGCGAGGGCTTGGTACTGCGGCGCCGCGAACCCCAGCCCGGGCAGGAGCACGACCAGCGGGAACGTCCCGGCGGCGAACGGCACGTCGGCGAAGGTCCCGGTGGCGATCCGGGAGAACGCCGTCTGCCCCCAGCCGTACCGCCGCAGCCCGGCCCACGCCCCGGGCGCGTACGCCGCCGGGGTTCCCCGCGAGGCCGCCGGATACCAGAGCCACATCGACAGCACGCGGGGGTTGCCGCCCACCGGCGCGAGCTCGTCGGTTCGCGAGCGGTCGGCGACCTCCTGGGCGGCCCGCCCGACCGGGTACGGGCCGGGCGGCGCCAGCGACACGGCGTGCCGTGCGCGGTGACCGAGGAAACCGGCGTACGCGGCAAACAGCAGCACCACGACGGCAGCCGCCGCCGAGCCGACCCGCTTGAGACTCACCGGGCCATTCTCGCCCGTCAGGACTCGGGGGGATCGAGGCGGAGCTTGTCCTTGAGGCCCTCGTCGCGGGCGAGGCCGGTCAGCACCTGGACGGCGAGCTTGAGATGGGTGCCCTGGAAGTCGTGGCCGAACACCGGCACGGAGGCCCACACCGTGCCGCCGGCCCAGTACAGCCGGCCGACCGGCATGCCGGCCGTCAGCTCGGAGAGCTTCGCCCGCAGTTGCTCGCCGGCCGCCACCTCGAGCAGCGGCGAGAGGACGTCGACCATCGGCGGGCTCGGCCGGACCCGTACCACAATGGCGTCGTTGATCTTGAAATCGCCCTCGTCCGTGGTCTCGACCCCGGCCCGGGACATGGTGGCGACGACCGCCCGGACCCGCTCGGTCAGCGGCGGCATGGCCGGACTGCCGGGAATCTCGATCGCGGCCGGCGCCGCCTCGGCCGCGTCCCCAGCCGCGGCGATCAGGCGGCCGGGCAGCGTGACCCGGACCACGGTGCCCGGCGCCGCCTCGGCCAGCTCCACCCGCAGGCCGTGCCGCCGGGCGAGGCGCGCCACCACCGCCAGCCCGAGCGTCCCCTGGGCGTCGCCGCCGCGGCCGGCCAGGCGCTCGTTGAGCGCTCGACGGCGGCCGTCGTCGAGACCCACGCCCTCGTCGGTGATCTCGATCAGCACGCCGTCGTCGTCGCGCCGCGCGGCCGCCACCACCGGCGTCCCGGGCGAGGAGAACTTCGTCGCGTTGTCGAGCAGCTCGGCGACCAGGTGGACGAGGTCGTGCGCCGCGCCCGCCACCACCTTGAGCTCCGGCTCGCCGACGCCGACCTCGACCCGGGTGTACTGCTCCACTTCGGACTGCGCGGCGCGGAGCACGTCGATCAGGCTCTCCGCGTCGCGCCGCCCGTTCGCCGGCCCGGCGCCCGAGAGCACCAGCAGGCTTTCCTGGTTGCGGCGGATCTGGGTGGCGAGATGGTCGAGCTCGAACAGGTCGGCCAGCCGGCCCGGGTCCTGCTCGGCGAACTCGAGCCGGTCCAGCCGCGAGATGAGCCGCTCGGTCAGCGCCAGCGACCGCCGTGCGGAGGTGGCGGGGACGTCGCGGTCCGCCCGCCTACGAAACAACCGCAGCCTCATCCCACCGATTGTCCGCCTTCAATGTCAACTTTGCACGGCCGAAGACGCCATCATCTCAGTAGCGGCAGCGCAGCACCTCGAGCGTGTGCCCGGCCACTTCGACCTGCCCGCCGGCCCGGGCCGTCCGCCGCCGTTGCGCCAGCAGCGGGTCCGCCGTGTTGACCACGACCTCCCAGGTGCGCCCGAAGTCCTTGGGCGGCAGGGTGAACGACATCGGATCGCCGAGCGGGTTGAACAGCAGCAGGAACGAGTCGTCCGTGATCGCCTCGCCGAGCGCGTCGCGTTCCGGGATGCCGTGGCCGTTCAGGAACACCGTCATGGTCATGCCGCTCTGGGCGTTCCAGTCCGCCTCGGTCATCGGCTCGCCGTCGCGGCGCAGCCAGGCGATGTCGGGCACCTTCGTGTCGCCGACCGGCTCGCCGGTGAAGAACCGGCGCCGCCGGAAGATCGGGTGCTCGGCGCGCAACCGGGTCAGCCGGCGCACGAAGCCGGTCAGCACGTCGGCCTCGCGGGCGGCTTGCCAGTCCACCCAGCTGATCTCGTTGTCCTGGCAGTAGACGTTGTTGTTGCCGCCCTGCGTGCGGCCCAGCTCGTCGCCGTGCGAGATCATCGGCACGCCCTGCGACAGCAGCAGCGTGGTCAGGAAGTTTCGCTTCTGCCTTTCCCGCAGCGCCACGATCTCGCGGTCCTCGGTGGGCCCCTCGACGCCGCAGTTCCACGACCGGTTGTAGCTCTCGCCGTCGCGGTTCTGCTCGCCGTTGGCGTCGTTGTGCTTCTCGTTGTACGAGACCACGTCCTCGAGGGTGAACCCGTCGTGCGCGGTCACGAAGTTGATCGACGCGACCGGCCGCCGGCTGTCGTGCTGGTAGAGGTCGGAGCTGCCGGTGAACCGGGACGCGAACTCGCCCAGGCTGGCCGGCTCGCCCCGCCAGAAGTCGCGTACCGAGTCGCGGTACTTGCCGTTCCACTCGGTCCACAGCGGCGGGAAGCCGCCGACCTGATACCCGCCGTCGCCGACGTCCCACGGCTCGGCGATCAGCTTGACCTGCGACACCACCGGGTCCTGGTTGACCAGGTCGAAGAAGGCCGCCAGCCGGTCCACCTCGTGGAACTCGCGGGCCAGCGCGGCCGCCAGGTCGAACCGGAAGCCGTCGACGTGCATCTCGGTGACCCAGTACCGCAGCGAATCCATGATCAGCCGCAGCGACTCGTGGTGGCGGACGTTGAGGCTGTTCCCGGTGCCCGTGGTGTCGTAGTAATACTGTTTGTCGGCGTCGACCAGCCGGTAGTACGCGGGGTTGTCGATACCCCGGAAGGAAAGTGTCGGCCCGAGGTGGTTGCCCTCGGCCGTGTGGTTGTAGACGACGTCGAGGATGACCTCGATGCCGGCCTGGTGCAGGGCCTTCACCATGGTCTTGAACTCCTGCACCTGCCCGCCGTGCCCGCCGAACGAGGCGTAGTCGTTGTGCGGCGCGAAGAAGCCGATGGTGTTGTATCCCCAGTAGTTGGTGAGCCCGCGGTCGAGCAGCACCGAGTCGTGCACGAACTGGTGGACCGGCATCAGCTCGACCGCGGTGACCCCGAGCTGCCGGAAGTGCCTGATCATCGCCGGGTGGGCGAGCCCGGAGTAGGTGCCCCGGACGTCGTCGGGGATCCCGGGATGGCGCATGGTGATGCCCTTGACGTGGGTCTCGTAGATCACCGTCTCCCACATCGGGATGCGCAGCGGCCGGTCGTTGGCCCAGTCGAAGAACGGGTTGACCACCACCGACTTCTGCGCGAACGGCCCCGAGTCGGCGTCGTTGCGCGAGAGCGGGTCGCCGAACTGGTACGCGAAGAGCGCCTCGCCCCAGACGTTGCGGCCGTCGATGGCTTTCGCGTACGGATCGAGCAGAAGTTTCGCGGGATTGCAGCGCAACCCGTTGTGCGGGTCGTAGGGGCCGTGCACGCGGTACCCGTACCGCTGCCCGGGCACGATGCGGGGCAGGTAGCCGTGCCAGACCAGGGCCTCGCGCTCCGGCAGGTCGACCCGGGTCTCGGTGCCGTCGTCGTCGAACAGGCACAGCTCGACCCGGTCGGCGATTTCCGAGAAAACCGCGAAATTTGTGCCGCCACCGTCGTAGGTGGCGCCGAGCGGATACGGATTCCCCGGCCACACAGTCATGCCGGCCATGATTCCCCCCGATCGCTTGACCTCAACCCCGGTTCATGTCACACGCTTGCCCGATGAATGTCGACGCCTATCTGGAGCGTATCGGCGCGGACCGCACCACCGGCCTGCGCGACCTGCATCGCCGGCACCAGGAGACGATCCCGTTCGAGAACCTCGGCATCCATCTCGGCGAGCCGATCAGCCTCGAGCCGGACGACCTGTTTCGCAAGATCGTGGAAAGTCGCCGCGGCGGTTTCTGCTACGAGCTCAACGGCGCGTTCGCCCTGGTCCTGACCGTGCTGGGGCACGACGTGACGCGCCTGGCCGCCCGCGTCAACGGCGGCGACCGGCTGGGCCCGCCCTTCGACCACCTGACCCTGCTCGTCGACGACATGTGGCTGGTCGACGTGGGTTTCGGCGCGCACAGCACGTACCCGCTGAATTTTCGCACGCGCGAGCCGCAACCGGACCCCGGCGGCCTGTTCACGGTTGTGCCGTCGCCAGACGGCGATGTGGACGTCGTGAAGGACGGGCGCCTCGCCTACCGCGTCGAGATGAAAAAGCGGGATCTGCCGGACTTCGTGCCGACGTGCTGGTGGCAGCAGACCTCGCCGGAATCGCACTTCACCCGCAGCACCGTCTGCACGCGCCTCGACGGCGACGCCCGGCTCACCATCAGCGGCCGGAAGTTCATCAGGACCAAGGGCGATTCGCGTACGGAGCAAGCACTGCCGGCCGACGACGAGCTGCTCGCCGCTTACCGGGAAAGTTTCGGCATCACGCTGGACCGGGTCCCTGACGCAGCTCGATGAACGGCACGGTGTCGCCGGGCAGCACGTACCGCTCGATCTCGGCGAACCCGTGCCGCAGCGCGAACCGCAGCCCGTCGTCGTTGGACGCCAGCACGATGGTCTCGATCGTCGTCGCGCCCCACGCCCGCGCGTGCTCCACCGCCCGCCGGAAGAGCAGCTCGCCGAACCCGCGCCGCCGGTACGCCGGGAGCACCCGGGCGATCACCACGCTGGTCCCCTCGGCCGGCGGCCGGACCGTCGAGTTGCCCACCGCCACGTCGCCGAGATAGGCCACCTCGAGGTGGTTGCGCAGGGCCCGCTCCGCGACCTCCTCGGCCGACAGCGGCGCGGTCGGGATGATCAGGTTGTGGATCTCCCGCCAGTCGCGCAGCGCCGCCTCCGACTCGACCTCTACGTAGCGCAGCACGCGGACAGGTTAGCCCGATGCCCGGCAGCAGGTGCGCGCCGGCTCAGGCCGACAGCACGCTGAACTTCGGCGGCAGCTCGGCACGGCCGGTGAGCGCGCGCAGCAGCGCGTCGCCCTCGCCGAGGGCCACGGCCAGGCGGGTGGCCAGGGTGGTCGCGTCGGCGACGGCTTCGAGGGGCAGATCATGGGGTACGCCGGCGGCGGCCGCCGTGTCCATGCCGTGCACCACGAGCTCGAAGGTGCGGGTGGGCAGCCAGTCGCGCACGCGCATGCCCCCGGCGGGCGTGGCCACGATGTCGTCGTCCGCCGCCGCGGCCAGGGCGTGGGTGGCCCGCGCGGCCATCTGCCCGACCAGCGCCGCGGGGTCGTCGCCGAGCTCGGCCGCGGTCGCCCGCGCGTCGTCGCCCGAGGCGGCCACCGCGGCCTCGAGCACCGGAGCGGGCACCCCCCGGCCGTACGCGAAATAGCCCTCGGCGGTGGCCACCTCGACCATCGGCGCCCGGGTGGCGAGCACGCCCGCGACCTGCCGCAGCGCCGAGCTCGCGGTGTGCCCGGCCAGCTCGCGCAGCGTCCAGTCGCCGAGGCCGGGGGAGTCCCAGCGCCCGGCGGGGACGCGGGCGACCAGGTCGGCGTACGCGACGGCGGCCGATCGATAGGTGCGGCGGTAGTCCATCCCGCCACCCTGCCACGCCCGCGCTCACCGCCGGTAGGGCGGCGGTTCCGCGGGCGGTTCGTCCCCGCCGGGGTCCGACGCCCGATGCCGGCCGCCGGCGGGCCGGGGGTGCGGCTCCAGGTAGGCGGGCCGCCGCAGCCGGCTGCTGGTCTCGTACGCGGCCGCGGTGTCGTGCCCGGCCTGCTGCGGCTGCCCGGCCTGCTGCGGTTGGCCGGCCGGCGGGTGGCCGGCCTGCTGGGGGTGGCCGGGCTGCGGCGGCTGTCCGGGCTGCTGCGGCCCGGCGGCGGGCCGGGGTGTCTCCCGGGCCGCCGGGGGCGGGCCCGGGTTCGTGCCCCATTCCGGCCGGTCGCGATCCACCCGGTCCCAGGACGGGGGAGCGGGCGGCGGGGGCGGCCCGGGCGCGGACGGGGCCGGCGGCGCGGGCTCGGGCCGGCGCGGCAGGCCGGACGGCAGCGGCTGGTAGGTGGTGCGCTGGGGTGGTTCCGGCTCGGTCTCCGGGGACGGCCCGAGCGGCGGCGGCGGGGCGGGGAAGGGGGTCAGCGGCGTTTGCGCGGGCGGCGTCGCGTACATCTGCGGGATCAAGCCGGCGGCGAGCCGCCTGCGGCGACCACGCCGCTCCCGGAACATCAGCGTCACCAGCGCCATTGGCGCCAGCAACACCAGCCAGTACGGCCGCTTCAGGTCGAACACCGAGATGGCGAGATAGCCCGCGGCGCCGAGCAGGCCGAGGCCGACCACCGCGTCGAGGACACGCGCGTACGCCCGCTGGTCGAGCCCGAGCACGGCCAGCGTCAGCAGCCCGAGCCCGCTGAGCGCCAGCAGGCCGAGGAAGGCGTCCGCCATCCCTCCACTCTCGGCCGGAAACCGTGCAAATGGAGCGCGAATGACAGAATGACCGGGTGGCTGACCTGGAACGGTTCGTGGCGGCGCAGGACGGCGTGTACGAGCGGGCCCTCGCCGAGATCGTGGCGGGCGACAAGCGCTCGCACTGGATGTGGTTCATCTTCCCGCAGATCGCCGGCCTGGGCCGCAGCGCGACCGCCGAGCGCTACGCGATCGGCGGCCGCCAGGAGGCCGCCGCCTACCTGGCGCATCCGGTGCTCGGCCCGCGCCTGCGCGAGTGCACCGACGCCGTGCTGTCGCACCGGGCCAACTTCTTCCCGTTCCCGGACGACCTCAAGCTCCGCTCGTGCATGACCCTGTTCGCCCGGGTCGCGGACGATCCGGCGCCGTTCCGCGCGGTGCTCGCCCGGTTCTACGACGGCGAAGATCAGCGCACGATCGACCTTCTGGATAAAACCGGCCAATCCGGGTGATACGGTCATTCGCGTGCCGGGTATCGACATCCCCCGAATGGGCCTGCCGGACCGACTCGCCGCGCGGCTGAGCATCGCCGAGCAGCACGAGTTGCTGATCAGCCGCCGTACGCTGATAACCGGCGCCGCCGCCACGGCCGCCTCCATCGCGATCGGCGGCCCGGCCGCCGCGTTCCTGCGCCGCTCGCCCGTCCCGCCCGGCCGGATGGTCGTCCCGTTCGGCCGCCACCTGGCCTGGGGCGCCAACCCGCGCACCCGGGTGAACGTCGCCTGGCAGGTCCCGCACCGCGTCGCCAAGCCGTTCCTGCGGGTCGGCGAGTCGCCCGGCGACCTCGGCCCCAAGATCGACGCGGACATCCGCGCCCTGCACTCCGAGCTCGACGACGTCATCGCCCCGGCGAACCAGTACTACGTGCACGCCACCGCCGGCGACCTGCGGCCCGGCACGACCTACTACTACGCGGTCGGGCACCGCGGCTACGACCCCACCGACCTCAGCGACTTCGGGCGCATCGACTCGTTCACCACCGCGCCGAGCCGCCGTACGGTCGCCGGGCCGTTCACCTTCACCGCGTTCGGCGACCAGGGGGTCAGCTCGCACGCGCTCGGCATCGACGGCATGCTGATCGCCCAGCGGCCCGCCTTCCACCTGCACGCCGGCGACCTCTGCTACGCCGACGCCACCGGCCGGGGGCACAAGGACGACCTCTACGACCCGCGCACCTGGGACCAGTTCCTCGCCCAGACCGAGCCGGTCGCCTCGGCCGTGCCGTGGATGGCCTGCCTGGGCAACCACGACATGGAGGCGATCTACTCGCACGACGGCTACGGCGGCCAGCGCGCCCGGTGGGCCTTCCCGGAGAACGGGCCGGACAAGGCGGCCGGGGTGTACTCGTTCATCTACGGCAACGTCGGCGTGGTCGCCCTCGACGCCAACGACGTCATCCTCGAGCTGTCCGGCAACCGCGGCTACACCGGCGGCGCCCAGACCGCCTGGCTCGACCGGCGGCTGCGGTTCCTGCGCGAGCAGCCCGACGTGGACTTCGTGGTCGTGTTCTTCCACCACTGCGCGTACTCGACCACGGCCGCGCACGCCTCCGACGGCGGAGTGCGCAACCAGTGGGTCCCGCTGTTCGACAAGCACGGCGTCGACCTGGTCATCAACGGCCACAACCACGTGTACGAGCGGGCCGACGCGATCAGGAACGGGGTCGCGAAGAAGACCCCGGTCGGCGACACCGTCCACCCCGAGCGCGACGGCACCGTCTACGTCACCGCCGGCGCGGCCGGGCGCGGCCTGTACGAATCCGGGAACCCGGACTCGTACGCCGGCCACGTGCACGACCTCGACGAGATCGAGTCGTACGTCTGGGCGCACGGCCGCGAGCGCGTCCCCGAGAAGGTCACCTGGTCCCGGGTCCGGTACGCCGGCTACTCGTTCCTCGCGGTCGACGTGGAGCCGGCCGACGAGGGCCACCACACCACGATGACCCTGCGCGGCGTGACCGAGCACGGCGACGAGATCGACCGCGTGGTCATCGCCCGCAAGGCCGGCGGCGGATCCCGCCTGACCCTCAGCGACGAGGTCGCCTAGGCACCGGGCCGATGAGCTCGCTGCGCCGCCCGCGCGACCGCCTCCGCCGCCACGCCGGCGCGCTTGTCGATGCCGGTGCCGAAGTCGGGGTGGCTGCCGCGGATGTGCACGCCGTACTCGGTGACGTCCGCCCGGTAGAGCCGCAACTCCCCGGTCAGCTCCTCGGGCGCGAACGGCCGGGCCCCGCCCGGCGTGGACCGGAACGCCACCGCGCACTCGTCGGCGAGCCGCGACGCCGGCACCTCGTGCGCGGTGGCCCCGAGATAGGCCGCGTCGGATTTGCCGGGCAGCGTCGTCGAGTCGAAGATGACCATCCGGATCGCCGGCTGCCCGGCGATGTTGCCCGAGTGCCGGGCGTCGGGGGCGGAGACCCAGTAGAACGTCCGGTAGGCGTCGTGCGTGTAGTAGACCGGCGTCAGCCGGGGCAGCCCGTCCGCCTCGACCGTGCCCAGTGTCATGTACCGGTTGGTGTCGACGACCCGCAGCACCATGGCCGCCAGCGCGGCCTCCCGCTCAGAACTGTCCATGATGACGCGATGCTAGCCGTGATCACCGTCGCTGTCCCGGGTGTTCCCTCCGGCGCCCGGGAAGGGGTAGAGAGGAGGGATGCAGCCCGAGAAGATCAGCCAGGACGAGTACGAGGCCGAGCTCAACCGCCTCCATGAGCGCCGCGAGGAGCTCGAGGAGCAGGAGACGACGCTGGCGAGCCACGACCACGGCGGCGGCCTGCCCGCCGACCAGCAGAACCGCCTGGCAAAGGTGCGCGGCGAGCTGGCCGACGTGCTCCAGGGGATCGGCGACCTGCAGGACCGCTACGCCGATGGCGGTGGCGCCCCGCCGCAGCCGGACGGCGCCCTCGGCGAGTAGCCGCGCCCGGCGCGCCCCACCCGGCCGGCGCGAGTCCCACCGGCCGGCGGGCGTCCCATCGGCCGGTCCGGGCCGGGCGCGACGGGGGGCTCAGCCGGCGTGGCGGAACTGGGCGAAGACCACGTCGCGGCTGGGCTCGAAGCCGAGCCGCTCGTACAGCCGCAGCGCCCGGTCGTTGTCGGCCGACGCGTGCAGGAACGGCAGCTCGCCGCGCCCCAGGATGCCGGCCGCGACCGCGAGCGTGAGGCGCGCGCCCAGCCCGCGCCCCTGATGGTCGGGATCGGTCGCCACCGCGCTGATCTCCGTCCAGCCCGGCAGGCGGAACCGCTCGCCCGCCATCGCCACCAGCCGCCCGTCGACGCGGATGCCGAGGTACTTGCCGAGCACGATGGTGCGCTTGCGGAACGGCCCGGGCTTGGCCCGCTCGACCAGCTCGAGGATCTCGGGGACGTCGGTCTCGGTGAGCACGACGGCCTCGGGGTCCGCCACGCCGGTCATGCTCTGGCCGACCATCTGCACCCCGGCCATCCGCGCGGTCACCTGCCAGCCGGGGCCGGGGGCCGGCGACGGCCCGGTCAGCAGGACGTTGTCGGTCAGCGAGGCGAGGTCGCGCCAGGCGGCCGGGTCGCCCGGATCGGCGAGCGCCCCGAACGGGGAGATGTCGGACTGGTAGCAGGCGGCGTTGCCGGCCGCCTCGGCGAAGCAGGCCTGCGGCCCGGAGAGGGCGGCCCACACTGGGTTCTCCAACACAACCAGAACCCTGCCCTCGCCCGGCCGCCGCCGCTAGTGAATATCCGTCAGAAACCCTCAGACGAGTTCCGGCACGCCCTGCGCCAGCTCGAGGATCTCGCCGGGCCACACCGGCTTCGAGAACAGGTAGCCCTGTCCGTACGGGCAGCCCATGCCGGCCAGCGCGGCCCGCTGCCCGGCGTCCTCGATGCCCTCCGCGACGACCGCCAGGTCGAGGTTGCGCGCCAGGGTCACGATCGCGTCGACCATGGTGCGCTGCTGCTCGCTGGTCAGGATGTCGTCGATGAACGACTTGTCGAGCTTGAGCACGTCGACCGGCATCTGCCGCAGGTAGCTCAGCGACGAGTACCCGGTGCCGAAGTCGTCGATCGCGATCCGCACGCCCATGGCCCGCAGCACCCGCAGATCGGCCCAGACCTGGTCGGCGTCGCGCAGCACGAGGCTCTCGGTGATCTCCAGCAGCAGCCATTCGGGCCGCGCGCCGGCGTCGGCGAGGGCCTGGCGTACGAGATCGACGAAGCCGGGCGTGCGGAACTGCCGCGCGGAGACGTTGACGCTGACGTACCGCAGTGAGATCTCCGGGTCGTCGGCCTTCCACCGGGCGAACTGCGCCAGCGCCCGGCGCAGCACCGATGTGCCGATCGCGATGATCGCGCCGCTCTCCTCGGCCACTTCGATGAAGTGGAACGGGCCGAGCAGCCCGCGGGCCGGGTGCTCCCAGCGCACCAGCGACTCGACGCCGGTGATCAGGCCGGTGTGCAGGTCGACGATGGGCTGGTACATCGGGCGGAACTGGTCGCCCTCGATGGCGTCGTGCAGCGCGGCCCGCACCTCCAGGCGCCGCACCATCGCGGTGTGCAGCTCCGGCTGGTACCGCTGCCAGGTGCCCTTGTCGCCGCCCTTGGCCTGGTAGAGGGCCAGGTCGGCGTGGCGCAGCAGCTCGGTGGCGCTGCCCGCGTCGGTGCTCGCGGCCACGCCCACGCTGGCCGCGCCGCTGACGATGTGCGAGCCGCCGATGCCGTCGCAGACCTCGACCGCCACGGCCAGCGCCTCGACGATCCGGGCCGCCACCTGCTCGGCGGTGCCGGCCGGGTGGCCGTCCTCGATGAGCACGGCGAACTCGTCGCCGCCCATCCGGGCCGCGGTGCTGTCGTCGCCGACGATCCCGGCGATCCGCCGGCCGACGGTGACCAGCAGCTCGTCGCCGACGGCGTGCCCGAGGGTGTCGTTGACCTCCTTGAAGTCGTCGAGGTCGACGAAGAGCACGCTCAGCGTGCGGCAGTGCCGCTCGCATTCGGCGAACGCCTGCTCGAGCCGGTTGCGGAACAGCACCCGGTTGGCGAGCCCGGTGAGCCCGTCGTGGAACGCCAGGTGGGACAGCTCCTCCTCGAGGCGGCGGCGCTCGGTGACGTCGCCGATAGTCAGCACCAGGCCGCGCACGGTCGGGTCCGCGCGCAGGTCCCGGCCGTCGACCTCGACCTGCATGAGCCGGCCGTCGGCGCCGGTCACGGTCAGGTCGGGCGCGTTCGGGGCGCCGCGCCCGGAGCGGACGGCGTTCAGGATCTGGTACATGCTCCGGTGGTGGCCGGCGGCGACCAGCGCGGACAGCGGCGTGCCGGCCAGGTCCTCGTGCCCGAGGACGGTGGCCGCGGACGGCGAGGCGTACCGGATCTCGTTGTCGTCGGTGACGATGAGGATCACGTCGGAGGCGTTCTGGATCAGCGTCCGGAACCACGCCTCGCTGTCGCGCCGGTTCACCTCGCCGGTCAGCACGATCCGCTGGAGCACGACCTCGACCTGGGCGAACAGCGCCTCCAGCGGGTCGGTCAGGTCGGCGAGCACCTCGGGCGCGGCGGCCAGCACGCCCAGCGACTGCCGCGGCGGCTCGCCCGGCAGCGGCATCTGGCCGACGATGAACGCGTCGTAGCCGTGCGCGGGCACGCCCGGCGGCAGCTCGGCGGCCGTGACCATCCGCACCCCGACACGGGTGGGGGCGTCGGCCTCGTGGTCGGTGATCAGCAGCTCGTACGGCTTGTCCTTGGGCATCAGCGTGCGGATGGCCTCGCGGGCCGCCTCGAGCACGTCCTCGACGCTGGCCGCGGCGAACAGCGACGCGCCGGCCTGGCGCAGCGCCCGCTCCCGGGACCGAGCCCGGCGCTGGGCCAGCGCGAGCCCGTTGACCCGGGCCAGCACCAGCAGGAACATCAGCGCCGCGGCGCCGGCGATGACCGGCGCGTCGACGACGCCGTCGCGGGCCTTCTCGGCCTCTGCGCCGCCGAACCACTCGGCGTACAGCATGGCCGGGGCGATCAGCGCGGCCGTGGCCATCCAGACGATCCGGTGGGTGCCCATGTCGTGGCCGCCGGCGACCGGCACCGGCTCGGAGAGCTTGCGCATCGACGGCGTCAGCGCCGCGTAGCCCATCGCCGCGTAGAAGACGATCCAGCCGAGGTCGACCGGCCCGCCGAGCGTCCACTCGCTGTTGAGCTGCGACTGGCCGTAGAAAATGTCCGAGATCAGCAGGCCGACCATGGCGACGCCGACCGCGGCGAGCGCGCGCGGCCGGCGGCCCGGCGTGGCGACCATGCGCAGCGTCATGGCGAGCACGAGGACGTCGCCGAGCGGGTAGCTGACCGAGACCAGCTTCTCCGGCAGCGACAGCTCGTGGGCGCGGGTGAACGGCGCGATCCAGTAGATCCAGGCGAGCAGGCCGAGACCGACCGTGGGCACCAGCGCGTCGAGCAGCGCGGCCCGGTTGCCGACCCCGCCCGAGCGGTACCGCACGTGCAGCAGGAACGCGCCGGTGAGCAGCGGGTACACCAGCAGGTAGAGCACGTCCGCGGGACCGGGGAAGCTGGGGGTGACGCCGAACGCGAGGATCAGGTTGTAGAGGTTGTCGCCGGTGTTGAAGAACACCAGCGCCGCCGCGACCAGATACCAGGGCAGCTTCCGGGCGGGCTTGTGGAGGCGTACGCCGATCAGGATCATCGCCGCGCCCGAGTAGCCGAGCGCCGCCCAGGTGTACAGATGGCTGCCCGGGAAGGCGTAGTAGACGGCGGTGAGCACCGCGATCCAGGCGCCGAAGCACGCTTGCGCGGCTCGCGTCGTCATGCGGTCTCCGATCGTTCTCGCCTTCGGGCTTGGTTGCCTCCGTTGCCCCATCGGGCGTCCCGCCTCGGGGCTGAGTCCTTTGCCGTGTCCGGTCCCGTAGTATTCGCCGGAACTTTTCGCGCCCGGGCGACGACTGTGATCCCGTGGCTGATTCCGGAAAGGCAGGCCGGGGAGTGCGATTCGGGTCGCGGGCGACGACGATCGGCGTCGTCGCGGGGTTGGCGGTGGTGGGCCTGGCGGGCCCGGCGCTCGCCCACGTGGAGGTCAGCGCGGACAAGACGACCGCCGGGGCGCGGAATGTGACCCTCACCTTCACCGGCGAGGCCGAGAGCGACACCGCCGGCATCGCCAGTGAGCGGGTCGTGCTGCCCGACGGCATCGCGCCCTCCGGCGTGTCCCTGGTCAAGGCGCCCGCGGGCTGGAAGCTCACCCCGTCGGCCGACGGCTTCACGGTCGGCGGCCCGGCGCTGAAGATCGGGCAGGACGCCGTCTGGCAGGTCAAGATCGCGAAATTGCCCGACGGCCGGACCCGGCTGAGCTTCAAGACCCTGGAGACGTACGGGGACGGCAAGGTGGTCCGCTGGATCGAGATCCAGCAGCCCGGCCAGGACGAGCCCGACCACCCCGCCCCGCTGGTCACCCTGAAGCCCGCCGCCGCGGGCGCGCCCGGCGCGGCGCCCTCGGCCGGCGCCGCGCCCGCCCCCGCGTCCGGGTCCGCCGCCGCGTCCGGTTCCGCTCCCGCGCCCGCGTCGGAGCCGGTCGGTCCCACGGTGGCCGCGACGCCGGTCGCCGGCGCCCCCGCGGACACCGGCGAGGGCACCAGCACGTGGTGGATCTGGGTGGTGCTGGCGGTCGTGGTGGCCGCCGTGGCCGGATTCCTGCTGCTCCGCCGGAGGAACAGCCCGCCCGCCGAGTGAGCGCGCTGGCGCGCCGGCCTACCGGGCGCCGGGCGTGTGTGCCAGCTGCGGACTGCAGCCCGTCGAAGCACGCGGCCGGCGCGCCGGCCTACCGGGAGCGCCGCAGCACGGTCAGGGCGGCCCGGCCGAGGGGCTCGACCGACGCGAAGCGGAAGTCGGCCGGTGCCCCGCCGGCGAACAGCCGATCGCCCGCGCCGACGACCGCCGGGAAGGTGATCAGCCGGTACTCGTCGACCAGGTCGGCGGCCGCCAGGGCGTGCACGAGGCTCAGGCTGCCGATCACGATGACGTCGCGGCGCTCCCGCTCCTGCTTCGCCCAATCGATCGGGTCGCCGTCGACCGCCGCCGAGTTCGCCCACTTGCCGGCGTCGACGCCGGTGCGGGTGGCGACCCGCTTGGCCGCGGCGTTCAGCCGCCGCGCGTAGCTGTCGTCGCGGGTGGGCCAGAACCCGGCGAAACTTTCCCAGGTGCGCCGGCCGAAGAGCAGCACGCCGTCCGCCAGCCTCGCGCCGAGGCGGAACTTGTCCTCGGTGACCGGGCCGGCGCCGAACCGGAACGCCCAGCCGCCGTAGCTCGTCCCGGCGCGGCCGTCCGGGTCGGAGACGACGCCGTCGAGCGTGGCGAACTGGATCACGATGACCTGTCCCATGGCGGGATCCCTCCTGCGGTGGCGGCTCGTCCGGCCGCCCTCACCCACCACATACCGGCGCCGGATGCCAGACTCATCGCCGTGGCGGAGACGGATCTGCACGAAACTTTCCGCGGCGACCTGCTGGCCCATTGCTACCGGATGGTCGGGTCGGTCGAGGAGGCCGAGGACCTGGTGCAGGAGACCATGGTGCGGGCGTGGCGGGCGGCCGGCCGGTACGACCCGGAGCTCGCCTCGGTGCGGACCTGGCTGCACCGGATCGCCACCAACGTCTGCCTCACCGCCCTGGACGGCAAGGCCCGCCGGCCGCTGCCGAGCGGCCTGGCGCCGGCCGGCGACGACCCGTACGCGCCGCTGACGCCGAGCCTGGACGTCCCGTGGCTGCAGCCCTTCCCGGACGCGCGGCTCGGCGACCCCGCGGTCGCCGCCCAGCAGCGGGCCGGGCTGCGGCTGGCCCTGGTCGCCGCGCTGCAACTGCTGCCGGCCCGGCAGCGCGCGGCCCTGGTGCTGCGCGACGTGCTCCAGTTGCCGGCCGCCGAGGTGGCACAGGCCCTGGACACCAGCGTCGCGTCGGTCAACAGCAGCCTGCAGCGGGCCCGCGCCACCCTGCGGGCGGCCGCGCCGGTGCTGGAGGAGCTGCGCGAGCCCGCCGATCCGGACGAGCGCGGCGTGGTGGAGCGGTACCTGGCGGCGTTCGAGGCGGCCGACGTGCCGGGCCTGACCCGGCTGCTCGCCGCCGACGTCGTGCTGGAGATGCCGCCGGTGGCGCTCTGGCTGGCCGGCCGCGAGCACTACCGGACGTTCATGGAACGGGTCTTCGCCATGCGCGGGCCGGGCTGGCGGGTGCTGCCGGTGCGCGCCAACGGTGGCCCGGCGCTGGCCGCGTACGCCCCGGCCGACGGCGGCTGGCGGGCGCATTCGCTGCAGGTCTTCGCGATCTCCGGCGGGCTGGTCCGGCGCTGCGTGACGTTCGCCGACCCGGCGGTGTTCGCCCTGTTCGGGCTGCCCGCCACGCGCACCGGCGACGCGCCGTGACGTTCGCCGGCCCGGCGAAAAATGGCCGGCCCGCCACGCTCACCGGCGGCGCGGCGTGATCAGCCCGGACTCGTACGCCCATACCACCAGCTGGGCCCGGTCGCGGCAGTGCAGCTTGGTCATCGCCCGGTTGACGTGCGTCTTCGCCGTCAACGGGCTGATCACCATGCGCGCGGCGATCTCGTCGTTGCTCAGCCCCTGGGCCACCAGCTCGACCATCTCCTGCTCGCGGGCGGTCAGCCGGTCGCGGCCGGCCGCCGGGTCGGCCGGGGCGGGCGCGGTGACGAACTCGCTGATCAGCCTCCGGGTGACCGCCGGGGCCAGCAGCGCCTCGCCGCGGGCCACGACGGCGACGGCCCGCAGCAGGTCGGCCGGGTCGGCGTCCTTGAGCAGGAAGCCGCTCGCGCCCGCCCGCAGCGCGCCGAAGACGTACTCGTCCAGGCCGTAATTGGTCAGCATCAGCACCCGGACGCCGCTCAGGCCCGGTTCGGCGGCGATGCGCCGGGTGGCCTCGATGCCGTCCAGCCCCGGCATCTGCACGTCCATCAGCACCACGTCGGGCCTGCACCGGCGGGCCAGCTCGACCGCGGCGGCGCCGTCGGCGGCCTCCCCGACCACCTCGACGTCGTCCTCGGCGTCGAGCAGGGCCCGGAACCCGGCCCGCATCAGCGCCTGGTCGTCGGCCAGCAGCACCCGGATCACGCGCGGCCGTCCAGCGGGAAGACGGCCCGTACGGCGAACCCGCCGCCGTCCCGGCGATCGGCGTGCAGCGTGCCGCCCAGCCCGGCGACGCGTTCCCGCATGCCGCGCAGGCCCACGCCGGGCGTCACCGGCCCGTCCGCCCGGCCGTCGTCGGTCACCTCGATGGTCAGCCGGGCGGGCTGGTAGTCGAGGCGCACCTCGGCGCTGGCCGGGCCGGCGTGCCGGGCCACGTTGGTCAGCGCCTCCTGGACGACCCGGTAGCCGGCCTGGTTCACCTCGGCCGGCAGCCCGCCGGCCGCGCCGGTGACGGTGAGCTCGACCGGGACGCCGGCGGCGCGGGTGCGGTCGGTGAGCTCGCCCACGTTCTCCAGGCCCGGCAGGTCACCCTCCGACGGCGAGCGCAGCACCTCCAGGGTGGCCCGCAGCTCGCGCATCGCCGCGCCGCCGGCCTCCTGGATCGCCAGCAGCGCGGCGGACGGCTCCGCGCCCTGCTTGCGGGCCAGGTGCACGGCGATCCCGGCCTGCACCTTGACCACCGAGATGCTGTGGGTCAGCGAGTCGTGCAGGTCGCGGGCGATGCGCAGCCGCTCCTCCCCGGCGCGGCGCAGGGCCATCTCGTCGCGGGTGCGCTCGGCCTCGATCGCCCGCTGCTCGGCCTGTTCCAGGTACGCCCGGCGCTGCCGCGCGACGACCCCCGCGACGTTGGCCGCCACGAACCAACCCAGCAGCAGCGACGTCCGCTCGACGATCTCCTGGCCCGGCCGCCCGGCCGGGGCCACGGCCACGTCGTGGGCCAGGAAGCCGGTCAGGAAGAGCACGCTCGCCACGGCGGCGCTCACCCGGTGGCCGCGCCAGGCGGCGACGTAGACCACGCCGAGGACCGGGAACGCGGCGGACACGCCCGCGTGCACCCGGACGTGCAGGGCCAGCATGGCCACGGTCACCACGACCAGGGCCGGCGCCGGGAACCGCCGGCACAGCGCGACGGCGGCCGCCGCCGCCACGATCAGGGCGACGTCGAGCACCCGGACCGGGCCGGCGTCGGGCGCGATGGCCGCGTCGGCGAGCAGCAGCACGCCGATGCCGGCGCCGCCCAGGACGTAGGGGAGATCCGGTCGCATGGTCGCACTGTAGGACGGCCGCCCGGCCCGGTCATCCTGCAATCGCAGTACGTGGGAGTACCGCGCGGGTCGTGCCGCCCCGCGGCCAGGTGCCTGCGGCGGCGGGACGCTTTCCAGCCCCGGGGCGGCAAGCATCGAGACCCATGACGTACCGATTCTTCACCCCGTCCCCGCCGCCGGAAGCCGGGCCGGTCGCGGAGGTGTACCGGCAGCTGCGGGAGGACTTCCTCGGACCGCTGCCGACCTTCAAGGTGCTCTCGGCCGCGCCCGACGTCCTGGCCGCGACCTGGGCGCTGATGCGCGAGGCGCTGCTGGCGCCGCCCGCCGCCCGGGTCGACCGGGAGGTCGTGGCGGCGGCGGTGTCGGTGGCCAACCGCTGCCGGTTCTGCGTCGACGCGCACGTGACGCTGCTGCACTCGCTCGGGGAGCACTCGCTCGCCGAGGTCATCGCGGGCGGCGGCCGGCCGGCCGGGACCCGGCACGCCGAGCTGGCCGACTGGGCCGCGGCCAGCCGCACCCCGCGGACGTCGCGCTGGAGCAGCCCGTACGGCGCCGAGGTGTCCGGCACCCTGCTGGCGTTCCACTTCATCAACCGGGTCGTCTCGGCGCTGCTCGACCCCGACCTGCTGCCCGGCGGGCTGCAACGCTTCCCGGCGGTCCGGTCGGCGGGCGGCCGGTTCTACGCGCGCACCACCCGCTCGCGCCCGGCGCTGGAGCCCGGCCGCAGCCTCACGCTCGTCCCGGCCGGCGTCGCGCCCGCCTGGGCCGGGGACAGCCCGGTCGGGGTCGCGTACGCGGCGCTGCGGCTCGCGGCCGGCGGAGACCTGCTGGGCGAGGCCGCCCGGGAGACGGTGGCGGGCACGGTCCGGTGGGAGGACGGCGCGCACCCGGCCCGGCCCGCCGAGTGGGCCGCCGATCTGGTCCGCGACCTGCCGCCGGCCGATCGCGTGGGCGCCCGGATCGCCTTGCTCGCCGCGTTCGCGCCGGCCGCGATCAGCCGGGGCGACGTCGGGCTCTGGCGGCTCACCCACCCGGCGGACGCCGACCTCGTACGCCTCGTCGCCTTCGGCGCGATGACCGCCACCGACCACGTCGCCCGGTCCCTCGACCCGGCCCACCGATAGGAGCCCGTCATGCGGAAAGCTCTCGTCATCGCGAGCGGGCTGCTGCTCGCCGCCTTCGCCCTGCAGTTCGTGTTCGCCGCCGTCGGCGGGTTCACCAAGCCGGCCGGCGACGACGGCTCGTACGCGCTGCACAGCATCAACGGGATGGCCGTGATCCCGGCGCTCACCCTGATCTGCACGGCGCTGGCGCTGCTGTCCCGGGCGCCGGGCCGGGTCGTCGGCCTGGCGGTCCTGCCGTTCGGCGTGGTGCTGCTGCAGGTGCTGCTGGCCGCCCTGGCCAACGGGCTCACCGACGACGCCGGCGCGACCACGCCGGTCGGCCTGACCATCGGCGGGCTGCACGCGGTCAACGCGATCGTCTCGGTGCACTTCGTGGTCAGCCTGATGCGCGCGGCCCGCCGCCTGGCCGCGCCGGCCGCCGCCGATGGGGTCGGCACGGCCGTGGACCCGGCCACCGCGGCCGGCCGCGCCAGTTCCGCCGGGGCTGACGGCACCGCTGTCGCCGGCGCGGCTGAGACCGGCGAGGCGGGCGCCGGAGCCGGACGCGCCGTCGCCGGGGCCGCTCGCGCCGCGGGGAAGCGGGAGCGCGCGGGCGCACCGCCTCGATGGTCATCGTGGATCTGC